>CAIOBP010000145.1 GCA_903856295.1 uncultured Rhodospirillales bacterium | reverse complement strand
TGTGGCCTTCCGCGCCAGGATCGTCAGGGATCGCCGTTGCTCAGGGGTTAGGAAATTGCCGCGAATCATGAAGCACATTAGAATCCTTCACGAATCACCACGCAAGCGCCGTTTTTCGCCGCCCGACGGAGTCGGGGTATATCTTTGATGCGCATATAGTGCCGGGCCAGGACCAGCGCTTCGCGGGAGCGCAACTGGGCGTCGCTCGGTTCTCCCGAGGCCGGGACTTGCGGGGGGCTGGTTGACACGTCCTCGGGTTTTGCCCCGTCCATGTCGGCAAACAGGGCAGAGACCGGGACGTTAAGGTACCGGGACAGCAGATACAGCTTGCTGGCGGAAATCCGGTTGACGCCCCGCTCGTATTTTTGCAGCTGCTGGAAAGTCAAGCCGATGGTTGACGCCAGATCGCTCTGGCTCAAACCGGCCAGCATGCGAAGTTCGCGCAACCGTTGCCCGACGAGAACGTCGACCTCGTTGGTGCCCTCGCCTTTTCCCCGCGCTCTCCTTTTCACGGAACCATCCCCTCATTTTGCCAGAGAAACCGAAACAGAACCCGAAATCCCGTCTGGCGGGTCCGCCGGCATTGGCGTTAACCAAGAATGCCGGGAAATTGGTAAACGACCTTGCGCACAAAAAAACAGGTCGACCGGAATAGACTCGGAAACCGTCAGCTCCCCAGCCTCGCTACTGCCAATTGCACATTATCCATTTTAAGGTCAAGGGCAAAATAAACAGGTAATACCTCCGTTGTAAGGAGTGATACCATTGCAGCTTACGTCATCAAGTGCCGATCAACACCCTGCGGCTGCGCGGCCGAAACGAACCAGGGTTCAATGATTATCTCTGGAAAATAAGGGGCGTGTTTGGCAATCAAGCGAAATTCATTGTTTGGTTAATAATGGGCTGTGATAAATTCTCTGTTGGCACCAGAACTAAATCACCGAGGCATCGGCGGTCTTGCCGGGGAATTGTTGCCGGAAACGGGGCGGCGGGCTGATCGGGATGTGGATGGCTGTTCCGATCAAAACCAATGTTCGTGTCACTCATGGCGATCATTATTCCGCATGACTAATCATATATTTACCTTCCCTGATTGATATTTGTGCACATCCTGTTGTGGCGTATCGCGGGTGGAAGCTATTGCAGGTTCCATATTCAGATCGGTCGGGGTGAAATCCCCGGTCTATTTCTTGATTCCGGCGCGCAGACTCGCCGCGGGTGGCGGGGCGGAGGGCGGGACTCGGCGCCATGTCTGAGCGCCGGGGGTGTCCCGTCGAATTTGGGGTGTCTCCCGCGCGTTTCTCTCTTGCCGTTGCGCCGGGTTTCGGTTCTTTACATGGCCGCGCGCCAACCAAGCTGCTAAGGTGTCCGCCATGTTCACGGGAATCGTCACGCATATCGGCCGTGTCGCCGCCATCGAGCGCTCGGGCGACAGCCGCTTCACCATCGCCACCGACATGGACATGGCGGCGGTGCCGCTTGGCGCCTCGATCGCCAACAACGGCGTGTGCCTGACCGTGGTCGCGCGCGAGCCCGGCTGGTTCGCGGTCCAGGCTTCCGACGAAACCCTGGCCTGCACGACCCTGGGCGGTTGGCGGGACGGGACGCCGGTCAATCTCGAGCGGTCGCTCCGGCTTGGCGACGAGTTGGGCGGCCACTTGGTGTTCGGCCATGTCGACGGGGTGGCGACGGTGGTTTCGCTGACCCCGGCCAACGAAAGCCTGCGCTTCGAGTTTGAGGCGCCAAAGGCACTCGCGCGATTTATCGCGGTGAAAGGCAGCGTCGCCCTTGACGGCGTCTCTCTCACCGTCAATGAAGTGGCGGGCAGCCGCTTTTCCATCAACATCATTCCTCATACTCAACAATGCACGACGTTCGGCACCATGAAACCGGGACAGACGGTCAATCTCGAGGTGGACATGCTGGCGCGCTATGTGGCGCGCCTCGGCGAAGCGCTGTGAGCGGCGAGTTGCTGAGCGCGCTCTCGTCCTCCGAGGAGATCATCGAGGAAGCCCGCAAGGGCCGGATGGTGATCCTCGTCGACGACGAGGATCGCGAGAACGAGGGCGACCTCGTGATTCCGGCCGACGCCGCCTCTCCCGAGGCGATCAACTTCATGATTCGCTTCGGGCGCGGGCTGGTCTGCCTGGCCATGGACAAGGAGCGGGTCGAGCGGCTGAACCTGCCGCTGATGACCCGGCACAACCAGACCCGCCACCAGACCGCCTTCACCACCTCGATCGAGGCGCGCGAGGGCGTGAGCACCGGCATTTCCGCCGCCGACCGGGCGCGCACGGTGGCGGTGGCCATCGATCCCGAGAAGGGCGCCCACGACATCGTCAGCCCTGGCCACATCTTTCCGCTGGTGGCGCGCGATGGCGGCGTGCTGGTCCGGACCGGCCACACCGAGGCGGCGGTGGATATCGCGCGCCTTGCCGGGCGGAGTCCGGCGGGGGTGATCTGCGAGATCATCAATGACGACGGCACCATGGCGCGCCTGCCCGATCTGGTGCCGTTCGCCCAGTATCACGGCCTGAAAATCGGCACCATCGCCGACCTGATCGCCTATCGCCGCCGCACCGAGACCCTGATCCAGCGGACCCTCGACACCACCATCGACAGCCGCTACGGCGGGCGCTGGCGGCTGGTCAGCTACGTCAACTCGATTTCCGGAATCGAGCATCTCGCCCTGGTCAAGGGCGAGGTCGCCGACGGCGCGCCGGTGCTGGTGCGGATGCACACCCACGACCTGCTCGACGATGTGCTGGCCGAGTCCAGCGGCGGCCGCGCGGTCAATCTTCAGGCCGCCATGGCCACCATCGGCGCCGCCGGGCGCGGCGTCGTGGTGCTGCTGTGCGAACCGCCGGAGACGTCGCTGGCCGCCAGACTCGGGGCCCGGCTCAGCGGCGCCGAGGCCGTCGGCGGGCAGTTGCGCGATTACGGCGTCGGTGCCCAGATTCTGCTGGACCTCGGAGTCCGGCACATGGTCCTGCTGTCCAACCACCGCAAAACCATCGTCGGGCTTGAAGGCTATGGCTTGACGGTGGTCGATCACCAGCCGATCGCGGTCGACGCCGCGCTGTCGGCAGCGAGGAAGGTCTCCGCCAATGGCTGACGCGCCCCACATTCTGATCATCGAAGCCCGCTTTTACGAAGATATCGCGGATGAGCTGGTCCGGGGCGCGGTGGCCGTCATCGACGGCGTCGGCGCCACCTATGAGCGCGTCTCGGTGCCCGGGGCGTTCGAGATTCCGGCAGCGGTCCGCTATGCCATCAAGTCGATGGATTTCTATTCGGGCCGGCGGCGCTTCGATGGCTACGTCGCGCTCGGCTGCGTGATTCGCGGCGAGACCACGCATTATGATTATGTCTGCTCCGAGTCCGCCCGCGGGCTTCAGGATTTGGCGCTGACCTACACCCTGGCCGTCGGCTACGGCATTCTCACGGTCGAGAATCGCGAGCAGGCCTGGATGCGCGCGTCGGTCAAGCACAAGAACAAGGGCGCCGCCGCCGCCAACGCCTGCCTCGACATGCTGGAGTTGAAACGCCAGTTCCGTCTTTATCCGCGCTGACTTCAGGATCTCATGACCACCACGTCCAAACCTGCGAGACGCCGTGCCCGCTCCGGAACCGGCTCCGCCAAGGCGCGGCGCAGTGCCGCCCGGCTGGCGGCGGTTCAGGCGCTCTACCAGATCGAACTGGTGAACGGCGCGCCGGAGGCGGTGCTGTCGGAGTTCGCCAAGCACCGGCTCGGCCATGAGGTCGACGGCGTTTCCTATGTCGCCGCGGACCCGGTGCTGTTTTCCGCCATCGTGCGCGGCGCCAGCGGCCGGCGGGGCGACATCGACGCCATGCTCTCGGCGGCGCTCGACGCCAAGATGCCGCTCGACCGGCTGGAGTTGCTGCTGCGTGCGATTCTGCGGGCCGGCGCCTTCGAATTGCTGAGCCACGCCGATATCCATCCGCGAATCATCCTCACCGAATATATCGAGGTGACCAAGGCGTTCTACGCCGGACGCGAGGCCGGGGTGATCAACGGCGTCCTCGACCATCTCGCCCACCGGCTGCGCGCCGACGAGCTGACCCGGCCGGACTCCGGCGATGACGCCCCCTGAGCCGCCGCTCGGCGAGTTCGGTCGCATCGGGCGCTATCTCGCGCCGCTGGCCGCCGGTTGTCCCGGCGCGCTTGGTCTGACCGACGATGCCGCGCTGCTGACGGTTCCGGCGGGATATGAGCTGGTGATCACCACCGACGCCATGGTCGCGGGGGTTCATTTTCTCGACACCGATCCGCCGGCCGACATCGCGGCCAAGCTGTTGCGCACCAACCTGTCCGATCTGGCGGCGATGGGCGCCGAGCCGTTCGGCTATAGTCTGGTGCTGTCGCTGCCGCGCGACCTCGATCAGGGCTGGCTGGCGGCCTTCGCCGCCGGGCTGGGCGAGGATCAGCGCCGGTATGGCATTCCTCTGATTGGCGGCGACTCTGTCGCGACTCGGGGACCGGTCACCCTGGCGGTGTCGGCGCTCGGGCTGGTTCCGGCCGGTCAGGCGCTGTTCCGCCGGCTGCGCGGCCCGCCGGCCGGGCAATTGCTGTTCGTCACCGGCACCATCGGCGACGCCGCGCTTGGCCTGAAATTCGTGCTGGGTGACCTCGACGACTCCCTGGCCGCCCCGGAGGACCGCGCCGTCCTGATCGCCCGTTTGCGCCGGCCCGAGCCGCGTCTGGCGGTGGGGCAGGCCTTGCGGGGGCTGGCCAGCGCGATGCTCGATGTCTCCGATGGGCTGATCGCCGATGTCGGGCATATCTGCGAGGTCAGCGGCTGCGCGGCGGTGATCGACAGCGCCCGCCTGCCGCTGTCGGCCCCGGTCCGCGCCCTGCTGGCGCGCCGTCCCGACCTGCTGGCGGCGGTTCTGGCCGGCGGCGACGATTACGAACTGGCCTTCAGCGCGCCGGCCGCGCGCCGGGCCGAACTGGAGGGGCTGGCGGCGCGCCTCGGAGTCGCGATCACCGAAATCGGCCGGCTGGAAGACGGACCGGCGGGCCGGGTTGCGGTGCTCGATGGCGCCGGACGGGCGCTGGCGCCGGGGGCGCGGGGCTGGAGCCACTTTTCCTGAGCATGGGCCTTTTTTTCGCCTTGCCGGCCCTGTAGCCTTCCTGGACCTGAAAAAGAGGCGGGACCGGCCATGAAGGGTATCGTTCTCCTGGTGGTGGGTGCGCTGCTGCTGCTCGCCGCGGCCGGGGGCGGCTATTACGCCTACACCAAATTTCTCTCCCCCCCTCCTGCCGAGGTTGAGAAGCCGGTCAAGCCGCCGCCGCCGCCGTCGCCGATTTATCTGCGGGTCCCGCCTTTCGTGGTGCCGGTGGTCGGCGCCGAGCGGGTCGAGCAGGCCATTACCCTGGTGATCGTGCTTCAGGTCCGGGATCAGGCGGTGGTCGACAGTGTGTCGGGCCGGATGCCCCGGGTCACCGACACTTTCATGACCACTGTTTACAGCGCCATCGAGGATGGGGAAGTCCTGACCGGTTCGCTGGTGAGCATTCCGGCGCTCAAGAAGCGGCTTCAAGCCGTTAGCGATCAGTTCTTCGGCAAGGGCGCGGTCACGGATGTGCTGATTCAGACCCTGCAGCAGCGCCGGCTTTGAGCAGATGCGGAAAAACCCTGATTGATTTCTTGGGTGGCGACGAGTCGGAATCGTTGCAATGTGGAGTTTGCTCCGGCATGCTGCGCCGACTCAGTTCCCGGCCGGGTCGCTGTCCGTCGTGGTGGCGTGCCCGGTGAAGGGAAGGTTCTAAAAATCATTTGGGGGAATCGATGATCGTTGCATTTGTCTTCGTCATCCTCTGCGGCCTGCTGGCGGTCACGTATGGCGCCTATGCAAGCAAGCAGGTGATGTCGGCGGATGCCGGCACCGCGCGCATGCAGGAAATCTCTGCGGCGGTTCAGGAGGGTGCGAAAGCTTACCTCAACCGGCAGTACTCCACCATCGCCATGGTCGGCATCGTCGTGACCATCGTTCTGGGCTTGACCCTCGGGGCCAAGACTGCGGTCGGTTTCATGATTGGCGCGGTGCTTTCGGGCCTGACGGGCTTCATCGGCATGAACGTGTCGGTGCGGGCAAACGTCCGTGTCGCCCAGGGCTGCACCGTTGGCTTGGCCAATGGCTTGGATCTCGCCTTTAAGTCGGGCGCCATCACCGGCATGCTGGTGGTCGGCCTCGGTCTGCTCGGTGTTACCGGCTACTATGGCGTTCTGCTGAACGCTGGGGTCGAAACCCGTGGCATTCTCGAAGGCTTGGTCGCCCTCAGCTTCGGCGCTTCGCTGATTTCGATCTTCGCCCGTCTCGGCGGCGGCATCTTCACCAAGGGTGCGGACGTCGGCGCGGACCTCGTGGGTAAGGTCGAAGCCGGCATTCCCGAGGACGATCCCCGTAACCCGGCCGTGATCGCCGACAACGTTGGCGACAACGTCGGTGACTGCGCCGGCATGGCGGCGGACCTGTTCGAGACTTACGCTGTGACCATCGTCGCGACCATGCTGCTGGCCGCGATCTTCTTCACCGGTGAAACCCAGTCCAAGCTGATGTTCTACCCGCTGCTGATCGGCGGCGTGTGCATCATCGGTTCGGTTGCCGGCACCTTCTTCGTGAAGCTCGGCCCGTCGAACCACATCATGGGCGCCCTCTATAAGGGCCTGATCTACGCCGCCGTGATCTCGCTTGGCCTGATCTTCCTGGCCATCATCGCGACCATCGGCCTCAAGACCGTGATCGTCACCAACACCGGCCTTGCCTTCACCGGCATGTCGCTGTTCCTGTGCTCGGTGGTCGGCCTCGGCGTCACCGGCCTGCTGTGCTGGATCACCGAGTACTACACCTCGACCGACTTCCGTCCGGTGAAAAGCGTCGCCAAGGCGTGCGAGACCGGTCACGCGACCAACATCATCCAGGGTCTGGCCGTCTCCATGGAGTCGACCGCTCTGCCGGTGATCGTGATCTGCGCGGCGATCATCATCGCCTTCAATCTGGCGGGCATCTTCGGCATCGGCATCGCCGCCACCTCGATGCTGGCGCTGGCCGGTATCGTCGTTGCGCTCGACGCCTTCGGCCCGGTCACCGACAATGCCGGCGGCATTGCCGAAATGGCCCACCTGCCCAAGGAAGTCCGCGTCATCACCGACGCTCTGGACGCCGTCGGCAACACCACCAAGGCCGTGACCAAGGGCTATGCCATTGGTTCTGCCGCGCTCGCCGCGCTGGTGCTGTTCGCCGCCTACATCCAGGACCTCAAGTACTACTTCCCGACCCTGAACGTGAAGTTCGAGCTGAACGATCCCTACGTGGTGATCGGTCTGTTCATCGGCGGCATGCTGCCCTTCCTGTTCGGCGCCATGGGCATGACCGCGGTTGGTCGCGCCGCCGCTTCGGTGGTGGTCGAAGTCCGTCGTCAGTTCCGTGAAATTCCCGGCATCATGGAAGGCACCGCGAAGCCCGACTACGGTCGTGCGGTCGATCTGCTGACCAAGTCGGCGATCCGCGAAATGATCATCCCGTCGATGCTGCCGGTGTTCGCTCCGGTGGTGCTGTTCTTCGTGGTTCGGGCCGCTGCCGGCACCGAAGCGGCGTTCAGCGCGGTGGGTGCCAGCTTGCTCGGCGTGATCGTCACGGGCATCTTCGTCGCCATCTCGATGACCTCGGGCGGCGGCGCTTGGGACAACGCCAAGAAGTACATCGAAGAAGGCAACCATGGTGGCAAGGGTTCGGAAGCTCACAAGGCGGCCGTGACCGGTGACACCGTCGGCGATCCCTACAAGGACACCGCCGGCCCGGCGGTCAATCCGATGATCAAGATCACCAACATCGTTGCGCTGCTGCTGCTCGCCATCCTGGCGGCTCTGCACATCAGCTGATGCTGGACTGCCGATCGCCGCGGCGGGTTCGCCCGTCGCGGCTGGTCGTTCGATATCGATCGGGCTTCGCTCGATCACGGGACAAGGGAGCCTTCGGGCTCCCTTGTTTTTTGGCCGGTGTTTGTTCCGTGGTGTTTGAGGCTGGCCCGGCCCGCGCGCGTCGGGCATACTGGCGTCCCGCGCGTCCTGTGGCGATTTTGTGACCTGAAACCCTTGAGCAATTCCGATTCCGACCTTCCTCACGTAACGGGCGTTGCCTATGGCCGTCCCGATTCGCCGTTTGACGAGATGGTCACCGGCCAGGGGCGGATGCGTCCGCACTGGAAGATGTTCCTATCCAGCCTGGGCGCCATGCATGCCGACCGCATGGCCGAACGCTGGGAAAGCGCCCGGCGGCTGCTGCGTCAGAACGGCGTCACCTACAATGTCTATGGCGACCCCCAGGGGATCGAGCGTCCCTGGCCGCTGGATCTGGTGCCGCTGCTGATTCCCCATGAGGAATGGCGGCAGATCGAGGAGGGGGTGGGTCAGCGCGCCAAGCTGCTCAACGCCTTTCTCGCCGATCTTTACGGCCCCCAGACCCTGGTGCGCTCGGGGCGGCTGCCGGCTTCGCTGATCTATGCCGACCCGGGATTCCGCCGGGCCTGCCATGGCGTGCCGGTGCCAGCGAATCAGTATTTACACTTTTACGCCGTGGATCTGGTGCGCGACTCCGACGGCAGCTGGTGGGTGCTGGGCGACCGCACCAACACCCCGTCGGGTGCCGGCTATGCCCTGGAAAACCGGGCGGTGCTCAGTCAGGTGGTCTCGGAAACCTACCGCTACTGTCAGGTCGAGCGGTTGGCGCCGTTCTTCAACGCCTTTCGCGACGCGCTGCTGGCGCTGGCGCCGGGGCGCGGCCAGCCGCGGGTGGTCCTGCTCACCCCCGGCCCCTATACCGAGACCTATTTCGAGCACGCCTATCTCGCCCGGCATCTCGGCTTCACGCTGGTCGAGGGCGAGGATCTGACCGTGCGCGACCGCCGGGTGTTTCTCAAGACCCTCTCGGGGCTGGAGCCGGTGGATATCATTCTGCGCCGGCTGGTCGATGATTTCTGCGATCCGCTGGAGTTGCGCGCCGACAGTTCGCTCGGCGTCGCCGGTCTTTTGCAGGCGGTGCGGGCCGGCTCGGTGGTGGTGGTCAACGCCCTCGGCAGCGGCCTGATGGAATCGATGTCCTTCAAGTCGTTCCTGCCGTCGCTGTGTCGCCATCTGCTGGGCGAGGAGCTGAAGCTGCCCAGTGTGGCCAGTTGGTGGTGCGGCCAGGATGCCGAACTGGCCCATGTCCTCGACAATCTCGACCGCTTGGTGATCAAGGGCGCCAATCGCGAGGTCGTGCTCGATCCGATCTTCGGCGAAAACCTCAGCGCTGCCCGCAAGGAACAGTTGAAACAAGCGGTGCGCCAGCGCCCGTGGGATTATGTCGGTCAGGAGCGGATCGTGCTGTCGACCGCGCCGGTCTGGCAGGGCAGCGGCCTGCAAGCCCACCATGTGGTGCTGCGGGTGTATGCCGCCGCCGTCGGGGGCGGGCGCTATCAGGTGATGCCCGGCGGCTTGACCCGGGTCGCGCCCGAGCCGGGGCGGCTGGTGGTTTCGATGCACAGCGGCGGTGGCAGCAAGGATACCTGGGTGCTGGCGCCACAGCGGCACCAGGACTTGTTCAGCGTCAAGCAGGCGGCCGGCCAGGATTTGCGCGCCGCCGCCGAGGCCCGGGCGATCGAGTTGCGGGGCGAACTGCGCGGCACGGCCGGCGATCTGCCGAGCCGGGTCGCCGACGGCCTGTTCTGGCTTGGCCGCTATGCCGAGCGGGCCGACGGCGCGGTACGGCTGCTGCGTGGCAGCGCCACCCGGCTGTTCGACGGCTCGGTTCCCGGTGCCAGCGACGAGTTGGACCCGTTGTTGCGCCTGCTGGTCTGGCACGGCCTGATTCCCGCCGATCTCGGGACGCGGGAGACTTCGGTGCGGGAGTTGCTGCCGGCGTTGGCCGCGGCGATCTTCGATCCCGACCATCCCAACAGTGTCCGTGCCAACGTACAGCGCCTGTACCGCGCCGCTCATAGTGTCCGTGACCGGCTGTCCCGGGATATGTGGCGGGTCATCACCCAACTCGACCGGGAGAGCCATGGTCCGGCCGGTCCGTGCGAGGGGGCGGCGATGCTTCAGCCGCTCGATGAGTTGGTGACCAGCTTCGCCGCCCTGTTCGGCCTCGAGCAGGAAAGCATGATGCGCGGGCCGGGCTGGCGTTTTTTGACCATGGGCCGGCGCCTGGAGCGGGCGACTCAGGTGGTGTCGATGATGCGCGGTTTGCGCGTCGCCGACGCCGTCCGCCCGGTCGATGGCAATCAGGCGACCTCGCTGTCTGCCGCCCTCGAGGTGCTGCTGGAATTGGCCGAGAGCTTCATGACCTACCGCGAACGCTATTTCGCGACGGTGCAGAAGGCCCCGGTACTGCAACTGTTGCTGGTTGATGCCGAGAACCCGCGGGCGCTGGCCTTCCAGCTCACCATCCTGCGCGATCAGTTGGCCGAGTTGTCCGAGAACTCCCGGCGCAGCGCCACCATCCACAATCCGACCGCGACGGCGGTGGCCATCGTCAGCGACGCCCGCGAGGCGTTGACCCATCCCGATCTGGTGCGCAACGGCGCGTTGCTGCGTACCACCCTCGATCATCTGGCGGCTAATCTGCCGGAAGTCTCCAACCTCCTGGCCCATGCCTTTTTCAGCCATGCCTTTGCTCGATCGGCCTGAGGAGGCCGCCCCTCCGGTGCGCTATCGCGCCCGTCACAGCACTCGCTACGACTATGGCGAGGATGTGCCGGTGTCGCACCACCTGTTGCATTTGGCGCCGCGCAGTCACTCTCTGCAACGCTGTCGGCGCCTACAGCTAACGGTTGCGCCGGTGCCGGCGGTGCGCACGGATCACTGCGATTATTTCGGCAATCCGGTCTCTTATGTCGTGGTTCAGGAGCCGCACCGGTTGCTGGAGGTGACCAGCGAAATCGAGATCGAGGTGCGCCCGCCGCCGCGGTTCCGTCCGGAGATGACACAGTCGTGGGACCGGTTGCGCCACCTCGCCCGCTCGCTCGCCGGTCCCAACGAGGCGAGCGCCATCGGCCAGTTCGTGTTCGACAGCACCCTGGTCCGGGGCAGCCGCGATCTGCTGGAGTACGCGGCGCCGTCGTTTCCGCGCGGCCGCCCGATCGGCCTGGCCCTGCTCGATCTCAATACCCGGATCAACAAGGACTTCGCCTTCGATCCCACCGCGACCACGGTGTCGACGCCCCTTGACCAGGTGTTGGCCAAGCGGCGCGGCGTCTGTCAGGATTTCGCCCATCTCACCATCGGCTGCCTGCGCTCGCTCGGCCTGCCGGCGCGCTATGTCAGCGGCTATCTGCGCACGCTGCCGCCGCCGGGCCGGCCCCGGCTGGTCGGGGCCGACGCCAGCCACGCCTGGGTTGCGGCCTGGGTCGGCGGCGATGGCGATGGCTGGGTCGACCTGTGTCCGACCAATGGCCGGTTGGTCGACGCCGACTTCATCACTCTGGCCTGGGGCCGCGACTATGACGATGTCAGTCCGGTGCGCGGCGTGATCCTGGGCGGCGGCGCCCGCCAGAGGCTGGCGGTTTCGGTGGATGTCGAGGTGATCGATGACTGAGAGCGGCCCGCGCGTCCGCATGGTGCCTCCCGGCGACGACCGGGAGCGGCTGGTTTGTCCGGAATGCCAGTATGTCGCCTACCGCAATCCGCTGATCGTGGTCGGCAGCGTGGCCGAGTGGCAGGGGCGGATTTTGCTGTGCCGCCGGGCGATCGAGCCTTGCCGGGGGTTGTGGACCTTGCCCGCCGGCTTCATGGAGGAAAACGAGACCACCCTCGAGGGCGCGGCGCGCGAGGCTCACGAGGAGGCCGGCGCCACCATCGAGATCGGGGCGCTGCTCGGCATCTATCAGCTGCCCCGGATCAGCCAGGTGCATTTCTTCTATCGCGCCCGCCTGCTGTCGCCCGAGATCGCGGCGGGCATCGAGAGCCTGGAGGTCGGGCTGTTCGAGTGGGCGGACATTCCCTGGCTCAAACTGGCCTTCCCGACCGTTCGCTGGGCGCTGGCCGACTTCGACGCGCGGCGCGGCCAGAGCGACTTTCCTCCGGCCGGCAATCCCGCGGGCTATCCGCCGGGCAGCGAGGCGAACTGGTCGCCCGACCAGCCGTTCACCCCAGATTGAAGCGGGTGATGGTGGCGGCGATGTCCTCGGAGAATTTCGGCCCGAGGCGGATCACGGCGACGCCCTGAGGGACGTCCTTGAGGGCGGCGTTGTCGAGATCGAGGCTGGTCAGCAGCGCCATCGGCACTTTGCGCGTCACCGACATGGCGTGCAGGCCGCGAATGAGGTCGAGGCCGGACAGCCCGTCCATCACCATGGCGGCGATCAGCATGTCGGGCGGCACCCGGACCGCGATGCCGATCGACTCGACGGGGTCCTGGACCGTCACCGAGCGGAAGCCGCAGGCCGCGAGTTCAGTACCGACCTTCCTCGCCACCACCTTGGACGGCGTCACCACCATGATCTCGACGTTGCGGACCTCGACGTCCTTGATATCGAAGACGTAGCGGGTCGGCAGGGCGCGCAGGATCTGGTTGGTCTCGGCCAGCTCCGGCTGGGTGCTGCGGTCGACCAGTTGAGAAATCCGGTCGAGGAAGGCGTTGATGTCGGTGGTCTGGCGTTCGTTGAAGTGAGACAGGCCGTTGAGATAATCCTCCATCCGGTGGGCGACCAAGCCGACCGCGGGATAGCCGAAGGCCGTGCCGCTGCCCTTGAGGCTATGGATGTCGACCCGCAGGGCGGAAATCACCTCGGTGGCGGAGAGCTTGCCGGAGGAGGCCCGGTCGAGGGCGTCGTACATCCGCTGGAGGCGGTCCCGCGCATCATCCATGAACTCGATGCGCAGGCGATCTTCGAGATATTCTTCCGAGATTTTGGCAGACATGACGACCAGCCGTGTTGGACGAACGAATGCGCCGAGTGTACACGAGCTCGCAGGGTTTCGGGGCTAAGTTTTTACGGAGATGACCGTATCTTGCCCCGGACCGGTCCGTGAGCTTATCCGGTGGCGCCGAGAAGCCGGGCGTGCAGCGCCCGGAACCAGCCGAGCCGGGAGCCGAGTTGGGCGATATCGTGTTCCAGCCACGGCACCAGCAGGCCGGGCGCGCCGGCATGATGGCGGGCGAGATCGGTGAGGCGGGCGAGTTCGGTTTCGTAAAGCGCGGTCAGGGCGTCGATCTGCTCCAGTTGCGCCGGCCGGTCCAGCAGGTGGAGGAAGCGCAGCTTGAGCGTGATCACCAGCTTGTTGACGTCGTCGGCGGAGGGCGCGCGGACGGTGGCGGCCATCAGGGCCTCGAACTCGCGCCGGCCGGCGGCGGTGGCGCCGAGCAGGGCGTTGTCCTCCATGCCCGAGCCCTCGACCGCCTCGATCAAGCCCTCGTAGCGCAGCATTTCCAGCGAGGTGCCCATCAGGTCCAGGGACGGGCCGACGATGCGGCCGGTGAAATGCCGAACCGCCGCCGCGAGGTCGCCATAGCGCAGCCTGCCGCCCAGAATGAGGGTGCCGAGCACGGTGAGGCGCAGCGCCTCCTTGGGCATCAGCGAATTATCGCGATACATTGCCTTACCCCTTAAGCTATTGAATTTCGGGCATTTTTTAGAGCGTATAAAAGAGCGTATAAAATGCACTTCTTTGTTGCAAAGGGAACACAGGGCACACCCAACGCAGCAGCTAGCACTTCATGATATTAATATAGCCTCCCAAGACAGTCAAACCCAATAGCTGCGACATTTCGATTTTGGTCATTATAACTATGAGATTAAGAGCTTCTGAATGGATAGCAAGGCACAACGCCATACGCTCTTAGGAAACCTCTACGCGGTTCACAACCTCCGAAAGCTTCTTTGTAACAAGTCTAAATGAGCACTCCAAAAAGAGATAGTGCGCCATCATTGCTGGGCGCCAATATCGAGAAAGCTGCAACCATATGACATCACAAAACTCGTCTGATCACGACATTTGCTATAAAATAGCAGAGCCCTAAAGCAGGTTGATTTGAATATGAAAACCAAGCAGAACGTGAACGAGCACATGCAGAAGTGGACAAACGGAAGTGTTGCTAAAATAAGCTAGCAGAGCCATTGACTTTCACCAGACACACAAGATATGGTGGTCGGACCGAGACGCCCGCCCCAAGGAGCATGTCATGACAGAATTCACATTAGAAGAACTGATCGGTGAGATTGGAATATCTCAGAATATTGTGAAGGTAGAAGTTAAGAAGACGCAAGCCAGATCAGGAGGGAAATCCCCGGCGCAAGCGTTTATCGCCGAAGTTCGCAAGCAAATCGGTTTTGCTGATGAGGCAGCAAAGATTCATACGATTACAGAAAAGCACGGTGTTGATGGCCCGGTATTAGATGTAAAGGATTCCGAAAAGCTAGCCCCACCATCACGCGGCAAACCATCAAAGTGGTTCGTCTACAAGACCGGAGCCCTGGTTGTAAGTTCGTATTATGGCAATTCGCTTCTTTTCCCATCTCTTGCACTCAACAGTTGGGATGCTGTGATCAAGTATCTAAACGGCCTGATCGGCGCAGCTAATGCTGGGAAACTTGATGCAAACTTTACTGCGATCGAAAAGAAGCGCAGGGACAACAGAGCCGCGAATGCCGCTAAAAAGGCCGGGTTAGGCATTGAACCCACCACTTGAATGTAATCAGCCGACCCCTCAAAACGAAGCAATATGAAAGCCGAGCATCCTGGAAACTGGGTGGTCGGCTTTTTTTATTGGATAAACTTGCAGCCGGCTTTGCGTCCTACAAAGGGACAACACCATTCTTGATTATGAGGAAAGCGATCGGAGGAACGAGAAGTCCGATAAGTGCGCCTTATTTTAATTTATGACACCATCAAACATCGCAAGGTTCTTACTCAGATTTATATAGATATATGGCGCGGCGAGCATACCGTATTGGCACTTTATAACACATGGAGAGCCACATGGAACTCGCAGCGATACTAAAGAAGAGCAGCGTCCTTAGTAAGTTTCAAATCGGAGCCGCCACTAAGCAGCAGAATCCCATCATGCATCGGCGCGATCGATTTGTTACGGGGGTTCACCTCCAGATCGAAGCCATTGAGGCGGAACTCGCAAACCGACCGTACATTCGAACTGGAGTTCGAAAGGATAAGGAAAGTGGAGTGCTGATCGAAAGATCATTGAGGTTCAAGAAGTGGTGGAGCAAGGATGGCAATCGTTATGTCGTTATGCTCAGATATGGAGCCTCAGCATTATTCGCCGAAGCGATCATTGCGTCGAGCATTGAGGACGTTATCACGGTACTCAATGGTGTCGTTGAAGCCGCAAAAAGCGGCGATCTTGATGCTCAGTTATCATCGTTGAATCGCAGCAAGAAGGGCCAGAAGGCAGTCACCGTGAAGGCGGGAAAATAGAATCTTATATATGGACGGCTCCGCATAGGAGTCGTCCATATCTTTTAATGATGGAACACAGCGCAAGTCAATCGAGAGCTTAATACTCGTCGGCTAAAAGGATGGTCATAACTCGACACGTCTTTGATGCATCGGCTGGATCAGGTGATGCATATTGAAGATTGGCATCATAATAATCGATCTTGAAAAACACTTTATTGCCGCCAACATTTATAGAAGCAAAATCATGTTCCTGATGCGGGTCGTTGTCTTTTGTGAATGCACTGAAAGTTCTGACCTTGTTTAATATCTCATTGACGGCAGCTTGACCAAGGGCTTGAATGCCAGAGGTTAACATTATCCGTCCGCCTGTCCCATGCATCCTAAGCGCATCATTCAATGCCGCAATCTTTTTAGCGTGCTTAAGTGCTTCTGAATTATTGGTCATTTTACTCTCCATGGGTAAGTTACATAGAGAGCCTTGCGCCACCAAAATTGGCGGTCAACAGAAATTCATATTTGATTTCAGAAAGATGGCTTAAAAAAACCAAAAAATGCAAGTCGCTCACGTAGTTTCTTTACCTCGAAAGCAGCGATATCAACCATCTCTGGCTGCTGTTCAATAACACCTCCAAATATAGACCTCATTATATCCCATGCTTCTGAGAAGGGGGATTCAGCTCCAATGCAAATCACATCCTCGTTCGAAAGTTCGACAATTAGGTTAGCCATTGTTAGATACTGAATGGCCCTCGGCAACGTATCAAATTGATTAACAACTGCATCCTTGACCAGTCTCTCTGTGCGTCGCGTTAGCTTTTCAATACGATTAGGTGCTGTGTAATCAGCTAACTCACATAGAGATTCATCTAACAACGATATCACTCGATCGAGTGCCGAAAAGCCTTTATCCTCCACATTAATTTCAGATTTCATGGCGATAACAATTGCGCTGATAATGGCTGGCAACACCATTAATTCGACAATCTTCTTATCGCTTATGTGCACCGGCATTATAACATCCACATTTTTTGAAATTTAGCCGATCTGCCGGAGCTGGCAAAACTAATCATGAGAGTATAGAACCGTTGTCCTCACACCGAAAGGGGTATACAGGAAAAAGAGCTGCGTGGGGCAATCCGCTCCTCTGGATGTTCCACCGGCTTCCTCGAGGACCGTAGTGTGATCCAGCTGCGGTGAATGCCCGCCCATTGGCATGATGCCAAATCAGCAACTGGCACAGCGTCGAAAATCGAGCGTGATGGGTGACGCTCCCGTGTGCTAGAAATCGGATGCGCGGTATGGATTGCACGCGAAAATGTTTGGGTCGGCTGCGAAATCCGGCGGATGGCGGGCAGCCATTCCGATTGATCGCGGGCAGCCAATCCGATTGATGGCGGGCACCGATTCCGACTGATCGCGGGCGGTCTACAGCGTGCGGGATGCCGCTTCGCACTGGGTGATCTTCAACC
>CAIOBP010000144.1 GCA_903856295.1 uncultured Rhodospirillales bacterium | reverse complement strand
GGTGTCGATCAGCGCCGTGGCGATGATGGTCAGCGAGCCACCTTCCTCAATGTTGCGGGCGGCGCCGAAGAAGCGCTTGGGCCGCTGAAGGGCATTGGCGTCAACACCGCCGGTCAGCACCTTGCCCGAGCTGGGCACCACGGTGTTGTAGGCGCGGGCGAGACGGGTGATGCTGTCGAGCAAGATCACGACGTCGCGCTTGTGCTCGACCAGGCGCTTGGCCTTCTCGATCACCATCTCGGCGACTTGCACGTGCCGCACCGCCGGTTCGTCGAAGGTCGAGCTGACCACCTCGCCATGAACCGAGCGCGCCATGTCGGTCACTTCTTCGGGCCGCTCGTCGATCAGCAGCACGATCAGATAGACCTCGGGGTGGTTCTGGGCGATCGAGTGGGCGATATTTTGCAGCATCACCGTCTTGCCGGTGCGCGGCGGCGCCACGATCAGGGCGCGCTGCCCCTTGCCCAGCGGCGCAACCAGATCGATCACCCGGCAGGTGTAATTCTTCTTGGTCGGGTCCTCGACCTCGAGCTTCAGGCGCTGCTCGGGATAAAGCGGCGTCAGATTGTCGAAGTTGATCCGGTGACGAACCTTGTCCGGGGTGTCGAAGTTGATGCTGTTGACCTTGAAGAGGGCGAAATAGCGTTCGCCATCCTTGGGCGAGCGAATCTGACCCTCGACGGTGTCGCCGGTGCGCAGGCCAAAACGGCGGACCTGAGTGGGGGAGACATAGATATCGTCAGGGCCGGGCAGGTAATTGGCCTCGGGCGAGCGCAGGAAGCCGAAGCCGTCCTGAAGAATTTCGAGCACGCCGTCACCATAGATCGGCACGTCGTTTTCCGCCATCCGTTGCAGGATCGCGAACATCATATCCTGCTTGCGCAGGGTGCTCGCGTTTTCAATCTGCAACTCTTCAGCAAACGCCAGCAACTCGGCCGGCGTCTTGCACTTCAACTCTTGGAGATTCATCGAGCAACCTGTGGCAGGGATATCTTCAGGAAGGGGCGCGGATAAAGGGAATCGAGGAAACGCTCTGAGATCGGCCCAGGGACAGAGCCGGAGAGTCGTTCGGGCCGGGTTGCGGATGAATCGCAACGAAAGAGGCAGTCGTGGCCCGCCGAATCCATAGGTATCGGATTAACCCCGGTAAGTCAACCGCGACACCGCCGCCGGGATCAGTTTAGAAGGGTTTCAACACGACCATGAAGACGATCACCAGCAGACAGAGGGTCGGCAGCTCATTGGCGATCCGGAAGAAGCGGTGGCTGTGAAGATTGCGGTCCTCGGCGAATGCCAACCGCCAGCGCCCCATGGCATGATGAAGAAAAGTCAGGACCACGATAAACACCGCCTTGACGTGAAACCATGGCTCATAAAGAAAAGCCGGGACCAGATAGATCAGCCAGATGCCGAATACCCAGGTCGCAACGCTGGCCGGACCCATAATCGCCCGATACAGGCGGCGCTCCATGATCTTGAAGGTTTCCGACAGCTCCGATCCGACAGTCGCGCTGGCATGATAAACAAAAAGCCTGGGCAAATAGAATAAGCCCGCCATCCATGAAACGACACTGAGAATGTGAAGCGCCTTGACGACCTCGTAACTCATCCCGCCTCGCTTCCGCACCCCACGAACTTGGCAGGGCAACGCTTGGTTTCCGGCTCCTCCTGAACCAGCCGGGCGAGCCCGGCGATGAATTCGGGATCGACCCCAACGGTCGGCACCCGCAGATAGGCCGGAACCCCGCTGCGTTCGGCGAGCGCGCGATACTCGACATCAAGCTCGACCAGGGTCTCGGAATGCTCCGAGACGAAGGCGATCGGCACCACCACCACTGAAACCCCTTCCCGGCCGGCGCGGGCGATCTCGGCGGCGGTCTCGGGGCCGATCCATTTCAGCGGCCCGACCCGGCTTTGGTAGCAGCCGACCCAGTCGAGATCGGGAATTGCCAGCGCCGCCACCAGGGCCGCGATCGTGCGCTCGCAGTGCCAAGCATACGGATCGCCGGCAGCGACGATCTTCTCGGGAAGACCATGGGCCGAAAACAGTACCCGGGTCTTGCCATGGTTGGCGGCGGCCCGGTACAGCGGACGAGCCAGTTTGGCTAGCGCGCCGATGAAACCGGGATTGTCGGGATAGCAGCAAACCGTCCGGGTTGGCCGGGAAAATCCGGCCTGCCGGCAGGCGCGCTGCCAATCCGCGACCGAAGACGCCGAGGTGGTGGTCGACCACTGGGGATAAAGCGGCAGCAAAATCACCCGATCCGGATCGTACGACCTGACCGCTGGGACCACCTGATCAGCGAAGGGATGCCAGTAGCGCATGGCGACGAAGCAGCGCACCCGGTCGGAACCGCCCAAGGCCGCTTCCAGCGCCCGGGCCTGAGCCTCGGAGTTCGCCTGCAAGGGTGAACAGCCGCCAAGATGCCGGTAAATTTCCCGCGCCGGCTGTGCCCGCCGCCGGGAAATGACGTGTGCCAGCAGCCACCGGGGCAGGCGCGGCAAGCGCAAAATCGCGGGATCGTTGAACAGATTGAACAGGAAAGGCCGGACAGCATCCAGACTGTCCGGCCCACCCATCGAAAACAGCACGATCGCGGTTCTGTCGTCGCTGGCGTTCATCGACGGTCGGGCCAAGCGCGGATCAAATCGGCCAGAATCGCCACATGCTCAGGCGGAGTTCCCTGGGTAACACCATGACCAAGATTGAAGACAAACGGTCCGCCCGACAGGGAGCGCAAGATTTCATCGGTTGCCAACACCATCGACTCTCCGCCCGCCGCAACGAATATCGGGTCCAGGTTGCCTTGAACCGGTTTGAGGGTCTGCAAATGTCTGGCCGCCCACACCGGACAGACTGTGGTATCGAGCGCAACCGCGTCAATTCCGGTTACCTGCGTATACTCTTGAATCATCACACCGCAGTTTCTGGGAAATCCGATCACCGGAACCGTCGGATGTTTGGCTTTCAGCGCAGCGACGATTGCGCGTGTCGGTTCTATGACATACCGGCGAAAGCGATCCGCAGGTAAAATCCCCGACCAGCTGTCAAACAATTGGACAGCCTCGGCGCCGGCTTCGATCTGCTTCGATAAATACTCGACCGTCACCGTGACCAGAAGGGCAATCAGGGCATCAAAGCCCTTGCCATCGCGGTAGGCGAAGCCCTTGACCTTTTCCCATTCCTTCGAGCCGCCACCCTGGACCATGTAACAGGCCACCGTCCAGGGCGATCCGGCAAAGCCGATCAGCGCGGTTCCATCGGGCACTGCTCCGGCGATGGTGCGCACGGTCTGGTAGATCGGTTCCAGAGTTTCATGAAACCTGGAAACAGTCAGGCGTTCGAGGGCGGCGACATTGGTCACCGGATCAAGCCTGGGTCCCTCGCCTTCCAAATAGTCGAGTTTCTGACCAAGCCCGTAAGGCACCATCAGAATATCTGAAAACAGAATCGCCGCGTCCATGCCGTAGCGGCGAAGAGGCTGCAAGGTAACCTCGCAGGCCAGCTCAGAATTCAAACAGAGATCTATGAAACTTCCTGCCTGCTGGCGCACCTTGCGGTATTCCGGCAAATATCGGCCAGCCTGACGCATCAACCAAAACGGCGGACGATCAAGCACCTTGCCACCGAGTGCGGCCAGAAAGGGTTTTTGGGAGACGCTCAAGGCACCATTCCATCGGCAGGGATCACGAAGCGGCCCTATGGAAGCCAAACCTCTCTCCGAAACGCAATCCCCTTTTCCTAAGATTTTTTTAATAAGTTTTATGGAAGAGGATAGTGGATGGCTGTGAGTGCTGGGGATTAATGGCTGGCCGGCTTTTATCCACAATTCGACTCGGCGGGTCATGCCGCTATGCGACCTGTGGATGATTTCCGGGGATAAGTGCTGGCAATCCTGGTTTCGCAGGCCCGGCCCGCCGGTGAATCCCGGGGATAATTTCTGTCATGTTGCACCTGCTAACAGGACGCAAAACTGTGGCAGATAATTATCCTCTTGGGTACAAGTTGGGTTGGGACGGATGGACGGGTGGGGATGGTTTGCCCTCAAATTTATTCGTCCCCAAATCGGGCCGACTTGATCACAGGGGTCTGTGGATAATGCGCAGCTTTCATGTCCATCTGGTTTCTGACGCGACAGGAGAAACTGTAAACAGTATTGCTCGCGCATGTGTGAGTCAGTTCGACGATGTAAACCCACACGAACATCTCTGGAATCTCGTCCGCACGCCCAGGCAGCTTGATATGGTGTTCGATGGTATCAACGCGAACCCTGGGCTGGTGATGTTCACGCTTGTCGATGAAACCTTGCGGCGGCGACTCGAGGATTTTTGCCGGGAGATGCAAATGCCCTGCGTTTCCGTGCTGGATCCGCTGATCAGCGCCCTCGGGACTTATCTCGGTATCGAGTCGCAGCGCCAACCCGGGCGCCAGCACATGCTCGATGCCGAATATTTCAGCCGCATGGACGCCATGGATTTCGCCCTGGTTCATGATGACGGTCAGGCGACCTGGGAGTTGCACGAGGCCGATGTCGTGCTGGTCGGGGTGTCACGGACCTCGAAATCACCGACCTGCATTTATCTGGCCAATCGCGGCGTCAAGGCCGCCAATGTTCCCTTTGTTCCGGGCTGTCCGTTGCCGCCGGAACTGGACCAGATCGTCAGCCCGTTGATCGTCGGCCTGACCAACGATCCCGACCGCCTGATCCAGATTCGGCGCAACCGTCTGAGATTATTGAATCCCTCAGTGGACAGTAATTATGTCGACCCCGATACGATCAAGCAGGAGGTTACCGAGGCCCGGCGCTTTTTCGCGCGCAAGGGCTGGCCGGTGATCGATGTTTCGCGCCGTTCGATCGAGGAGACCGCGGCGGAAATCCTGATGCTGCTGTCCCAGCATCGCGAGGCCGCTGAAATCAAGCCGGACTGATGACGGGAAAGCCGCGATGACGGTGGTACTGGCTTCCTCTTCAAGTGCGCGCCGGCGGATGCTCGAGCAGGCCGGAGTCGCGGCGCTGTGCGATGCTGCCGATATCGACGAGGCGGCGGTCAAGCGGCGGGATGGTCAGGCGGCGGCGGCCACGATCGCTCTTGATCTGGCGGAACTGAAGGCGCGGGCGGTGACTGCGCGGCATCCCGGCGCGCTGGTCATCGGCTCCGACCAGATGCTCGACTGCGAGGGCGAGTGGTTCGACAAGCCCGAGTCGATGGCCGAGGCGCGCAGCCAGCTGGCCCGGTTGCGCGGACGCACGCACACGCTGATTTCGGCGGTGGCGATCGTGCGCGATGACACGGTGCTCTGGCGCCATTGCGACTCGGCGAGCCTGACCATGCGGCCTTTCAGCGACGCCTATCGTGAGGATTATCTGGCGGCCGCCGGCCCCGATGTCTGCCGGACGGTCGGGTGCTATCGCATCGAGGGGCCGGGGCTTCAGTTGTTTTCCCGCGTCGACGGCGATCATTTCGTGATTCTGGGCATGCCGCTGCTGGCGCTGCTCGGCGCCTTGCGTGACCTCGGAGAGCTGAAATCATGATCATCAGCGGCAAGGCGAAACTGGCGGGGGTGATCGGCTGGCCGGTCGGCCACTCCCGGTCGCCGCGGCTTCATGGTTTCTGGTTGGACCAGTACGGCATCGATGGCGCCTATGTGCCGCTGGCGGTGCCGCCGGAGCGGCTTGAGCAGGCGATCCGCGCTCTGCCGGCGCTGGGGTTTCGCGGTGCCAATGTCACCGTGCCGCACAAGGAAGCGGCCTTGCGCGCCATGGACCGGGTGGATGCGGTGGCGCGGCGGATCGGCGCGGTCAACACCATCGTCGTCGGCGCGGATGGTCTGCTTGAGGGCCGCAACACCGATGCTTATGGCTTCATCACCAATTTGCGCCGAGGCGCGCCCGGCTGGCGGCCCGAGAGCGGGCCGGCGCTGGTGCTTGGGGCCGGCGGCGCGGCGCGGGCGGTGGTGGCGGCGCTGGTCGATGCCGGAGTGCCGGAGGTTCGGCTTCACAACCGCACGGCCGCCAAGGCCGAGGCGCTGGCCGGGGATATCGGCGGCCCGATCCGGGTGATACCGGAGCCGGACGTGGCCGGAGCGGCGCTGCTGGTCAACACCACGACACTGGGCATGACCGGTCAGTCGCCCCTTGAGCTTGATCTGACCGATCTGCCGGCCGACGCCGTGGTCACCGACATCGTCTACACACCGTTGATCACGCCCCTGCTGGCGGCGGCGCAGGCGCGCGGCACTGTCATCGTCGACGGCCTGGGCATGCTGCTCCACCAAGCCGTCCCCGGCTTCGAAGCATGGTTCGGAGTGTGCCCCGAAGTCACGCCCGACCTGTGTCGCTTCGTACTCGAGAAGTAACGGTTCCCAAAGGCCCCCGGCCTTTGGCGGGTCCAGGGCAGAGCCCTGGCCCTACCTTTCCCGCCTCATAAACCTGAGGAACACCGGCCTCCTCCCCGCTTCCAGCGCCTTCTGCTCATAGCGCGTCTGGGGCCAGTCGGCTGGTCTCGTGCGCCAATCCTCGGCTTTGCGGGCCAGCCACTCGAAGGCTGGGTGGTGCCAGGTGTGATCGAGCATCCAGGTGACCAGGCCGGGATCATCGCTGGCGAGGCGCAACTCGGCACCGTCCTTCAGCACCCGTGCCAGCCGGTCGAGGTTGGCCGGGCCGATGAAGCGGCGCTCCCAGTGGCGCTTCTTGGGCCAGGGATCGGCAAAGAGCACGAAGGCGCGGCCGATCGAGGCGTCGGGCAGGGCGTCGATCAGGAAGCGGGCGTCGTCGGCCAGCACCCGCACCCGCCCGGCCAGTTCCTCGCGCTCGATGTGGCCGAGCAGACCGGCGACGCCATTGATGAAGGGCTCGCAGCCGATGATCCCGACGCCGGGATTGGCCACCGCCTGGGCCGCCAGATGCTCGCCGCCGCCGAATCCGACCTCCAGCCAGACGGCCTCGACCGGGGAGGTGAACAGCGGGTCAAGCTCGAGTCGACTGCCCGGTTCGGGCCGCTCCAGGCGAACCACCGGCAGCAGGGTTTCAAGGAGTTCCGAGCGATGGCGGCGCAGCGGCCGGCCGTGTCGGCGTCCGTAGAGTTGGAAATGTTCGGTCATGGCATTAAAAAAGCCCAGGAGGCGTTGCCCCCTGGACCCCTGATCGGGGCCGTGAGGCCCCGAACCCCGTTACTTGATTACAGTCCGAGAGCCGATTTCAGGTCGTCGACCAGATCGGTTTTTTCCCAGGAGAAGCCGCCGTCGGCATCGGGCATGCGGCCGAAATGGCCGTAGGCGGCGGTGCGGGCGTAGATCGGCTTGTTCAGGCCCAGATGGGTGCGGATGCCGCGCGGGCTGAGATCGACCAGCCGCTGGAGCACCAGCGACAGCTTGTCCTCATCGACCGTGCCGGTGCCGTGGGTGTCGATATAGACCGACAGCGGCTTGGACACGCCGATGGCATAGGCGAGCTGGATGGTGCAGCGGTCGGCCAGACCGGCGGCGACGACGTTCTTGGCCAGATAGCGCGAGGCATAGGCGGCGGAGCGGTCGACCTTGGTCGGATCCTTGCCGGAGAAGGCGCCGCCGCCATGGGGAGCGGCACCGCCGTAAGTGTCGACGATGATCTTGCGGCCGGTCAGCCCGGAGTCGCCATCGGGTCCGCCGATCACGAAGCGGCCGGTCGGGTTGACGTAGAAGGTCTCCTCGGGGCACATCCAGCCCTTGGGCAGGACGTTGAGCACGTGCGGACGGACGATCTCGCGCACTTCCTCCTGGCTGAGGTTCTCGGCGTGCTGGGTCGACACCACCACCGAGGTGGCGCGCACCGGCTTGCCATTCTCGTACTGGAGGGTGACCTGGCTCTTGGAATCGGGCCCGAGTCCCGGAGAGGCGCCGGAATGGCGGGCTTCGGCCAGCGACTGCAGGATGTTGTGGGAATAATAGATCGGCGCCGGCATCAGCACCGGGGTCTCGTTGCAGGCGTAACCGAACATGATGCCCTGGTCGCCCGCGCCTTCGTCCTTGTTGCCGGCGGCGTCGACGCCGACCGCGATGTCGGCCGACTGGTTATGGACGTGAACCTGAACCTCGGCCTTCGCCCAATGGAAGCCATCCTGCTCGTAGCCGATGTCCTTGACGGCGTGGCGCGCCACCTCTTCGATCTTGGCCTTGGTGATCGAGGCGGGGCCGCGGACTTCGCCGGCCAGCACGATCAGGTTGGTGGTGGTGAGGGTTTCAACCGCGACGCGGGCGAGGGGCTCAGCGCCGAGAAACAGGTCGACAATCGCGTCGGAAATGCGGTCACAGACCTTGTCCGGATGACCTTCGGAAACCGACTCGCTGGTGAAGACGTAGTTGAGTTTGGCCACAGGAAGCCTCGGCGCGTTGATAGGGACGAAGGGGTACTTCGAGCGCCCCTCGGTGTGAGCGTTCGAACCAGTTCTTTTTGCAAGCTACGCGGCACGGGTCAAGGGCTAATCCGCCGCGCCGGGCGTCCGGCGATCAGGAAAAGGCCAAGCGCAAGCATCATGACCAGCAAACTGCCGTTGCCCCAGCGGCCATAGGGCGTGGGCGCGGCCAGGGCGCGCGGCAGATCGGCATCGATGAAGCCGCCCTCGCCGAGCCCGAGCCGGGCGGTGACGCGGCCATAGGAATCGACCACGCCCGAAATGCCGGTGTTGGCCACCCGCACCAGCGGCATGCCCTCCTCGACGGCGCGGGTCTGGGTGATGGCGAAATGCTGGTGCGGGCCGGCGGAGCGGCCGTACCAGGCGTCGTTGGTCAGGCTGAGCAGCCAGTGCGGCCGGTCGGCGGCGTCGGTCACGGCGCCGGGGAAAATCGCCTCGTAGCAGATTTGCGGGCTCACCGGCGGCAGGCCGGGCAGGCGCAAGGTCCGGGGGCCGGGGCCGGCGGAAAAATCCGAGGCGCCGGCGGCGATGGTGCCGACCCACGAGGGCAGCCACGCCCGGCCGGGCAGATATTCGCCGAAAGGCACCAGATGGGCCTTGTCGTAACTGCCGACAAAGGTGCCGATGCCGTCCATCGCCAGCAGGCTGTTCCAGAACAAGACGCTCCGGTTGTCGCCCAGGGTGATCCGGGGCGCGCCGGTCAGAATCAGGCCGCCGGGCGGTACCGCGCCGGCCAGCGCCCGGTGGTGCCGCTCGTCCTGGGACAGGAAGTAGGTGACGGCGGTCTCGGGCCAGATCACCGCCGTCGGCATGATCGCGGCGGGCGACCGGCTGAGCGAAAGGTGGCGCTGGAAATTGGTTTCGCGCTCCTGCGGGTCCCATTTCAGCGACTGGGCGATATTGGCCTGAACCAGCCGCAGTCGCACCCCTTCAACCATTCCGGCATCGGAACCATTGAGGCGGACCAAGCCGGCAATCGCGAGCAGCGCAAACAGGCCGAGACCGGCGCCAAGCGACGCCATCGCCCGGTTGCGGGTGAAGGCGGCCTCGCCGAACAGCGCCGGCAGGCCGGCGACCAGCATGGTCAGCAGGCTCAGACCATAAACGCCGGTCACGGCGACGGTCTGGAGCACCGGGGTCCACGGCACCCAGCCATAGCCGGCCAGCAGCCAGGGAAAGCCGGTGAAGAGGTGGCCGCGCAGCCATTCGGCGGCGGTCCAGGCCAGGGCGAAGGCCAGGACGCGCCGATGGCCCGAACACCCGGAATACCATATCGCAAGCGTAACGAAGCCGGTGAACAGCGCCAAAACCGCAGGCAGGCCGCACAGCGCCACCGGCATCAGCCACCAGAACGAGGCGATATCGACCAGCAGGGCGAAGGAAATCCAGTAAAGCCCGACCACGAAGAAGCCGAAGCCGAACCACCAGCCGAGGGCGAACGCGGCGCGCCTGCCGGTCACGCCGTCAAGCAGCCACAACAGGCCGGGCACCGCGAGCAGCAGCACCGGCACGGCGCCGACCGGCGGCTGGGCGAGAGTGGCCAGCGCCCCCAAGAGAAAGGCCAGCCCCCAGCGCGACCTCCCGGTGACGGCGGCAAGGCGGCGGGCGATGGCGGCAAGGTCAGGCATCGGGGGCTTCTTTGGGAATCTGAGGAACGTTTCGGACCCGAACCCGTTTAACCCGGCGCGGATCGGCATCCAGCACCTCGAATTCGAGCCCCGAGGGGTGTTGCAGCAGCTCGCCGCGTCCGGGCACCCGTCCGGCCATGAAAACCACCAGACCGGCCAGGGTGTCGATATCCTGGCGGTCCTCGTCCTCGAGCAGGCGGCCGACGCGCTCCTCGAAGGTCTCGATGGAAATCCGGGCGTTGGCGATCAGGGTGTTGTCGGGACGCTCGATCAGGGTGGTCGGCGAGGCGTCGTCGTGCTCGTCCTCGATCTCGCCGACGATTTCCTCGACCAGATCCTCGATGGTGACCAGCCCGTCGATGCCACCGAACTCATCGACCACCAGCGCCATGTGCTGCCGGGTCTGGCGCATCTGGAGCAGCAGGTCGAGCACCGGCATGCTGGGCGCGACGATCTGAACCTCGCGCACGATCTTGTTGAGATCCAGCGACTTGCCGAGGGCGATGCAGACCATGACGTCCTTGATGTGGACGATGCCGACCACGTCGTCGAGGGTCTCGCGATAGACCGGCAGCCGGCTGTGGCCCTCTTCGGCGATGCGGGTGATCAGCTCCTGGGAGGGCATCGAGATGTCGATGGCCACGATGTCGGCGCGCGGCACCATGGCGTCGATGGCGGTGCGGTCGCGCAGCTTCAGGATGTTGGCGAGCAGCACCCGTTCCCCGGCATCGAGCGAGCCCTCGGTGGCGCTGTCCTCGTCGATCAGTTCCTCGATGGCGTCGCGCAGGGTGTTGTCGCCGCGCCGTCTGAGAATGCCGCGCAGCCAGCCAGAAAATTGCTGGGACAGCGAGCCCGGATCATCGGCTTCATCATCGCGGGCGGCGCGACTACTGGGAATGTCGGTCATGGTCTTTCGGGGCTGGAGGAATAGGGATCGGCGATGCCGAGCCGCGATAAAATCCCGGTTTCAAGGCGTTCCATCGCCTCGGCCTCGTCGTCGTCCCGGTGATCGTGGCCGAGAAGGTGGAGCAGGCCGTGAACCACCAGATGAACGGCGTGGTCGGCGAGACTCTTGCCCTGCCCGGCCGCTTCGCGCGCCACGGTCTCGAAGGCGAGAATGACGTCGCCGAGCATCAAGGGCACGCCGGGGGCTTCGGGTTCGGCATCGTCGAAATCGTCGATCAGCGGAAAGGACAGCACGTTGGTCGGCTTGTCCTGGTCGCGGTGCTCGCGGTTGAGGTCGTGGACCGTGGCGTCGTCGGCGAGGGTGATGCCGAGTTCGACGGTTTCGGCCGGGACGCGCAGGCAGGCGCCGAGCACGGCTTCGGTGGCGCGCAGCAGCGCCGGCTCCAGCGACTCGGGCCAGTGATCGGTTTCGCGGTTGAGATGAATGACGAATTCAGTCATCGCGGGTCTTTTTCCGTGCGCGGTCGCGCTGATCATAGGCGCGGACGATGCGCGCCACCAGCGGCAGGCGCACGACGTCGGCATCGGAGAAGGTGACCACGCCCACTCCCGGAACAGCGCCGAGGATTTCCAGGGCGTCGGCGAGCCCGGAGCGCTGGTTCGGCCCGAGATCGATCTGGGAGAGATCGCCGGTCACCACCATCCGCCCGCCCTCGCCGAGCCGGGTCAGGGCCATCTTCATTTGCATCGGCGTGGTGTTCTGGGCCTCGTCGAGAATCACGAAGGCGTTGGCCAGGGTGCGGCCGCGCATGAAGGCCAGCGGCGCCACTTCGATGTCGCCGGCCGCCAGCCGGCGCGACACCAGATCGGCGGGCAGCATGTCATGCAGGGCGTCGTAGAGCGGCCGGAGGTAGGGATCGACCTTCTCGCGCAGGTCGCCGGGCAGGTAGCCGAGTTTTTCTCCGGCCTCGACCGCCGGGCGCGAGAGCACGATCCGTCCGACCCGGCCGGCGGTGAGCATGGCCACCGCCTGGGCCACCGCGAGATAGGTCTTGCCGGTGCCCGCCGGTCCCAGCCCGAACACCAGCTCGTTTTCGAGCAAGGCCTGGAGATAGGTCGCCTGCATCGGCGAGCGCGGGGTGATCGCGCGCCGCTTGGTCCGGACGCCCGCCCTCGGCCGGCTGATCTGGGTCAGCATGGCCGGACCGCTGGCGGCCATGCGCAGGGCGGCGTCGATCTCGCCGGTCGTGACCTCGAGTCCGACCTTCAGCCGCTTCCACAGGGTTTCGAGGGTCAGCCGCGCGGCTTCGACGCCGCCATCGGGGCCGGTGATGGTCAGGCGGTTGCCGCGCGAAATCAGCGACACCCCGAGCTGGGCCTCGATGCGCGCCAAATGGCTGTCATGCTGGCCGTAAAGCAGGGCCGCCAGCTGGTTGTCGTCGAACTGGATGTCGATCTGGCGGTCCGGGGTTCCGGTCACGCGCTGGCCTCCAGGGTCGCGCCGGCGTCACGGTTGGCGGCCCCGGCCAGACAGCCCGACAGGCTGTTGGCGTGGGCGCCGGTGACGCGGACTTCGGCCAGTGTGCCCAGCCGGTCTTCCCCGGCCTCGGCGTGGACCGCCTGCATGTAGGGGCTGCGTCCGAGCAACTGGCCCGGGCGCCGGCCCGGCCGGTCGAACAGCACCGGCATCACCCGCCCGATCGCCGCGCGGTTGAAGGCGACCTGCTGGCGGTTGACCAGCTCCTGAAGCGCCGTCAGCCGCTCGCCCTTGACCGTTTCCGGCACCAGATCGTCGGTCAGCTCGGCGGCGGGCGTGCCGGGGCGCGGGCTGTATTTGAAGGAATAGGCCTGGGCGTAGCCAATCTCCGCGATCAGCCCCATGGTCTCGGCGAAATCCTGATCGCTCTCGCCGGGAAAGCCGACGATGAAGTCGGAGGACAGCCCGATATCGGGCCGGGCGGCGCGCAGCCGCTCCACCACCCGCCGGTAGTCGTCGGCCTTGTGGCGGCGGTTCATCGCCGCGAGAATGCGGTCGGAACCGCTCTGCACCGGCAGATGCACGAAGGGCATCAGGGCGGGGATTTCGGTGTGGGCCGAGATCAGCTCCTCGTCCATGTCGCCGGGGTGGCTGGTGGTGTAGCGCAGGCGCGCCAGCCCTTCCAGCCCCGCGACCTCGCGCAGCAGCCGGCCAAGGCCCCAGACGCCGCCGCCTGGCGCTTCGCCCTTCCAGGCATTGACGTTCTGGCCGAGCAGGGTGATCTCGAGGGCGCCGCCTCTCAGCAGCCGCCGCGCTTCGGCCAGGATATCGCCGGCCGGGCGCGAGAATTCGGCGCCGCGGGTGTAGGGCACGACGCAATAGGTGCAGAAACGGTCGCAACCCTCCTGAACCGCCAGAAAGGCGCTGATGCCCTGGGTGCCCTGCTCCTCGGGCAGAAAGTCGAACTTGGATTCGGCGGGAAACTCGGTATCGAGCACGCACCGGCCCGGCGCGGCATCGGCGGTGGCGACCATCTCGGGCAGGCGGTGAAAGGTCTGGGGGCCGAACACCATGTCGACATAGGGCGCGCGGGCCATGATTTCGGCGCCCTCGGCCTGACCGACGCAGCCGGCGACGGCGATGATCAGCCGCCCGCCGCCCGCCGCCTTGCGGCGCTTCAAGGCCCGCAGCCGGCCGAGTTCGGAAAAAACCTTTTCCGCCGCCTTCTCGCGGATATGGCAGGTATTGAGGATTACCATGTCGGCATCCTCGGCCCGGTCGACCGGGCGATAGCCGACGGGGGCCAGAACGTCCGCCATCCGTGCGGAATCATAGACGTTCATCTGGCAGCCCCAGGTCTTGATGAACAGCGTCTTGCCCAAATCCCGTCCGCCAGCTCGATACACCAGCCTAAAGCTTAACACTATCCCGCGTTGCCCTGTCAATCGATCCCGAGTCAGCCGATCCCGAGTCAGCCGATCCCGAGCCAGCCGATCCCGAGCCAGCCGATCCCGAGCCAGCGTTCCGCCGCCTCGCCCCGCCCGGGCGGGCTGAGCTTCGGCACGAACCGGTTCAGCCGGCCACCGCCCGGCCGGCGACGGCGTTGGCGACTCCGGCGCGGATGGCGGCGAAGCAGCGTTCGGCCAGCGCCTTGCGCGAGCCGGTGCCGTCGATGTTGACCGTCGGGTGAAACTCCACGATCACGGTGAAGCCGCCCAATTTGGCGAATTGCCAGAGATGCGGCCCCAGATCCATGTCGCCGTACCAGGCGTAAAGCGGCCGCAGCAGCCGTCCGAGCGGAATGCCGTCGAGCAGCACCGGGGTCATCGACACCGGCTGCACGGTCAACGGCCGCTCGTTGATTCGCTGGGAGGCGACGGCGAACAGCGCGGTCTTGAAGGGCAGAACCCGGTTGCCGTCGGACGATGTGCCCTCGGGAAACAGGATCAGGCTGTCGCCGAGAGCCAGCCGGTCGGCCAGGGATTCGCCCTGACGCGCGACCTCGCGCTTGGCTTGCCGGTCGATGAACACGGTTTCGGCGGTCTTGGCCATCCAGCCGAACAGCGGCCAGTTCGCGACCTCGGACTTGGCCACGAACGAGCCGATGAGCAGGGAGCCGAGAACCTCGATGTCGAGGTAGGAAACATGGTTGGACACGAACAGGGTCGGCCTGTCCTGGGATGGCTGGCCGATGACAACGACCTTGATGCCGAAAATCCAGAGACAGCCGCAGTGAAAGAACTTCGGCAGCGTTTTGCGGGCATCGAGGCGCAGGCGCAGAAGCAGCCATTGCGTCGGCACGATCAGGCCGACCCACAGCAAGAACATGAGCAGCCGAACGACACCGAGCGCTGACGATCCCATGACTGGTCCGGACCCTTCGTCAGGCTACGCTGGCGTCGCGGTTCTGGCGATCATAATGACGGTAATACTTTTCCGTGACCTGATCGGTTTTGACCACGATGCAGACATCGGTGGTGTTGAACTGATGATCGATCACCGCGCCGTCACCGATATAGCCGCCGAGTCGGAGATAGCCCTTGATCAGCGGCGGCAGTTCGTTGAGCGCCCGGCGCTTGTCGATTTGCTCGGCCGGCATCAGCCGCATGTCGGCGTAGCGGTCGGGCAGCGCCACCGGCCGCAGCTCGGGCGGCGCCAGATGGTTGTGGTAGAGATAGGACAGAGGCAGCGCCAGCGCCTTAAGATCGGTGCCGGGCAGGCTGCCGCAGCCGAACATCAGCGCGATCTTCAGCTCCCAGACATAGGCGGCGATGCCGCGCCACAGCAGCTGCATGGTGCCGCGGGTGCGATAGGCGGTGTCGACGCAGCTCCGGCCCAGCTCGAGGATTTCTCCGGGCAAGGCCTCCAGGCGGCTGATGTCGTATTCGTGGCTGGAATAGAAGGCGCCGGCGCGGGCGGCGGCGGCCCGGCGGATCAGGCGGTAGGTGCCGACCACCCCTTCCGGCCCCGAGCCGCGATTGTGGTCGATCACCAGCAGATGGTCGCATAGCGGGTCGAAATCGTCGAAATCCCGCGAGCGCGACGCCATCTCGGGCGTCGGCCGGGCGGCCATCTCATTATAGAAGACCTCGTAGCGCAGCCGCTGGGCGGCGTCGATTTCCGCCTCACTTTTGGCAAGCCGGACCTCAAGGTTGCCACTACGAAGACCGGTGTCGTTCGTATGATCCGTCGCTTCGGCCATGCTGGGTTCGCGTCGCCTGGGTTGGTTCGCGCTGCTGTCACATCGCCGGGGGTCGGCAGCCAGCAGCGAGCGGCCCCTTCTCCGAGAATCAGGCCGCACTCTCAAGTCATACCATGAATCACGGGGTTGCGGTCAACGACCTCTTGGGTCCGGCCCGGGCTTTGTGAAGCGGCCGCGTGTGTTGCCGCTTCACCGGTCCCGGCCGGCTTCCGGCGGTCAGTCGTTCGTCCGGCGCGCCCGGGTGCCGAGCCCGATTTCCTTGGCCAGGGTGCTGCGCTGGCGGGCGTAGTTCGGGGCGACCATCGGATAGTCGGAGGGCAGCTGCCAGCGCTCCCGATACTCCTCCGGGGTCATGCCGTAAGCGGTCATGAGGTGACGCTTCAGCATTTTCAGTTTCTTGCCGTCTTCCAGGCAGATGATGTAATCGGGCGTCACCGACTTCTTGATCGGCGCGGCCGGCTGGGGCCGCTCGACGGGGGCCGGCGCTTCGGCCCCGGCATTGACGAGGGATTTGTAGACCTGATCGATCAATAGCGGCAGATCAGCGATGGGAACGGTGTTGTTGCCGACATGCGCCGCCACGATCTCCGTCGTCAGCGACAAGAGGTCGTTGGGGGAAGACCCATTAGACATTTACTCAAACTCCGGGTTGATGGTCAAATTGCGAGAGAGGAGAGCCAGTCCTGGCGATTAAGTTTCAGCTTATGTCATTTAAGGGCTCGGTGCAATACGGTCGCGAAAAATAGTGGAGATGAAGGGGTGGAAAAAATTCCGGATCGGCAACAACACTTCTTGGATATCACGGCCCTGGTGTGTCCGATGACCTTCGTCAAAGCCCGCCTTGCCCTGGAGAGGCTGCCGGCGGGCGCGAGGCTGGAGATTCGCTTGAACAGCGGCGAGCCGCTGGAGAACTTGCCGCGATCCCTGGCCGAGCTGGGTTATGCCGTGGTTGCGCTGGAGCCGGAAGAGGGCGGCGGCGCCCACAGGCTCACGGTGGCGAAGGCGTGAGCAAATCCGCGAGCCGGCGCGCCAGGACCAGGGCGGCGACGCGGCCGGTGTCGCGCCGGTAATATCCCGGCCGCCGGCCCACCGGCTCGAAGCCGGCGCCGCGATAGAGCGCCAGCGCCGCCGGGTTGTCCTCGGCGACCTCAAGGAAAAAGGTTCCGGTGCCCCATGCGGCGCTCCGGGCCAGCGCCCCGGCCAGCAGCCGGCCGCCCAAACCGGCCCGGCGGTGCCCCGGCAGAACCGCCAGGGTCAGGATTTCGCCTTCGTCGGCGGCCATCCGGCACACGATGAATCCCCGTGCCCGGTCGGGCCGGTCTGGGGACGAATCGGCGAACCCGATCAGGCCGAACACCCCCGGCGAGTCGAGCAGGGCCGCGAAGGCGTCGGCCGGCCAGGGCTCCTCGGGAAAGCTCGGGGCGTGCAGTGTCGCCAGCAGCGGCGCGTCCCCGGCGGTCGCCGGGCGGACCGTCTCCGGAGTCAGCACGGCTTGAGCCCGCCCGGCAGCGAAACATCCGGCGCGCGCAGGTAGAGCGGGCGGGGCGGCAGTCCGGCGCCGGGGGCCAGCGCCGCCGCGCGCCGCGCCACCACCGCCGCGTCGGGCAGGCCGGAGCCCTCGGCGAACATCGTGTCGGGCCGGCCGCCGAGGGCGGCGCGCAGCGACGGCGCGCCGTCGCCCGCCACCAGCAGCGGTCCCGGCGGCAGCCAAGAGGCGCAGTCATCGGGGGTCAGCAGCGCCGGTTCCCCGAGCGGGGCCAGCGAGTCGTCGAAGCCGTGCAGGAACAGCTCGGCGCGCCGCGACTCCACGGCCACCAGCAGCCGGCGCCCGGCGCGCGCGCCGGCGGGCAGGCCGTAAGCGATCGCCTCGAAGGTGGTGATGCCGATCAGCGGCCGGCCGGTGGCGAGGGCAAGGCCGCGCGCCGCCGCCAGCCCGACCCGGAGGCCGGTGAAGGCGCCCGGCCCCACGGTCACCGCCAGCCGGTCGACCGCGCCCGCCTCGAGTCCGGCTTCGGCCAGCACCTCGGCGATCATCGGCGCCAGCAGTTCGGCGTGACCGCGCGCGGCGGCGATGAAGCGCGACGCGCGCGGCCCGTCGTCCCACAACGCCACCGAACAGGCGGCGGAGGCGGTTTCCAGAGCGAGGACCTTCATGGTCTTGACCCGACGGCCAGGGAGTGCTTGAAGCGCATGGACTGGTGCCCGGTTCAACGGAGGATGGTTTCGTGCTGATTGAGATCGCACCCCCGCGCTTCGATGTCGATCTCGATTTGCGTTATGCCAGCGCCGACAATCTGACCGCGGCGCCGATCTACGCCCGGTCGCTCTGTCTGCTCCACGCCGATGCCGTGGCGCCGCTCGGCCGCGCCATCGCCCTGGCGCGCGGGCTGGGACTGCGGCTGCGGCTGTTCGACGGCTTCCGGCCGGTCGAGGCCCAGTGGCTTCTGTGGCGGGCGCTGCCGGACCCGCGCTACATCGCCGACCCCCGGCGCGGCTCCAACCATTCCCGCGGCACCGCCCTCGATCTGACCCTGGCCGATGGCGCGGGACGGCCGCTGGCCATGGGCACCGGCTTCGACGATATGACCGAACTGTCCCACCATGGCCGCGCCGACCTTGACCCCGAAGCCCAGCGCAACCGCGCTCTGCTCGCCGGAGTGATGGCCGGGGCGGGGTGGCTGTCCTACCCTTATGAGTGGTGGCACTATCAATTGGCCGGCGCCGAGGGGTATCCATTGCTCACCGACAGCGTCTCGGGCGGCAAAATGATGGCGAAATGATGCTGTTGCACAACGGCATCGTGCGGACGGTCACGAAATCCGAGCCGGCGCGGCGGTCTTGTTGCCGCTGTACCGCTGTGCCAACACTGTACGCCTCGGCACGTACGAGGTGAGGATGCTGTTCAGGTCGATTCGTTTGGTGTTCGCGCTGCTGGCGCTGACCGTCGCCGCCCTGCCTTGGGCCGCGGCGGCCGCGGGCGTGAGCGGAGCGGTCATCTTTTCCTACAGCCGCTTCGGCGATGACCGCCTGCCCGGCGCCAGCATCCGTGTCGACCAGTTCGAGGATCATCTCGATCAGTTGAAGGATGGCGATTACACCGTGCTGCCCCTGCCCGCGGTGGTCGAGGCGCTGCGGACCGGCGCGGCGCTGCCCGACAAGACGGTGGCCATCACCATCGACGACGCCTCCCAGTCGGTTTACCGCGACGCCTGGCCGCGCCTGAAGGCGGCGGGGCTGCCGTTCACCCTGTTCATCGCCACCGATACCGTGGATGCCGGCCTGTCCGGCTCCATGACCTGGGCCCAGGTGCGCGAATTGTGGAACGCTGGCGTGACCATCGGCGCGCTGTCCGCGGCCGCCTTGCCGATGGCCGGGCGTCCGCTTCAGGACATCCAGGGCGATCTCGCCCGCGTCAAGGAGCGCTTCAAGGCCGAGTTGGGGGCCGTGCCGGAGCTGTTCGCCTATCCCCGGGGCGAATACAGTCTCGCGGTGCGCAAGCAGATCGAACAGGCGGGTTTCCGCGCCGCCTTCGGTCAGCAGTCGGGAGTGGCCTACGCCGGCGCCGATATCTTCGCCCTGCCGCGTTTCGTGATGAACGACGCCTTCGGCACCACCGACCGTTTCGAACTGGCGGCCGACGCCCTGCCGCTGCCGGTGTCGGACATCACGCCTGCGGATCCGGTGCTGATCCGCAATCCGCCTTTGCTCGGCTTCACCGTGCCCGACACCATCGGCAATCTCGATCAGCTCGCCTGTTTCGCCAGCGGCCAGGGCCGCGCCGCCCTCGAACGGCTGGGCAGTAACCGCATCGAGGTGCGGATCGCCGAACCGTTTCCTCCCGGCCGGGCGCGGGTCAACTGCACCCTGCTCGCCGAGGACGATCGCTGGCGCTGGTTCGGCGTGCAGTTCTTCATTCCTGAGCCGTCGTGGGCCGGGGCGGGTGGAGGGACTGGGGGAACCGGGGCAGCTGGGGTGAGTGAAGAGAAGGCAAGGGGCGTTGCCCCTTGACCCCACCAAAGGCCGGGGGGCCTTTGGAAACCTTATGCTCTAGCGAACGGCGCGGACTTCCTGCACTTCGGGAATGAAGTGACGGAGCAGGTTCTCGATGCCGTTCTTCAGGGTCATCACCGAAGACGGGCAGCCCGAGCAGGACCCGCGCATGCGCAGATAAACCACGCCGTTCTCGTAGCGCTCGAAGGTGATGTCGCCGCCATCCTGGGCCACCGCCGGACGCACGCGCTGCTCAAGCAATTCTTTGATCTGGAACACGATGTCATCGTCTTCGTCGGTGCCGCCGCCGCCGCATCCGCAGCCATGGCCGCAGCCGCCGCCCTCCGACTCGAGGAGCACCGGCCGGCCGGTGACGAAATGCTCCATGATCGCGCTGACGATCACCGGCTTGAGTACCGTCCAGGCCTTGTCGGCGCGCTTGGTCACGGTCACGAAGTCGCTGCCGAGAAACACCGCGGTCACGCCGTCCTCGGCGAACAGGCGCTGGGCCAGCGGCGAGCGGCCGGCGCTTTCGGCCTGGGAAAAGTCCAGCGGCGCGCCCCCGGTCACCGGGCAGCCGGGCAGGAACTTCAGGGTCGCGGGATTGGGGGTCTCTTCGGTCTGAATGAACATCAAGGGGGGCTCCGCTTCGCGCCGCCGGTCGGACGGGTCTTAAGCAAAGTGGGGAAAATCCCGGTCAGGTTCAAGCACAAGCTTCTTGTGGATATTCGATATCGCCTGCCGCTCGGAGACGGCGGGCGCCGCGATATTACCCGGCCACCGGCAGCCAGACCGTGAAGGTGCTGCCCGTGCCGACGTCGCTGTCGATGGTCAGGCGGCCGCGATGGCGGTTGAGGAGGTGCTTGACGATCGCGAGGCCGAGACCGGTGCCGCCCAGCGCCCGCGAGCGCGCCGGGTCGACGCGGTAGAAGCGCTCGGTCAGGCGCGGCAAATGAGTGCGGGCGATGCCCTCGCCCTGGTCGGCGATGGCCACCGAGATCACCTGCGGCGCCAGCCGCGAGCGCCGGCCGGGAGGCGCCGCGAGGGCGCCCAGGGCCGGAACCCCCGGTTCGGCGGCGTCGCTGAGCCGGATCGTGAGTGAAACCTCGGTCTGCTCGCGGGTGTATTTGATGGCGTTGCTGATCAGGTTTTGCAGCACCTGGGCCAGCTGGTCGGGGTCGCCGACCACCGGCGGCAGCGCCTCCTCGGCGATCACCCGCAGCCGCACCCGTCGTGCCGCCGCCTTCAGCTCGAAGGCCGCGACGGCGGCGCCGACGCAGCGCACGATATCGACGCGTTCGGTGGGCTGGGTGTGCTCGTCCAATTCGATGCGTGACAGCGACAGCAGATCATCGATCAGCCGGGACATCCGGGTCGACTGATCGTGCATGATGCCGAGAAAGCGCTCGGAGGCCTCGCGGTCGTCGCGGGCCGGGCCGCGCAGGGTCTCGATGAAGCCGATCAGGGTCGCCAGCGGCGTGCGCAGCTCATGGCTGGCGTTGGCCACCAGATCGGCGCGCTGTTGCTCGGAGCGCTTGACCATGGTGTTGTCGTGCAGGGCCAGCATCGCCATCGGCGTACCCTCGCCCGTCTCAGCGGCCTCCCGGCGAAACGGCTTGATCCGGGCCTGATAACAGCACTCGACCGGGCCCGAGAGGGAAAACTCCACCGAGCGGGAGTCGCCGCCCGCCAGCACGGCATCAACCGCCGCCGTGACTTCGGGATGGCGCAGGCTCAAGGCGAGATCGGCGTCGCCCATCCGTTCGCCCAGCAGGGAGCGGGCGGCCCGGTTGGCCAGACGGACCCGCCGTTCGGCGCCGACCAGAATCAGCGGGTCGGGCAGTGTCTCCAGCAGCGCCTCGATGCTTTTGAGCCGGGCCGCGAGCTGGTTGCCGCGCGCGGTGGCCGCGCGGTCGAGTCTGGCGATGGCGGCGGTCAGTTCATGGGCGACGCCCTCGCCCTCGTCGGCGCTCCCGTTCGCGCCGGGGGCTGCGCCGAGGTCGGCGGCGGTGCCCGGCGCGAGGGTCAGTCTTTGGAGGTAGGCGGAGACGGTCCGGATTTCCCGCCGGTAGATCGCGACCACCCACCAGGCGCCGGCCGGCGGCAGCAGCGCGAGCGCGACGATCAGCCATGGCTCGATGGTCCCGAAGATCTGCTGCGACAGCACGGCCGCCAGCAGCGGCGCCAGCATCATCAGGCCGGGCAGGAGCATTCGTTCGGGCGGGATCGCGGGGGTGGTCATGAGGGCCGGGGTTCGTTCAAAACAAGGTTCAGCGCGCGTCCGCACCCACCGCTTCGGCGATGGTCTTGAAGCCGTCGCGCTTGAGGAATTCGGGCAGGCGGGTCCTGATGTCGTGGATCAGGGCCGGCCCCTGATAAATCAGCGCGGTGTAGAGCTGGATCAGCGAGGCGCCGTTGCGGATTTTGACATAGGCGTCCTCGGGGCTGGCGATGCCGCCGACGCCGATCAGCGGCAGCTTGCCCCGGGTGTGCCGGTACATGTCGCGCAGCACGCGGGTCGAGAGCGCGAACACCGGCGGTCCCGAAAGCCCGCCGGCTTCGGTGGCGTCCGGCAGCCCGAGCACCGCGTCGGGACGGCTGATGGTTGTGTTGGAAACGATCAGCCCGTCGATGCCGACGGCAAGGCTGACCTCGGCGACCGCGGCCAGATCCTCGTCGGTCAGATCGGGAGCGATCTTGAGCAGCAGCGGCGGCGGCTTGCGTTCACAGAGATCGGCGCGCGCCAGCAGCACCCGGCTGAGCAGCTCGGTCAGCGGCCCGCGATCCTGAAGCGCGCGCAGGCCGGGGGTGTTGGGCGAGGAGACGTTGATCACCAGATAATCGGAGATCGGCGCCAGGGCATAGACCCCGGCGACATAATCGTGGACGGCGTCGCTGCTGTCCTTGTTGCGGCCGAGATTGGCGCCGACCACACCCGGCCGGCGGCGGCGGCGGTGGCGCCAGGCGTTGAGCCGGCGGGCGGCGGCCTCCAGGCCCTGACTGTTGAAGCCGAAGCGGTTGATCAGCGCCTGCTGGTCGGGCAGGCGGAAGCAGCGCGGCTGCGGGTTGCCCGGCTGCGGACGCGGCGTCACGGTGCCGACCTCGACGAAGCCGAAACCCAGCGACAGCAGCGGGTCGATCACCTCGGCGTTCTTGTCGAAGCCCGCGGCCATGCCGACGGGGTTGGAGAAATCCAGCCCCCACAGCCGCTGGGCCAGGATCGGGTCGTCCTTGCCGCTCATCGGCGGCATCAGCCCGGAGGCCAGCAGCCGGATGGTCACGGTATGGGCGCGCTCGGGCGTCAGGCGGCGCAGCAGCGGACCGGTCACGGAAAAAAGATCGACCACGCGTCACCCCCAGGATTCGGTTCAGGCGTTGAACATGCCTAACGAAGGGTAACCCAAAGCGTGCCACGACGCCAGCCGGACACGCGACGTTTCCGGGGCTGCCTGTCTGCGATCTGTTCGTGATCTGCTTGCGGCGCAAAATGCGAACCGTCGGGGCGGTTTTGCGTTTTGCGCACCGGGGCGCCGCCACGGTTCCGGCGGATCGCGCAAGATCGGCCGGCCGAGCCGGCCGAGGGAAGGGGGGGAGGACGTTGGCATCATCCTTGCCAGTGGCGGGCGGTCCAGCTCACAGGAGACGTCATGACCGATCCGACTCTCGTTCCGGCCGCGCGCCGGGCGCCGCGTTCCGAGGCGTATGATTTCGCGCTCGACGTGGTTCGGGCGATGGCCATGTCCGGGCAGGCCGTCGTGCCGGCCAAGCCGACACGGGCCATGCTCGAGGCCGGGGCCAAAGCCGGCGACGTCACCACGATCGCCGCCAGGAAAATCTACACCGCCATGATCGGGGCCGCCTGAACGCGGCGGCCCCGATGACGGGCGGACGCCGCCGGTTCAGCCGGGAACGGCCTTGCCGCCCAGCAGCTTTTCGACCACGCCGCCGATCATGGTGCCGGCACCGCTGTCGCCTCCGGCAACCAGACGCTTCTCGTCGGAACGCTTATAGACATAGATGCCGAGCACGCCGAGGCCGACGCTCCAGATCGTGCCGAGCGAGGCCATGGCGCCGACCACCGCCCCGGCCTCGGCCGGGTCGGTGACGATGATGTAGGCGAGAGCGCTCATCTGGGTGCCCCAGGTCAGGGCCATGATATAGCCGAAGGTCGGGCGCATCCGCCGGACATAGGCGTCCTCGGAGACGGCGTCGGCGCGGGCGGTCTTGCCGGCTTCGGCGACCGAGCTTTGGAAGTCGGCCGACTCGAGTTCGGACAGTTTCTCGACGTGACGGTTGGCCTCGGCCACCGCCTCGGGGGGAATCCGGGAGTCGGCGATGGCGCCGTCGACCTCCTTGAGGGCGGCGGCGGCGGTGGCGGCGATCGGGTTGTCGATCATGCCGAGGGCCGAACCGACGGTGCGGACCAGCAGCGGCAGCCCGAGTTGGGCGAGAAGAGCAGGGATCATCAGGGTCACTCCACAATGCGGTAGAAGAGGGTGGTGCCGATCTCGGCGGTGGGCAGTTCGCCGGCGGCCCAGATCGGATGGGCCGAGGCGGGGTGGTAATGGGTGGCGCCGTGGGTGGCGTCGGGCAGCACGCCCGCGACCGCGCGCCGGGCGACGCGCAGACAGGTGTCGAACACCGGGTCCCCGGCCTTGACTGCCAGCAGCTTCGGCAGTTCGGGGCCGCCGGGGCTCCAGCACGGGAAGGCGCGGGGGTGGCGGCACACCGCGACCACGCCATCGCCCCACCACCAGCCGCCGCGCTCGGTGGCCAGGGCGACGCGGTTGAGCACCACCGCGGCCACCGCCTCGATGCCGCGCACCGGCTGGTTTCGCGCCTCGCCCCAGAGGGTGCGGGCCAGGATGTCGATGGCGGTTTCGCGGGCGGCGCCAAGGGCGAGCCGGTTCTGGTTGACCGGGGCCGGCGGGCTCGGCGGCGCGGCGGCGGGGCTGAGCGCGGGCGCGGCCATCACAGCCGCTCCTCGGAGAGCATGCCGCAGCTGAACTCGAGCTTGGCCTCGATGCGCAGCAGATGGTCGGTCAGGCGCTGCTCGACGGTCTTGAGGGTATCGAGGCCGGCATAGGAGCGCGCGACCTCGACCTTGTAATTGGCCAGCGCCTCGCGGACCTGGCTTTGCGCATTTTCGGCGCGCTGGCGCACCGCTTCGAGAGCGATCTCGCCGTCGCGCCGATGGCGGTTGATCATCCAGAACAGCCCGCTGATCACGGGCAATTCAACGGCGGTGATCCACCAGATCACGTCGAGGGATTCATGCATGGTTTGTCTCCAGGCGGGTTTCAGGCAACAAAAAAGCCGCCTCCCGGCGGGAGGCGGCTTGGCGGGTGACCGGGGCTTTCGCCCCGGATAGCGATGGTCAGGGCACGGCGGCGTGTTCCGTCGTGGCCGGCGACTTGGCGGTGCGGCCGCACTTCATTTGCGGCGCGCACTTCTTGCCGTTTTTCTGGGTGCAGCTGCCCTCGATCACCAGCTCGTCGGTGTCGCGCGCCAGATAGGTGGTGCAGACATTGTCGACGCTCTCATAGGGGATCAAACCGACATCGTAACGATTGAACAGGCCGGAATGATGCCGGCACAGGCGCTGACCCGGTTCGATCTTGAACACGTCCTCATCGGTTATCAGCGAATACTGATCGACATACAGCGTCGCCGAGGTGTTGTTGGTGACGCAGGCGGCCGAGGCAGGATGTGCCCAGCCGATTGCAAGCGCGAAACCAAGCCATGCCAGACGTCTCATCATTTCATTCCTCCCATTCTTAAGTCGAAGCGCCTAAGCGTGATCGCCTACGATACGCAGCCTAAGAAATGGCGCCTAAGACGCGTGCCTTACGAAGCTCCCCCTAAGCAAAAGAGTTTTGCCGGCTTTTGTCGAGATTTGATTTCAGGTAACGACTGCGACACAGTTTCATACGTGCTCCTACGGAGACCAGTCTTCAGCCCCGGAAATCGCGCCGCCGCCTCGCCATCCCGGCTCCCGACTCGGGTGGCGGGAGAGACCGCCCAGGCGCACCGGTTCGGCTTTCAGGCAGCCGGCGACGGCGTCCAGGCCGTCGTCGCGGCCCTTGAAGCGGGAGTCGGGGCGCCAGTCGCGCATTTCGCGCACGAACGGCGTGTCCCAGACGCTGCGATGGGCGTTGAGGGCGCCGGCCGCCAGCACGACGTCGAAGGCTTCGACGATGCGCTGGTGCTTGGGCTGGCGCGACGACACCTCGACCACGGCGCAGGCGATGCCGGTTCTTTTCAGCTCCTGGCGCAGCAGTCCGGGCAGGAAGCGGCCCAGGCCGTTGATTTCGAGGCTGACCGAGGGCAGGAACAACTCCTTGACGAACTTCGCCACCAGCCGACATTGCCGTCCGGCCTGATCCTCCTCGCCCAGGCCCTCGCCATCGGGGGCGTTGAGGTAGCGGACGCGGTGCAGGTAATAGGCTCCGGCTTCGTCGGTGAAGACGGCGGCGATGACGCTGGCGTCGCCGCCGTCGCTGCGGGCGCCGTAGGCCGGATCCCACCAGCAACTGGCCGAAACCAGCCGCTTGCCAGTGAGGCCGAGCACGATCCGGCCGCCGGCCTCGCGATCGTCCAGCTCTCCTTCGTAGGGGCGCAGCCGGTCGGGGTCGAGACGGCCCTCGGCGATGCTCACCGGCTCCAGCATCATCTGGCTCTGGAACTTGTTGGCGCCGGTGTGGCGGCGGATGCGGGCGATGGCGTCTTCGGGAAAGCGCTCGGGCCAGCGGCTGTGGCCCGCTTGGGTCAGCACCGGCAGCACCAACCGCTGAAAGCCATCGAGAAACGGCGCGCTCTCGCCGATTTCGCGCCGGGGCTGGTCGGCATAGAGGGTGTAATAGGTGTGGGGCGTGCCGACATAAAGTTGCAGCCCGCCGGGAACCAGAATGTAATCGATCTCGGCCAGCCGGGCGCGCAGATCGGCGCGCTTGGGCGCGCTGTCGCAGGTGTTGGGCACTTCCACATCGTCGCACACCACGATGTCGGCCCGGCTGCCGGTGAGGTTGGCGCCGATGCCGCGCGCCAGCATCGAGGGGTCGCGAAGCTCGGCGGGCCGGGCGACGGTGAATTGTTCGGCCGACCACTGATCGGCGCGCCGGGGCTTGAGTTTCATGGCCTTGGTGATCGGGTGGCGCTCGATCAGGCGTTTGACGTTGCGCACCATCTTGCGGGCCAGGGCCAAGTCGGCGGCCAGCACCAACAGCCGGAGGTTGGGGTCACGGCAGAGCAGCCAGGCGGCGAACAGCCCGACCAGGGTCGACTTGCCGCTGCCGCGAAAGGCCATCAGCAGCAACTGGCGATCGCCGCTCTCCCAGCGCCGCGCCAGCCAGCGGGCCATGGAGTCGTGGAGCAGGGGCATCAACTGCCCCTGCTCGCGCGCCCACAGCCAGACGAAATCGGGAAAGGGCACCAGCTTCATGCCGGCTCTCCCGAACTGGCCCGGAGCGCGGACAGCGCCCGGCTGGCGTCGAGCAGCATGGTGTCGAACTCTTCCGATCCGGTTTCGGCGCTGTCGCCGCCGCTTGCCGGAGATGCCGCCCAACTCGCCAGTTTCATCAGCGATTCCAGATGGACGAGGGCGGTGCGGCCGGCGGTGTGGTGGTCCTTGAACTCCTTGGCCTCCAGCGGCACCCCGAGGGTGACGAAATCGCGGTAGGAGCCGACGGCGCGCTCCATGGCCTCGGGAACCAGCCGGGCGATGGCGGCACGCACGATCTCCAGGCTCTGGCCCGCGAGGTGTTCGGTCTCTTCGGTCATGGGGTCGGACTCCGGGATCAGGGGTTGCGGGCGAGAATCTGCCACGCCGCGCCGTTGGACATCGCGGTCAGGCTGTGGCCCATGGCGGCAAGGGGAATCGCCTCGCCGTCGGGGCCGGTGGTGCGGGTGGCGGTGACGGTGACGGTGTTGGCCGAGACGTCGGCTTTCTTGACGCTGACCGTGCGTCCGACCGCGCCCGCCGCGCTGGGGTCGGGCAGCCGGACCTCGACCGCGCCGCCCCAGGCGCTGACCATGTACAAATCCTGGCTGAGATCGGGCTGGAACAGGCCCGGCGTCTCGTAATAGAGACTGTTGCCGGGCTGGCGGTTGGCGGTGACGATCCACCAATTCGCACCGTTCGACACAACAGTTGCGGTATCGTAACGATTTCCCAGGGCCAGAGAGCGGCCATCGGGGCCGGCGCCGCCGCCAGCCTCGGTGATGGTCACGGCGTGGGCGGTGGCGTCGGTCTTCTTGATGGTCACCGAGAAGCCGTTGGCGTCGCCCGCCGCCGGCAGCCGGGCCTCGACGGCGCCGTTCCAGGCGCTGACCAGATAGACCGAGTGGGCGAGGTCGACCAGGCAGGTCGCCGGCCCGGTGGCTTCGAAAAAGCTGGTGTCGAAGCGCAGGGCCTGAACGGTCAGTTCGCTGATCCGGGTTTGCAGCAGCCGGTTCTTGGTCGGATAGCCGGCATTGAGGGCGCAGTACTGGCCGCCGCTCAAATCATAGATCGCCGGGCCGGCGGCGGCGGAAAACAGATTGACGATCGAGGTTTCCTGCGAGCCGGCGTCGAGCTGAACATTGGGCAGGGCGCCCAGGGACTCGCAGTAGAGATTGACCAGCAGGTTTTTGTTGGTGTTGGCGCCCAGCCGGAAGCAGGCGCTGGCGGTGGCGCTGAGATTGGCCTCGCAATCGATGAAGGAATTGTTGTAGCGCCCGGCCTCGATGAAGAAGCCGCAGCCGCTGGTCGGGGCGCCCAGCGAATAGACCCGCACCGCGTGGAACTTGTTGGCATTGGCGGTGTCGCCGGCCCCGCTGCGGGTCATCCAGACGCCGTGAACGCCGGGCTGGGCCACCAGCACGCGCACGATGCTGTTCCAGTAGCACGGCCAGTCTGATCTTGATCCGCCGTCGAGCGTGATACCATATGTCGCTTGCCAGACCGTAATATCGGATATGCTGTTTTGAACGCAAGGACCAGTCAGACCACACAGCCTGATACCGGATTGGCCGTTTTCCAGACGCAGGCTGCTGAGGGTGGCGTAGCCATCCGGCAGTTGGATCAGGTCGAAGCCGCTGCCGGCGCCATGCACAACCGAGGATTGTCCAGCCCCGGCCAGGGTTTTGCCGAACCCGACCGACAGCGTTCCGGAAATCCGGTAGGTCCCCGGCGGCAGGTAGACCGCGCTGTGGCTAGTCAGGGCGGCCTGGATGGCTAGGGTATCGTCGGTGACGCCATCGCCAGCGGCGCCGAAATCCTTCACCGAGACCATGTCGCCGAGCTTGTCGCCGATCGGCCGGGCGACGCCGCCGGCGCCCTGGGGCAGGTAGGTCGACAGCGCCTGGGTGTCGACCGGCGGCACCACGGTCGGCGCGCCCGCGCCGTCGAAGCCGAGCAACTGCCCGGCGCGGACGGCCCGCCCCGGCAGCAGCGACGAGGCCGGCAGGTCGGTGTCGGCATAATGCAGCATCGCCACCTGATCGCTCGCCACCTGTTGCAGGCAGGCGGTCAGCACATCGAGTTCGGTGTTGAGGGCGAGGGCCGAGAGCGGCCCGCTTTCCTGAAAGTCGGTGACCCGCTCAAGCGGCACCCGCCGGATCAGGGTGACCAGCACGCCGGCTGCCGGGGCGGTGGTGAAGGTGACGCTACCCCCGGCGGTGACGCCGCTGCCCGAGACCGTGAAGCCGGTCTGCTGGGCGGCGGCCCCGAGATAGACCACAAGGTCCTCGGAGGCGAAAATCGGAAACGGGAAGGGGAAGGCGGTCTGGTAGCCGTCGGCGACATAGTGGGCGCGCGGGGTGCCGCGCGGAATCTGGAGCGAGCTGGGCATCGGAAGACCCTCCCGGGATCAAGAAAAGCTGTTCAGCCATTGCAGGCGCTGGCGCTCGGCGAGTTGGGTCTGCTCGAGCAGATTGCGCTGATTGAGGGTGTCGGCTTGCTGGGACAGCGCCTTGAGACGCAGCTGGGTGGCGGCGTCGGCGGCTTGGCGGTCCTGATCCGAGGCCTTGATCTGGCCGAGCAGAATCGCCTCGCCCGAACCGTCATGGGGGTCGACGCCCTGGCCGGCGAGATCGACCTTGGTCCGGGCCACCGCCTGACGCAGGGCGTCGCGCCGGGTCTGCTCGGCGGCGTTGGCCGAGAGCTGGGCCTGATCCATCTGGTTCTGAATGTTGGCGTCCTGGGCGGCGGTGTCGGCGGCCTGGGTCTCCTGGAGCTGCTGCATTTGCAGAGCCTGGGTGGATTGAAGGTTGTCCTCGGTCTGTTGCCGGGCGGCGGCCTTGGCGGCGGCGCTGGCGGCGGCCCGCTCGGCGGCGAGTTGCTGGCGCTGGGCGGCCAGATCGAGGCTGGCCTGTTTGTTGAGATAACCGGTGGTGGCGTTGAACACCGGCACGACGCTGGAGACGGCGGGCAGCAGGTCGGAGACCACGGAGGTAATGGCGGACATCACTCGCTCACTTTCAGTTCGGTTGCGACCGACAGCAGGGTGAAGGGCAGCGGCACGCTCTGTTCGATGCGCCACAGGGGGTGGGTCAGGTCGCGCAGCCAGCCCAGGGCCTTGAGGCTGCGGTCGCCGCTGACCAGTGGCGGCGGCGTGTCGGGCAGCGGCGCCGGACCGAAGCGGTGCATCGGCAGATCGAACGGACCGCGTCCGAGATCGACGCGCACGGCGGCGGTGTCCTTGAGCCGGAAGCTGGCCTCGACCAGCCGCACCGGCGATCCCACCACCAGCCCCAACCCGAGCAGATTGGGCGGCAGCGGCTCGACGACGTGGCTGTAGGGCAGGCCGGCGGAGACCGTGCGGGCCGGCGGATCGAGGTGGATCGCGCCGGCATTGACCACGGCGTCGGCGCGGACGATGCCGTCGGCGACCACCGAAACCGTGCGTCCCTCGAGATGCCCGAGCCCGCTCCAGTTGGCGGTCGGGGTGCCGGCGGTGCCGGTCAGCGAGGCGTCGAGATAGACGCCATCCTGAAAGCGTTCGACCGTCCACAGCGCGCCGCGCTGAACCATCAGGTAAACATCGTCGCCGACCACCGCCACCGATTGGCTCGGGCCGTCGGTCTCGATGTGGGTCCAGGCGCTGACCGACTCGCCACGATACACCGTCAGCACCGCCAGCGAACCGTCTGCCATCACCACGAACAGCAACCGGCGGCCTGCGTCGTAATCCTGGTCGCGGGGGTTGCGGATCAGGTGGCGGGCGAACAGCGAGAGATCGTTGGCCTGATAGGCCTGTTCGGTGATGGTGAAAAGGAACTCGCGGATTTCCCGGCCATTGCGCGACGCGAACAGCGTGGCGCCGTCGACGTCGCGGGGGTGGACGGTGCGGTCGATCGGCGAGCCGACCCGGGTCTGGCGGTAGAGCTGAATGTTGATCGGAGTCAGCGGCACGCCATCGACCATCCATTCGGCGCCCGAGGTGAAAACCTGAAGGTGCCGGCCCGAAAACACCGCCCGGATGGCGTTGACCTGATCGGACATGATGCCGAACTCGATCGCCTCGTCATCCTGGCCGGTGCCGAGGTCGAAGTTCCAGAGATCGGCCGATTGCGACAGCCACAGCCGGTTGGGCAGATCCCGCGAGCCGCCGATCACCAGTCTGTGCTGGTGAAAGCAGGCCGAGACCGGCCAGCCGCGCACCGCCGAGAAGGCCGGCTCATCCCAATCGACGGTGGCGGTGGTGCCGGCGAGGCTCTCCTGGCAGGTGGCGGTGATCTGGGTCCCCGAATTGACCGACGTGACCAGAATCTGCTTGCCGCCGATGCGGAAACGCAGGCCGGCATGGCCCTGGACGAACACCGTGGCCGAGGCGGTGACCGTGATCTGCCCCGAGGTGCCGCTGGGCGTGAGGATGATCGTGGTGTCGCCGAAGCGGTAATAGGGCTGGCGCACCAGCGCGCCGTCGCTGAGAAAGGCCCACTGGGTCAGCGACCAGCTGGTGCTGCCGGTCCGGGTGAGTTTGCGCGGCGCGACGTCGGGATGGCAGACCAGCAGGGTGTCGGCGCTCTGGGTCCAATTGATCTGCCCGAGCTGGGCGGCGGTCCAGGGCGCGGCCACCGAGGCGATGCGGCTGTCGTTTTCGTAAATGTCGATCCAGCCCTCGGAGAAGGCCAGCAGATAGGTCTGTTCGGTGTTGAATTCGAAGGCGACCAGCCGGCCCGGACCGCGCAGCGTGTCGACATAGGCAAGGCCGGGCCGGCGCGACAGGCCGCCGGTCGGGTCGATGAAGACGTTGGTGAGGCTGCTGGCGCCGTTGTCGAACGCCTTGAGATCACCGCGCCCGAGCAGATCGGGCGAGATTTCCCCACCGGTGAAGTTGGTTTTGTCCTGGCGGGTGACCGGCATCAGTTTCGAGCCTCGATCAGGGAAAATGTTTCAAAGCCGCTGCGGGTGTCCTGCTGGCCGTCGATCAGACGGGCACGGCGGAACTCCTGGTCGGCAAGCTGGTAAAGCGTGGTGGCCCGGGCCGTGCTTTCGGTCAGTGGCAGGCAGAACTCGGCGGCCAGCCGCGCCACCAGGGCGGCGGTGAAAAAGGGCGGAAACCCGCTCTCGTCGGGCCGGGCGATGTAGGTCAGCACCACCGCTTGGCTGCCGGCCTGAAGGCATTGGCCGGCGATGCGATAGACCAGCCCGCGTCCCATGCCCGGTCCGCCGGCCGACAGCGCGGCGATGAAATCGGCGGGCAGGGCGAAGGCGTAGTCATAGTCGGCGACCGGGGCGTCTTCGAGCCGGGCCAGGGTCGCCTGCCGAATGGCGAAGCTCCAGGGATGGGCCGAGAGCAGGGCGTCGCGGGTCGCCTCATACAGCGCGCCCGCGGTTTCGGCCTCGGCGGTGCCGTCGGAAAAGCTTCCGACCGGCGCCGCTCCGAGCTTCACGAGCGCACGGTTGCTGATCCCGATAGCGGTGAGTGCCATGGGTTGGATTCCTTGGATGGGGGGGAGAGCGGGAGGGAATGGATGTGCGGAGACGGGGCCGGCTTGCCCTATTGACAACGGGGGTGACTGGGATGATCTTGAAGTAAGGAAGCTCGAAAATTCATGCCGAGGCTGGGGATACCCATGGAACGGCTGTTTAAAGTATTGGTTGTCGATGATGTGAAGTCTGTCCGGCTTCTTATTCAGCAGAAGTTGAATGAACTGGGCATAACGCAGATTTCAATGGCCGGGAACGGCGTCGAAGCTCTGGAGCTTCTGTCAAACGAGCCCGATATCGATGTCATTCTGTGCGATTGGCACATGGAACAGATGGACGGGCTGCGGTTTTGCGCCCAGGTCCAGCGGCTTCCCTATATTCGCGGCCGCCGCATTCCCGTGGTGTTCATGACATGCGACGATCGGCTGGTGGATCCGGAAAAGCGGTCGCGCACTCTTGAATCCGCGAGGGGGATCGGCATCGTCGATGTGCTGATGAAGCCGTTCACCATCGATGATCTCAAGAGCGCGCTGGCCCGCTGCGCCCAGTTCGAGCCGCAGGCGCCGGCCAGGAAAGCCCCCGGCCGGTAACCGGCGATCGTCCCGGTCGGTCCTCAGTCGGTGTTGCTGCTGTTGAACTGGGTGAGGTTGGCGACATCGACCACGGTGCCGCTGTTGCCGGCCACCACGAACACGCCGGTGGCGTAGCTGCCGGCGGTGTCGGTGTTGGCCAGGATCATGTCGCCGACCCGCACCATGTCGGCGGCGGTGTTGAAGTAGCCGCTGGTGTCAACGGCGGTGGCGGCGTCGGGAGTGGTGTAGTGCCAGAGGGTGAAGCCGTTGGAATAGGCGAGCACGCTCAGATTCTTGGACACATAAGCCATGGGTCGGGCTCCGGAAAAATGATGGCGGTCAGGATTCGAGGCAGCGCAGGGTGACGACGCCGCTGGCGTCGATCAACGCCGCGCCCTGGCTCATCGAGTTGTTGACGAAGTGGGCGGCGCGGTCGCCGTGCCAGGAGATGTCGCTCTGGACGTCGGAGCCCGAGGCGTGGCCGACCGCGGTCTTGTGGTACCAGAAGCAGGCGCGGACGCTGGCGGCGATGGTCAGGCCGGAATGGGGCAGCCACAGGGTGCCGAGCCAGCGCTTGGCCTGGGTGCCCTGCCAAGGCAGGTCGGCGGCGCCGACATAGTCGGCGTTGGAGAACTCGGGAATGGCCAGCAGCTGGCTCCACTGCTTCCAGCCGACCACGGCGTAGCGCTGGCCGTCGTCGGGAACGTCGGCGGCGCCGAGCATCTCGAAGGCCTGGAGCACCTTGGCCTTGGTCAGGCCGTCGCTGCCGTCGAGGGCGTAGTTGGTGTTGGTGTTGAGGGCGGCGATGATCAGATCATCGGTCTTACGGCCGAGGGCGTAGGCGCCGGCATTGGCGATCACCGTCCGCTCGTCGATGTTGGTCTTGAGTTCGTCGAGCTGATCGACCCAATCGCCGGCATAATAGTCGGAGAGGCTGCACTCGACCGGGGTGTGGTCGAGATTCATCACCGGCACCGCGCCGTGGCGGGCCTTGGTGCTGGCGGTGCCCTTGCCGACCTTCTGGAAGATGGTCGAGGCGCCGACGACGTTGCTCTTGGAGCGAACGGTGCTGCGCAGTTTCGAGCCCATGCGCTGATAGGCCTCGTGAACCTCGCGTTCGAACTGCTTGATGAAGGCTTGCGTCACCGAAGTGGACATGGCGGATAACCCTTCGCTTTGATGGGATGGAGGGGTGAAACTGGAAAAGCGCGGGTGCCGCCGGCGGTTCTCGGCCTGAGGACTTTCGTCCTGCTCCGGCCGCGGAGGCGCGCGAAAAGGAACGAGCCCAAGGGGCCGGTGATCCGGTTGTCCGTCGGGCCCGTTCAAGGCCTGCTGTCAGGGAGGAACCAACGCCGACCCGGCCGCTCAGGGCGCAGTTCGGGCGTTGATAAAGCGCTTATAGGATAATCATCCTATCGCGTCAAGGAGAAAGTAATGGGGACCGGGGCTTTGCCCCGGTGGGGTCCCGGGGCAAAGCCCCGGGTCGCCGAAAGCTAGGCCAGGGCGCTGCCCTGGACCCGCCAAAGGCCGAGGGGCCTTTGGAAACCGGGACTCTTAGCCCAGCGGTTCGAATTGGTCGGTTTCGTCGCGGTATTGAAAGAGGGTGGCGCTGGCGATGTCGAAATAGAGTCCGCGCAGGCGCAACCGCCCGAGTTTCACGCCGTGGGCGATGCAGGGAAAGGTCAACAGGTTGCGCAGGGAGACCTTGATCACCTCGCGTTCGCAGAAATCCACTTGATGGTCAAGGGGCTGGTCGGCCGCCATCGCGAGGGTCCGTTCGCGGGCGGGCTCGGCGATGCGCATCCAGCCGTGAATGAACGGGTTGACCGCCGCGATGTCGGGATCGTTGGTCATCAGCGAGCGCACGCCGCCGCAGCCGGCATGGCCCATGACCACGATGTATTCGACCCGCAAGGAGTTGACCGCGAATTCCAGCGCGGCGCTGGTGCCGTGGAAATGGTCGTCGGGCTCGCAGGGTGGTACCAGATTGGCGACGTTGCGCAAAATGAACAGCTCACCCGGCGCGGCATTGGCCAGAATCGCCGGATCGACCCGGGAGTCGCAGCAGGCGATGACCATGCATTTCGGCGTCTGCCCGACCGCGAGCCGGGCAAACAGGCTGGGATCGGCATCGACGGTTCTTTTCTGGTATTCGAGGAAGCCGGAGATGAGTTTCTCGTAAGCGGGCATGGCGGAGCACCCTGGTAACGTTGCGATATAATTTGGCACAGATCTGCTTGGGAGGGTAGGCATTCGAGATCGAGCCCGCCCTTGCATCGGCGGCGGGGCTCGCCATATGTGGGCGGGCGGTTTGCTGGGGAGCGGGGTTGATGGATTTCGAGAAATACACCGAGCGCTCGCGCGGGTTCGTGCAGGCGGCGCAGGGTCTGGCTCAGCGGCGGGGCAATCAGCAACTGGTGCCGCTCCATCTGCTCAAGATACTGCTCGACGACAAGGAAGGGCAGGCGGCCGGGTTGATCCGGGCGGCGGGGGGCGATCCCGAGGCGGCGCTGTCGGCGGTCGAGGCCGAACTGGAGCGGCTGCCCAAGGTCGAGGGCGCCGGGGCCGGTCAGGTCTATCTGGGCGCCGATCTGGCGCGCCTGTTCGAAAGCGCCGAGAAGCTGGCCCAGAAGGCCGGCGACAGCTTCGTCACCGCCGAGCGGATCCTTCTCGCCATGGCCATGTCCCAGGGCGCGCCGGTCCAGCGGGTGCTGGGCGGGGCCGGGGTGACGCCCCAGGCGCTCAACCGCGCGATCAACGATCTGCGCAAGGGCCGCACCGCCGACAGCGCCTCGGCCGAGCAGGCCTACGACGCGCTCAAGAAATACACCCGCGACCTCACCCAGGCCGCCCGCGACGCCAAGCTGGATCCGGTGATCGGCCGCGACGAGGAAATCCGCCGCTGCATCCAGGTGCTGGCGCGGCGGACCAAGAACAATCCGGTGCTGATCGGCGAACCCGGAGTCGGCAAGACCGCGATCGTCGAGGGGCTGGCCCAGCGCATCGTCAATGGCGACGTTCCCGAGGGCCTGAAGAAGCGCAAGCTGCTGTCGCTGGATCTCGGCGCCCTGGTCGCGGGCGCCAAGTTCCGTGGCGAGTTCGAGGAGCGGCTCAAGGCGGTGCTTCAGGAAATCCAGGCCGCCGCCGGCGAGATCATCGTCTTCATCGACGAGTTGCACACCCTGGTCGGGGCGGGCAAGGCCGAGGGTGCGATGGACGCCTCCAACATGCTGAAGCCGGCCCTGGCGCGCGGCGAGCTTCATTGCGTGGGCGCAACGACCCTCGACGAGTTCCGCAAGCATGTGGAGAAGGACGCGGCGCTGGCCCGGCGCTTCCAGCCGGTGTTCGTGCCCGAGCCCAACGTTGCCGACACCGTCTCGATTTTGCGCGGGCTGAAAGAGAAGTACGAGCTGCATCACGGGGTGCGCATTACCGACAGCGCCATCGTTTCGGCTGCGACATTATCGAGCCGCTACATCACCGACCGCTTTCTGCCCGACAAGGCGATCGATTTGATCGACGAGGCGGCCTCGCGCCTGCGCATGGAGGTCGACAGCAAGCCCGAGGAGATCGACGAGCTGGACCGGCGGATCATCCAGTTGAAGATCGAGCGCGAGGCCCTGAAGAAGGAGTCCGATACCGCCTCTCGCGATCGCCTCGGCCGCCTCGAGGGCGAGTTGGTCGAGCTGGAGCGCCGCTCGGGCGACCTGACCGAACGCTGGCAGGCCGAGAAGGATCAGCTCTCGGTGGCCCAGAAAACCAAGGAGCAGCTCGAGCAGGCGCGGGCGGCGCTGGAACAGGCCCAGCGCAACGGCGAGTGGGCACGGGCGGGAGAGCTGACCTACGGCGTCATTCCGGACCTGGAACGAAAGCTGAAGGCCGCCGAACATGCCGCTGAGAACCGCATGCTCAACGAGGAGGTGCGTGACAGCGACATCGCGGCGGTGGTCAGCCGCTGGACCGGCATTCCCGTCGACAAGATGCTGGCCGGCGAGCGCGACAAGCTGCTGGCCATGGAGGAGCGGCTGGGCCGGCGGGTGATCGGCCAGGAAGACGCGATTTCGGCGGTGGCCAACGCCGTGCGCCGCGCCCGCGCCGGCTTGCAGGACCCGCACCGGCCGATCGGCTCCTTCATCTTCCTCGGGCCGACCGGCGTCGGCAAGACCGAACTGACCAAGGCGCTGGCCGAGTTCCTGTTCGACGACGAGACGGCGATGGTCCGGCTCGACATGTCCGAATATATGGAAAAACATTCCGTTTCCAGAATGATCGGCGCGCCACCCGGATATGTCGGCTATGACGAGGGCGGGGCGCTGACCGAGGCGGTGCGGCGCCGGCCCTATCAGGTGGTGTTGTTCGACGAGATCGAGAAGGCGCACCCGGATGTCTTCAACGTGCTATTGCAGGTGCTCGATGACGGCCGGCTCACCGATGGTCAGGGCCGCACGGTGGATTTTCGCAACACCCTGATCGTCATGACCTCGAATCTCGGCTCCGACATCCTGTCGAACCAGCCCGATGGCGATGACAGCGATCAGGTCCGGGGGGCGGTGATGGAGGTGGTGCGGGCCTCGTTCCGTCCGGAATTCCTCAACCGGCTCGACGAAATCCTGCTGTTCCACCGTCTGACCCGTGAGCACATGACCGGGATCGTCTCCCTGCAACTGGAACGCCTCACCGGCATGCTTGCCGACCGCGAGATCGGGCTTGCGCTCGACGAGGCGGCGCTGGTTTGGCTGGGCGACGCCGGTTACGATCCGGTCTATGGCGCCCGGCCGCTGAAACGGGTGATCCAGCGCGAGCTTCAGAACCCGCTGGCCACCCGGATTCTGGCCGGGGACATCGTTTCCGGCCAGACCGTTCGGGTCGGCGCCGGCGCCGCCGGCCTGGCCTTGAGCACCTGAAAACGTCCTGGTTTCCAAAGGCCCCCGGCCTTTGGCGGGGTCCAGGGGCAGAGCCCCTGGTGTCTCCGACGGCCAAGGGGCTCCGCCCCTGGACCCCGCTGGGGCCGCGGGCCCCAGACCCCTTTTATCGAAGCGGTTTCGGGCGTAATACTGGGTCTGGAGATCGGAGGGGGGGCCGATGCAGCTTCGGTGGTGGGGCCATACCATATTCGCGGCGGGATATTGCTCGGTGGCGGCGGTCACCGTGCTGCTGCTGGCGGTGTTCCGGCCCCAGACCGATGCCGTGGTGATGGTGCTGGCCGGCGCGGTGGTGGTGCTGGCCGGCGGTCTGATCCACGAGGTGGTGACCCGCCGGGCCAATGAGCAGAAACTGTTCGAGCGTCAGGCCCGTCTGCGCCAGGCTTACGAGGACCTGGTCGACATGTTCCTCAAGCTGAAGGCGTCCAAGCCCAAGGTCGCGGCTGCGCCCAAGCCCGAGATTAAGCCCGAGATCAAGCCCGAGGCCGACCCCGTCGCGCCAGCGGCTCCGGTTCCGGCTCCGGCCCCGCCCCCCGAGTCGCCGCCTCGCAAGCCGGCGCCGAGGATGGCGCGGTTGCAGACGCCGCCGCCGCTTTCGCCTGCCGATGCCGAAACCGCGACCATGATCCGCGAGGCGCTGGCCGAGGAGCGGGTGGAGGCGTTTCTTCAGCCGATCGTCGGACTGCCCGGCCGCAAGCCCCGGTTTTTCGAAGTGCTGTCCCGCATTCGCCTGCCCAACGACACGCTGGTTCTGCCCAACCAGTTTCTGGCGGTGGCCGAGCATGAGAAGCTGCTGTCCGCGATCGATGAAATCTGCCTCGCCCGCGCCGCCGGGATGATCCGCGAGACCGACCGCCACAAGCACGCCATCGGCTTTTTTTGCAACGTCTCGGCCTTGACCCTGGGCGCCGGCCCGTTTCTCGACCGCTTTCTCGGCGGTGGCGGCGACCCCCAGAGTTTGCGCAGCAAGCTGGTGATCGAGATGAGCCAGCGGGATCTGGTGGCCGAGATGGCCTCGTCCGTGAGCGCGGTGACAGAACTCTCCGGCGTCGGATTCCATTTCTCCATGGACCGGGTCGAGGCTCTCGACATCGACGTGCCGGCCTTGCTCAGCCACTCGGTGAAATATCTCAAGCTCAATTGCAGCCTGTTCATTCAGCCCGACACCCGGAACGCGGCGATGAGCCTCAAGCACCGGCTTGAGGAGCAGTCGATCTGCGTCATTCTTGAAAAGCTCGAGACCGAGCGTCAGTTGCTGGATCTCGAGGATCTGGGTCTCGACCTCGTCCAGGGCTATCTGTTCGGCGAGCCTCGGCTCAGCCGTCGCACCTCCTGACACCGCAATCGGCCGCCATGACTTCTGACCCGGTTCCCCCGATCCTCAACGGCGTCGCGGCGCTTGCCGACAGCTATGACGGCTATATTCTCGATCTTTGGGGCGTGCTGCACGATGGCGAGCGGCCCTATCCCGGCGCGCTCGAGTGCCTTGAGCGGTTGCTGGCCGCCGGCAAGCGTGTGTGCCTGCTGTCCAACGCGCCGCGCCGGCTCGGACCGGTGGTCGGGATTCTGGCCGGCATGGGCATCGGCCGCGACCGTTACCACCATCTGATGACCTCGGGCGAAGCCGCCTTCGAGGCGTTGCTCAACCGCTCGTGCGCGTGGCACGCCGGGCTCGGCCGCGCCTGTCTCCATCTCGGCCCCGAGCACGACCGCCACCTGTTCGAGGGCCTGCCCGGAGTCGAGCGGGTGGAGGACCCCGCCCTGGCCGACTTCGTGCTCAACACCGGTCCGTCTTGTTACGACGCGCCGCCGGAAGATTACGGCCCGGTGCTGGAAGCCTGCGCCCGTCGCGGCCTGCCGATGGTCTGCGCCAATCCCGATCTCGAGGTGATGGTCGGCGAGCGCGTCGTCGAGTGCGCCGGCACCCTGGCCCGCCGCTATGCCGCGCTGGGCGGCGAGGTGCGTTATCACGGCAAGCCCCACGCTCCGGTCTACCGACGCTGCTTCGACTTGCTGGGCATCGAGGACCGCCGCCGGATCGTGGCCATCGGCGACACCCTCCACACCGACATCGCCGGAGCCGCCGCCGCCGGCATCGACTCGGTGCTGGTCACCGGCGGCATTCTCTCCCGCACCCTGGATATTCCCTGGGGCGAGCCGCCCTGCCCGACCCGTCTCGCGCCCATGCTGGCGGCCGACGCCCCCCGCCCGACGGCGGTGTTGGCAAGGTTTGTGTGGTGAGGGGGGTGTTTTTTCAGAGGTATTCGCTCGGGTTCACCCGAAAAACCGCCTTGATCGCCTTCTGGTTCCGGACGCAGACCTGAATATGGGTCTTCTCGAAAAAGCCAGAGCCGTCATAAAGTCTGTCGCCCTCGATAAAAACGCCCCTGACGGTATCGAAGGGTGGGTCGGCGGATGCGGCAATCTTATTAATTATCGCACAGTCCAGATGGCGCAGCGCCAAATCATCTTGCTGTCTGCCTCGAAGGTCCAGGTTCTTTGGCATTTCACCAAGGATTCCCGCAGTCTCGAACCTGTGACGCAAACTCTCATATCCATCCCGGACAAGATCGATGCCCTTGGTTGAAAGCAAATCAAGGCAGAGTCCTAAATCTACAACAGCTCCCAACACAGCCGGCTCGTAAGGCGCCTTTCGGGTGCCTTTCTTCAGGCTGCGCATCATTTGTTCGTTTGCCCACTGCCATGCTCGGGCTGGGTTTTCTTGCCAGAAATAGACGCCTCGCCCCAACCAATCGTAGGCGTTTCGGCTTTCCTTGAACGGCTCCCAGTTTTCGAGAATGGGGGCCATCCTATCCTTACTGCACCCATGGTACCCGAGGATAAAGGAGGACGATAGGGTATGCATCTTCCTAAAGAGAATTCCCGCCGTATTCCGGGCGCAACTTTCCCTCGGGGGTCACGAAGCCGCCCCGCACCAAGGATGCAAGCGCAGCCTCTTTTGACACGGTATCTTTTTTGGTCTGCTCCCGGAGTCTCTCTATCAAACGCTCTGCTTCCCAGCGGTCCATTGCGTTTCTCCTCGCGACAGGCTGGTTGCCTCAATGCTCCATGCTCTCTTCAGCGTTCATATCGTGGTTTCCTCAGCCGGGTCAATGTCGGAAACCCCTTGCCTCTCATCGCAAAACGGCTATAGTGCCGATGGTATCCGATACGACCGAGCGGCGCGTGAGTTGCGGGCCGCGACGTTGCTTTGCGGGTGGGCCACCGGCCCACCTTTTTTATTAACCGGAGATGGCGTTCCGCACTGTCAGGCGGGGCGGGTTAGTTGGGGATGGACGGATCAGAGCGACTGCAAGCGATCATCGCGCCGACGGTTTCGGCCATGGGCTATGAGATTGTGCGCGTTCAGCTTTCGGGCGGCCGGCGGCCGGTGCTGCAGGTCATGGCCGAGCGGGTGGACGAGGCTTCCATGACCGTGGATGATTGCGCCGATATCAGCCGCACGATTTCCGCTCTGCTCGACGTTGAAGACCCGATCTCCGGCGCCTATCATCTGGAGGTCAGTTCCCCTGGGATTGATCGTCCGCTGACCCGGCTCAGGGATTTCGAGCGCTACGCCGGTTTCGAGGCGCGCATCGAGACCCGGGCGCTGATCGACGGGCGGCGCCGTTTCAAGGGAGTGCTGAAGGGAGTTGCCGGCGAGACGGTGCGGGTGGAAATCGAAGGCGGCGTTCTCGCGGAGGTGCCGTTCGGGGGTATTCTGCGGGCCAAGCTGGTTCTCACCGACGCCTTGATCGCGGCCGGTGCCTGAGTTTAGCCGGGTGACGATCATGCTCCAGTTCATGTCCATTATCCTTAGTGTCAACGAGTTCGGGGAACCCTGAGTTATGGAACTGCTGCAAGTCGCCGATGCGGTAGCCCGCGAGAAGAGCATCGACCGGGACGAGGTTCTCGAGGCGATGGAGCTTGCGATTCAGAAGGCGGGACGCTCCAAATACGGCCACGAGCACGACATCCGGGCGCGCATCGACCGCAAGAGCGGGGAAATCCATCTCGCGCGCTATCTGACCGTGGTCGAAACCGTCGAAAACGAGCTGATCGAGCTGACCCTGGCCCAGGCCCGGAAGATTAAGCCCGACGCCAAGTTCGGCGACGCTCTGGTCGATGACCTGCCGCCGATCGATTTCGGCCGCATCGCCGCGCAGACCGCCAAGCAGGTGATCGTGCAGCGGGTGCGCGACGCCGAGCGCAAGCGCCAGTACAATGAATACAAGGACCGGGTGGGCGAGATCGTCAACGGTCTGGTCAAGCGCGTCGAATATGGCAATGTCACCGTCGATCTCGGCCGGGCCGAGGCGATTTTGCGCCGCGACGAGTTGCTGCCCCGCGAGCATTTCAAGAACGGCGACCGGGTGCGGGCGCTGATCTTCGACGTGCGCGAGGAGCCGCGCGGCCCGCAAATCTTCCTCTCGCGCAGCCATCCGATCTTCATGGCCAAGCTGTTCATGCAGGAAGTGCCGGAAATCTACGACGGCATCATCGAAATCAAGTCGGTGGCCCGCGACCCGGGCAGCCGGGCCAAGATCGCGGTGCTGTCCAACGACAGCTCGATCGACCCGGTCGGCGCCTGCGTCGGCATGCGCGGCAGCCGCGTCCAGGCGGTGGTCGGCGAGTTGCAGGGCGAGAAGATCGACATCATTCCGTGGTCGAACGACGCCGCGACCTTCGTGGTCAACGCCCTGGCTCCGGCCGAGGTGGCGAAGGTGGTGCTCGACGAGGAAAACCGCCGCATCGAGGTGGTGGTGCCTGACGATCAGCTCAGCCTGGCCATCGGCCGGCGCGGCCAGAACGTTCGCCTGGCCTCCCAGCTCACCGGCTGGGATATCGATATTCTGACCGAGGCCGAGGAGTCGGATCGCCGCACCGAGGAATTCCGCACCCGCTCGCAGCTGTTCATCGACGCTCTGGATGTCGACGACGTCATCGCGCACCTGCTGGTCGCCGAGGGCTTCTCCTCGCTGGAGGAAATCGCCTTCATCGAGACCGACGAGCTGGCCGAGATCGAAGGCTTCGACGCCGATGTCGCCGAGGAGCTGAAAGAGCGCGCCCGGGTCTGGCTGGAAAATCAGGACGAGATCTACACCGAACGTCGCCGCGAACTCGGAGTCGAGGACGAACTGGCCGAGGTTTCCGAACTGGCGCCGGTCCTGCTGGTCAAGTTGGGCGAGAATGGCGTCAAGACCCTCGACGATCTGGCCGATCTGGCCGGCGACGAGCTGGTCGATCTGCTGGGCAAGGATGGTCCTTCCAAAGACGAAGCCAACGATATCATCATGGCCGCGCGCGCCCATTGGTTCGCGGACGGCGATGGCAAATCGTCGTGAGGACGGGGGACGGAACACGAGTCTGGACGGGGGACTGGTGCCGATCGAACTGGACGCCGACCCGCTGGACGGGGCAGAGGAGACGCGCGACCGCCGCGATCCGCTGCGCCGTTGCATCGTAAGCGGTACGGTCCAGCCGAAAATCGGTATGATCCGGTTCGTCGTCTCTCCCGATGGTGTGGTGGTTCCCGATCTGGACGGTTCATTGCCGGGGCGCGGTCTGTGGCTGACCGCCGAGCGGGCGTTGATCGAGCGGGCGGTGGCGCGCAAGCTGTTCGCCAAGGCGGCCCGGCGCGCGGTGCGAGTCGAGCCGGATCTGCTCTCGCGCTTGACCGCGCTCATGGAACGGCGTTGTCTGGATGCGATAGGTTTGGCCCGGCGCGCCGGACAGGCGGTCGCGGGGTTCGAGAAGGTGCGGGAAGCGCTCCAGGCCGGCCGGGTGTGCCGGACCGGGGTGCCGGGTCTGGTGCTGGCCGCCGCCGATGGCGCCGCCGACGGCCGGGGCAAGATCCGGGGTTTGGCCGGTGAGCTGCCGGTGCTGGAGCTGTTCGGCTCCGCGGCACTGGGGGCGGCACTGGGCCGCGACATGACTGTCCATGCGCTGATCGCGCGTGGGGCGCTGGCCGACCGCCTGAGGGTCGATGCCGGCAGACTGATGGGGCTCAGGGACCTGCCGGCCGGGCGTTCGCCCGCCGGTCAACCGATCAATGACGGACCAGTCGGGTACCAATGACCGAGAGCAACGACCAGGATCGCAAGAAAGAAGTGTTGCACCTGACCAGCAAGGGGAAACTCGAGCTGAAGAAGACGGTGGACGCGGGTTCGGTGCGGCAAAGCTTCTCCCATGGTCGAACCAAGACGGTGACCGTCGAGGTCAAACGCAAGCGCACCATCGAGAAGGGCGCCGCGCCCGGAGTCGCCGATGGCGGCGCCGCCGCGCGTCGGGCCGCCGAGGGGCTGCCCGCCAAGGGCGCTCCCGGCCGCGGTCCCAAGGGCGCCACGGTGCGCCAGCTCACCAAAGAGGAGCGCGAGGCCCGCGCCCGCGCCCTGCTCGGCGCGGTCAGGGAAGAAGAGCGCCGCGCCAGCGAGATCGACGAGGATTTCGTCGAGGACGAGGCTTTCGACGAGGCCGTGGAAGCGGTCGCGGAGGAGAGCGGCGCCTCGTCGGTTCAGGTCGAAGAGGACCTGCCCACCGATCCCGAGTCGCTGCGGCGGCGCGAGATCGAGGAGATGAAGCGCATCCAGGCGCAAGAGCACGCGCTGGCGGCGGAAGCCGAGCGCAAGCGCCAGGAAGAGGAAGCCAAGAAGCGCGAGGCCGACGACTCCAAGCGTCGCCCCGAAGACAAGAAGGCCGACGAAGCCGCTGGCCGGCGCCCCGCGGTGGCCCGTCCGGGCACGGCGGCGACCCCGGCGGTGGAGCCGGCGAAGGTTCTTCCCGGCGCGGTTCGCCCGCCGACGGCCGATGACGATGAGGAAGAGCGCCGGACCCGCAAGGCCGGCGGCGCCAAGGCGGCGGCACCCAAGGTGGCGGCACCGACCCGCAAGGTCGGCGATCGCCGCCGGGGCGGCAAGCTCACCGTGTCCCAGGCTCTTAATACCGACGATGTCGAGCGGACGCGCAGCCTCGCGGCGGTGCGCCGGGCGCGCGAGCGGGAGCGGCTGCGTCAGAACGCCCGCCAGGAAGTTCAGAAGGTCACCCGCGAAGTGGTGCTGCCCGAGGTGATCACGGTGCAGGAGCTGGCCAACCGCATGGCCGAGCGCGGTGCCGACGTCATCAAGTCGCTGATGCGCATGGGCGTGATGGCCACCATCACCCAGTCGATCGATGCCGACACCGCCGAGCTGGTGATTGCCGAATTCGGTCACCGCATGCGCCGGGTCGCCGACTCCGACGTCGAGGTTGGTCTCGGCGGCGAGAGCGACATCGACACGGATCTGGTGGCGCGGCCGCCGGTGGTCACGATCATGGGTCACGTCGATCACGGCAAGACCTCGCTGCTCGACGCCCTGCGTCACACCGACGTCGCCTCCCGCGAGGCCGGCGGCATCACCCAGCACATCGGCGCCTATCAGGTGGCGCTGTCCAATGGCGGGCGCATCACCTTCATCGACACCCCCGGTCACGCCGCCTTCACCGAGATGCGCGCCCGTGGCGCCAACGTCACCGACGTCGTGGTGCTGGTGGTTGCGGCCAACGATGGCATCATGCCCCAGACCGTCGAGGCGATTCAGCACGCCAAGGCGGCCAAGGTGCCGATCATCGTCGCCATCAACAAGATCGATCTGCCCGACGCCAAGCCCGAGCGGGTGCGTCAGGAACTGTTGCAGCACGAACTGGTGGTCGAAGAGCTGGGTGGCGACATCCTGGCGGTCGAGGTTTCGGCGAAGGCCCGGCGTGGTCTGGAGCGACTCGAAGAAGCCATTCTGCTTCAGGCGGAAATTCTGGAGCTGCGCGCCAACCCCAACCGTCCGGCGGTCGGCGCGGTGGTTGAAGCCAAGCTCGAGCGAGGTCGCGGTCCGGTAGCCACCGTGCTGGTGCAGCGCGGCACGCTCCGGGTCGGCGACATCTTCGTGGCCGGTAGCGAGTGGGGCCGGGTGCGCGCCCTGCTCAACGATCGCGGCCAGCTGGTGGACGAGGCGGGGCCGGCGGTGCCGGTCGAGGTGCTCGGCGCCAACGGCACGCCGATGGCCGGCGACGACTTCGCGGTGCTGGAAAGCGAAGCCCGGGCTCGCGAGATCATCGAGTTCCGCCAGCGCAAGAAGCGCGACGCCCAGGTCAAGGCCACGGCGCGCGGCACGCTGGAACAGATGTTCACCCGCATTCAGGAAGGCGAGGCCAAGGAACTGCCGATCGTGCTCAAGGGCGACGTCCAGGGCTCCATCGAGGCCATCGTCGGCGCGCTGGAGAAGCTGGCGGGCACCAATACCGAAGTTAAGGTCCGGGTGCTGTCCTCGGGCGTCGGCGCCATCAACGAGTCCGATGTCACCCTGGCCAACGCGTCGAAGGCGCTGGTCATCGGCTTCAACGTCCGCGCCAATCCCCAGGCCCGTGAATTGGCCCGGCGCGATGCTGTGGAAATCCGCTACTACTCGGTGATCTACAACGTCATCGACGATGTGCGGGCGGCGCTGGTCGGCATGCTCTCGCCGTCTCTGCGCGAGCGCTTCCTTGGCAACGCCGCGATTTTGGAGGTGTTCAACATCACCAAGGTCGGCAAGGTCGCCGGGTGCAGGGTCTCCGAAGGCATCGTCAAGCGCGGCGCCGGCGTCCGCCTGCTGCGCGACAACGTGGTCATCCATACCGGCTCGCTCAAGACCCTCAAGCGCTTCAAGGATGAAGTCAAAGAGGTGCGCGAGGGCTACGAGTGCGGCATGGCCTTCGAGAATTACGACAACATCCTGGCCGGCGACGTCATCGAAGCCTTCGAGATGGAAGAGGTCGCACGGGTGCTGTGACAGAAGGACTCCAAGGGGCGCCGCCCCTTGGGACCCCACTGGGGCCTTGAGGCCCCAGACCCCATGATTTGGGCCAGGCTATGACACATAAACATTCGGCGCGACCGGCGTCGCAGCGGCAGTTGCGGGTGGGCGAGGAAGTGCGTCACGTGCTTTCGGCGCTGTTTCAGCGTGGGGACTTTCGGGACCCGACCTTGCAGAGCTTGAACCTCACGATTACCGAGGTTCGGGTGAGTCCGGATTTGCGCAACGCCACGGTGTTCGTGACGCCGCTCGGCGGTGGTGACATCGCCACCGCGGTCAAGGCGCTGCGTCATGCCGCCGGTTTTCTGCGCGGGCAGGTCGCCCACGAGATCAACCTGCGGTTTGCGCCCAATCTCAGCTTCGAAGCCGACACCTCGTTCGAGCATGCCGCCCGCATCGAGACCATTCTGCATCAGCCCGAGGTGGCGCGCGACCTCGCGGCGCCCCAGGAACAAGATGATTTGGGCGAGGACCCCGACGATGGCGCGTAAGAAGCGCGGACGGCCGGTCAGCGGCTGGCTGGTGGTGGACAAGCCCGAGGGCATGACCTCGACCCAGGTGGTCGGCAAGGTGCGCTGGCTGTTTCAGGCCGAAAAGGCTGGTCACGGCGGCACGCTGGACCCGATCGCCACCGGGGTTTTGCCGATCGCTCTCGGCGAGGCGACCAAGACGGTCGCTTACGCCATGGACGGCACCAAGTGCTACCATTTCCGCGCCCGCTGGGGTGAGGAGCGCAACACCGACGACCGTGCCGGCGAGGTGATCGATCGTCGCGACCGCCGGCCCGAGACGGCGGCGATCGAGGCGGCGCTGGCCGCCTTCATCGGCGAGATTCAGCAGATTCCGCCCCAGTTTTCGGCGATCAAGCTCGAGGGCGAGCGGGCCTACGATCTTGCCCGCGCCGGCGAGGTGCTGGACCTCGAAGCCCGCACGGTGCGCGTCGACCGGTTGACCCTGATCGGCCAACCCGACGCCGATCACGCCGATTTCGAGGTGGTGTGCGGCAAGGGCACCTATATGCGCTCGCTGGCTCGCGATATCGGCCGGGCGCTGGGCTGCCTCGGCCATGTCGCCGAACTGCGCCGGCTTTCGGTCGGGCGGTTTGGCCTGGACCGAGCGATTTCTCTGGACGAATTGGCGGCGCTCGGGCAGGGTGCCGACCTCGACAGCCATCTGCTGCCGATCGAGACCGCGCTGGACGACATCCCGGCGCTGGCCCTGACGGCGGAAGAGGCGCACCGGTTGAGACAAGGACAGACGGTGGCATTGTTGCGTCGGCAGGATTTCGAGCGGCTGGAAAAGCTGATCGACGACTCCGCCGGACGTGACGTCATGCTGCTGGCCACCACCGCGCGTCGGCCGGTGGCGCTGTGCCGACTCGAAGGCGCGGAAATCCGCCCGGTGCGTGTTATCAACATCTAATCACGGAGACCCCGATGTCGATTACCGCAGAGCGCAAGACCGCGCTGATCGCTGAATATGCCGTTAAGCCCGGTGACACCGGCTCGCCCGAAGTCCAGGTTTCGATCCTCTCCGAGCGGATCAGCAACCTGACCGAGCACCTCAAGATCCACTCCAAGGATTTCCACTCCCGGCGTGGTCTGCTGGTGATGGTCGGCCAGCGCCGCCGTCTCCTCGACTATCTCAAGGGCAAGGACAACGCCCGCTACGACACGCTGATCCAGCGACTCGGTCTGCGGCGCTGAGTGCTTGAAAAAGCACCTTGACAACCCAGATTCAGCGTGAGTCTCTGCCGTTGAAGAAACGGGGTGGTGACATGGCCGACGACACTCAAGTTCGGTGGAGGGGTGGGTTTTCCCAACGCATCAAGAATTGGGTGATGAAGAACGATTCTCCGCCGTTCTCTGCCGAGGATTACCGGCAGACCGACGCGGTGAACCGGGCCGACAATCGCCGGATCATGACCGCCGTGTTCCAACGAATCGACAGCAATTGCCTGTCCGACGCAGAGAAGTGAAGGCTGTGGCAGGCAGACGATGGGTGGCGGGTCGGCGCAAGGGGGAGTGGCGGGATTAACCGAGTGACATCACCCTGCGATGCCGATGCTCAGCTCGAAAGAGAAAAGGGACGCTGCGATCTTCTTTGTGAGACCGCAGCGTCTCTTTGTGTCGACCTTTCCGAGGGTGATGAAACCTTCTCGTTCAACAGGCCGGCGATCTCCGAGCTTGTGAACCGCTATTTTTGTGAGGTTGAAAGATTCAAGAAAGCCAATCGGCTGACGGGTCTCATCAACCGGCAAAAGCAGGCGGCGTTAACCATCCGGCAAATTCTGTGCCATTCTCCCATTCGCGCGGAAAAGAATGTGCGGGATTCCGTTAATCACAGTATGGCCAATGTCTGGTTTGCTTATCGGGTCGCCCTGGCGCTGCTGAAGGTGCAGTTGCGAGACGTTGAGGAGTCGGTGAGTGAAGAAGTCGTTAGACTGATCAGCGTCCGGGTCGCAAGCGGTGAATGCGATGACAGAACCTTGATATTGGTTATGGATTTACTGCACAGGCATTATGCACCCCTTTCTGAGAAAAAGACGTTTTGGAGTCGGATGCTACGGTTCTTTTGTTTTTAGAGCGGAAAAATACGCTAGGAATGACGAAATTACGAGGTTGACGACGCCGACAGCACCTCGGCCCGTGGGCACCCAATCCGGGGTGACCGGGTGTCGGATGGAAGGAAGACAGCAAGATGTTCAAGGTTTATCGTAAGGAAATCATGTGGGGTGGCCGCAAGCTGACCCTTGAGACCGGCAAGATCGCCCGTCAGGCCGATGGCGCCGTGGTGGCCACCTATGGCGAGACCGTGGTGCTGTGCACCGCCACCGCCGCGCGTACGGTCCGGCCGGGAATCGATTTTTTCCCGCTCACCGTCAATTATCAGGAAAAGACTTTTGCCGCCGGCAAGATTCCGGGTGGCTTCTTCAAGCGCGAAGGCCGGCCGACCGAAAAGGAAACCCTGGTCAGCCGCCTGATCGATCGGCCGATCCGGCCGCTGTTCGCCGATGGTTTCCGCAACGAGACCCAGATCGTCTGCACCGTGCTCAGCCACGATCTCGAGAACGATCCCGACGTCGTCGCCATGATCGGCACCTCGGCGGCGCTGACCATTTCCGGCATTCCGTTCATGGGTCCGGTGGGCGCCGCCCGCGTCGGTTACAAGAATGGCGAATACCTGCTCAACCCGACCTCCGAAGAGCTGGAAGGCTCCGAGCTTGACCTCGTGGTCGCCGGCACCGTCGAAGGCGTGCTGATGGTCGAGTCCCAGGCCAAGGAACTCTCGGAAGAGACCATGCTCGGCGCGGTGATGTTCGGCCACCGCTCGTTCCAGCCGGTGATTCAGGCGATCATCGAGTTGGCCGAGCAGTGCGCCAAAGAGCCCTGGACCCTGCCCGAGCCGGCCTTCGACCGCAAGGCGGTGATGGCGCGACTCAAGGACGTGGTCGGCGCCGACGTTGCCGCCGCCTACACCGAGACCGTCAAGCAGGCCCGCTACGTGAAGATCGGCGCCGCCAAGGCCAAGGCCAAGGAAGCGCTGGCCGAGGAATTCACCGCCGAGGCGATCTCCAGCGTTTACCACGATTTGGAGAGCGACATCCTGCGCGGTGCGGTGCTGGCCACCGGCCGCCGGGTCGATGGTCGTGACACCAAGACCGTGCGTCCGATCATCGGCGAGGTCGGCGTGCTGCCGCGCGCCCATGGTTCGGCGCTGTTCACCCGCGGCGAAACCCAGGCGCTGGTGGTGGCCACTCTCGGCACCAGCCAGGATGAGCAGATCATCGACGCCCTCGAGGGCGAATACCGCGAGAACTTCATGCTCCACTACAACTTCCCTCCCTACTCGGTGGGTGAAGTCGGGCGCATGGGCTCCCCGGGCCGTCGCGAGATCGGTCACGGCAAGCTGGCCTGGCGGGCGGTGCGCAAGATGCTGCCGACCAAGGAGGCCTTCCCCTACACCATCCGCGTGGTCTCCGAGATCACCGAGTCCAACGGCTCCTCGTCGATGGCCACGGTGTGCGGCACCTCGCTGGCGCTGATGGATGCCGGTGTGCCGCTGCCGCGTCCGGTGGCCGGCATCGCCATGGGCCTGATCAAGGAAGATCATGGCTTCGCGGTGCTGACCGACATCCTCGGCGACGAGGATCATCTCGGCGACATGGACTTCAAGGTCGCGGGCACGGTTGCCGGCGTCACCGCGCTCCAGATGGACATCAAGATCACCTCGATCACCGAGGAGATCATGAAGATCGCGCTGGCCCAGGCTCAGGAAGGCCGCATCCATATTCTGGGTGAAATGGCCCGGTGCATCGGCGGTGCCCGCGAGGAAGTCAACCAGAACGCCCCGCGCATCACCGTGATCACGGTGCCGAAGGAGAAGATCCGGGACGTGATCGGCTCCGGCGGCAAGGTGATCCGCGAGATCTGCGAAGTCACCGGCGCCAAGGTCGATATCGACGACGACGGCACGGTCAAGGTCGCGGCGGTTGACAGCAAGGCGGCGCTGGCGGCGATCAACTGGATCAAGGGCATCGTCGCCGAGCCCGAACTGGGCATCGTCTACGACGGCAAGGTGGTGAAGGTGGTCGATTTCGGCGCCTTCGTCAACTTCCTGGGCAGCCGCGACGGCCTGGTTCACATCTCTGAACTGGCCCGCGAACGGGTCGGCAAGGTCGCGGATGTGGTCAAGGTCGGCGACCCGGTGAAGGTCAAGGTGCTGGGCTTCGACGATCGCGGCAAGGTCAAGCTGTCGATGAAGCAGGTGGATCAGGCCACCGGTGAGGACCTGACCAAGAAGGCGTAATCGGACTCCCCCCGCCCTCTCCCGGCTTGCCCGGGGGAGGGAAGGGATGGGGTGGTGGTTGGCCCGGTTTTTGCTGTGACTCCGCTTGGCTTACTCGGAGTCGTTGGCATGTCTCTTTTGTGGTTCGGCGCATTGTCGCCACCGCCTCGGGCGAAGCCCGAAGGCCAGGGATCGCCCGGTGGGGCCGCCGTGGCCGCTTCATACGTATTTTTCCGAGTCGCTGGCCGTGCCGCCGTTTGGACGCGGCTGGGGAAGGGACGTCCCCGGAGGGCCGGCTCTTCGCGGCGATCTCTTGAAATTCGACACCGGCCGGGGCGCGGGTGTGGCGCGGCTGTCGGGGATCGGACGCGGCTTGTCGGATTCGCAACAGTGTGTCGGGTCAAGGCGCTAGGCGGCGCCATGGCTGGCGGAGTGGCACGAAAGTTGCCAGGAAATGAGCTTAAAAGCAGTATCCGAGAAGCCACACGGCAATCTCGGGTCAGAATCGCGGCGAACCGGGGTTGCCAGAGCGCGCTCCATCCGCTAAGCGGAGGGGAACCGGGGGGTCTGACCGCCTGGGCGAGGGCGGTGGCGACGGAAGATCAGGATCAGAGGGACCATCCATGACACAGTTCACTTCGGCGACGGACTCGGTTTCGATCGCCATCACCGGCAGCGGCGGCGCGGGCGCGATCACCGCCGGCACCTTGCTGCTGGAGGCGGCGGGCAAGGCCGGCTGGTACGGTTTGATGACCCGGACCGTCGGCCCGCAGATTCGCGGCGGCGAGGCGGCGGCTTTGGTAAGGCTGGCCCGGCGGCCGGTGTCGGGGCATGGCGACCGCTTCGACATTCTGGTTGCGCTCGACTGGCGTAACGTCGAGCGCTTTGTCGCCGAAATTCCGCTGGGACCCCAGAGCATCGCCATCGCCGACGACGATGCCGGCGACGTGCCCGAGAAGATCGCGGCCTACGGCGCGCTCAACGTCACGGCGCCCTTCGCCAGACTGGCCGAGGACATTCGCGGCGCCCGCCCCAACATCATTTCGCTGGGCACCGTGGCGGCGCTGATCGGCTTGCCTGAAGAGGCGATGATCGAGACCGTGGCGGCGACCTTGATCGAAAAGAAGGTCAGTCTCGAGGAGTGCTCCCAGGCGATCCGCGCCGGCTACGACATCGGCGTGCAACTCGCGGCCACCTACGGCGCCGCCGGCGCGCTCAAGCTGCCGGAGCCTAAGAGCACCAGCGGCGCCAAGCCGGAGCGCTGGGTGATCACCGGCAATCAGGCGGCCGGCTACGGTGCGCTCAAGGGCGGCATCCGCTTCGCGGCGCTCTACCCGATCACCCCGGCCACCGATCTGCTGGAATGGGTGGCGCCGCGCTTCGCCGCGGTTGGCGGCGTGCTCTGTCAGGCCGAGGACGAGATCGCGGCGGTGCAGATGGCGGTCGGCGCGTCCTATGGCGGCGTGCCGTCGCTGACCACCACCTCCGGCCCCGGTTTGGCGCTGAAGCTGGAGACCATCGGTCTCGCGGTGTGCGCTGAAGTGCCGCTGGTGATCTTCAACGTCATGCGCGGCGGTCCTTCCACCGGCATTCCCACCAAGTCGGAGCAGACCGATCTCAACATCGCGCTCTACGGCTTGCATGGCGACGCCCCCCATGTGGTGCTGGCGCCGCTGTCGGTCGAGGACAATGTGCTGACCACCCAGTGGTCGGTGCATCTCGCCGAGACCTTGCAGACCGCGGTGTTCGTGCTGTCGGATCAGCTGATGGCCCAGGCCAAGTCGGTGATTCCGGCGCCGAAGGAGGTCGATTTCGGCACCCGGCGCCTGCAGCCGGTCGAGCCCAAGGCCGGGGTTTACAAGCGGTACGCCCTGACCGAGTCGGGGATTTCGCCAATGGCGATTCCGGGCACGCCGGGCGGGCAGTACACCGCCGATGGTCTGGAGCACAATGAGCGCGGCACGCCGTCATCTCAGGCCAACGACCATCACTCCCAGCTCGACAAGCGCAACAAGAAGCTGGAAGCCTTCGACTATGGCGCCCTGTGGGCCGAGATCGAGGGCGAGGCCGATGCCGAGATCGGCATCATCACCTGGGGCTCGACCTCGGCGCCGGTGCGCGAAGCCTTGGCCCGCGCTCGCGCCTCGGGGATCAAGACCCGGCTGGTGGCCATGCGCCTGCTGGCTCCGGCCCGTCCGGTCCAGTTGGCCGAGGCCCTCCAGGGGGTCAAGAAGCTGCTGGTGGTGGAGCAAAGCCACTCCGGCCAGTTCCTGGGCTACCTCAAGGCCCACTACGATTTGCCCGTGGCGCCCGAGAGTCTGCGCCACCCCGGTCCGCTGGCGATCCGTCCCTCGGAAGTCTGCGACATTCTTAGCCGCTGGAGCTGAATCATGGATGGATGCACTTCCAAACTCGAAGCCAAGCATTACAAGTCGGACGTCACGCCGATCTGGTGCCCCGGCTGCGGTCATTTCGGCATTCAGGCCGCGGTCAACCGCGCCTTTGCCGAGCTTCAGCTCGATCCGGCCAAGGTGGTTGTGGTTTCGGGCATCGGTTGCTCGTCGCGCATTCCGGCCTACACCACCTGCTATGGGTTCCACGGCCTGCACGGCCGGGCGCTGCCGCTGGCCATCGGCCTGAAGCTGGCCCGCCCGGATCTCACCGTGCTGGTGGCCGGCGGTGATGGCGACGGTTTCTCGATCGGCGGCAATCATTTCCTCCATGCCTGCCGGCGCAACGTCGATCTCACCTATGTGGTGATGGACAACGAAGTCTACGGCATGACCAAGGGCCAGCCCTCGCCGACCACGGCGCCGGACTGGGACAGCGATCTGCAACCGGGCGGCACCGGCATCAGCGCCTTCCGTCCGCTGGGCGTGGCCTTGCAGTCGGGGGCGAACTTCATCGCCCGTGGCTTCTCGGGCGATCTCAACGGCCTGACCAAGCTGATCGTCCAGGGCATCAAGCATCCCGGCTTCTCGTTCATCCACGCGCTCAGCCCCTGCGTCACCTTCCGTCCGGAAGAGCGCGAGTGGAAGACCCTGACTCACGCCAGCGGTGAGGCGATCACGTCGGACTTCCAGGAAGCCTCCCGCCGCATCGCCGCCGATGACGGCCTGACCACCGGCCCGCTCTACGCCGCCGACCGCCGGGCCTATGCCCCGCCGGTGGCGCCGCTGCGCGACACCAAGACCAACCTCTCGCACATCCAGGCCGAATTCCGGCTCTGAGCGTGCGGATAACGAAAAAGGGGAGCCGACCGGCTCCCCTTTTTTTATGTCCCGGTTTACAAAGGCCGACGGCCTTTGGAGGGGTCCAGGGGCAGAGCCCCTGGTGTCTCAGGCGGTCAGGGGGTTTACACCTGAACCACACTGGTGCCTTTATGCCCCATACACCTTAACCTCGGC
>CAIOBP010000143.1 GCA_903856295.1 uncultured Rhodospirillales bacterium | reverse complement strand
GAATTTCGCCGCGCAGCCGGGCCTCCCTCCGTTCTTCGGACGCTTACGCGTCCTCATCACTCCGGGAGGCCCGGCTGCGCAGTATCAGCAAGCAATTAATTTACAGAAGCTAGTATGCACAAACCATCCGTCGCCGCCGTGCCGAAAATTCAGAGTGCGGTTTCAACATGCATGTGCTCCTCATGACCCGATGCCACCATGGCGTCAGGATGACGGGGCATTATTATGTTGAGCAAATCTGCACGCGCACGCTTGTCAGTAGATTGAATTTTACCGGAAAAAATTTATCAGTCGGTCCAGAGATCAACATATCATTGGGCTACCCATAAGTCGGGAACACCGCCGGGTGCTCGACTTCGATGCCGCGCCCCTTGTGCCGGCCGATGCGGATGACGCTGTCCGGAATCCGATGAGACTGCGTCGCCTCTCCGGCGTGGGTCCAACTGCCGACCGTGCCGTCCGCCTTGCGCATGGCGGTGGAATGGCCGTCGGCTCGTAGGTGCGTGTCCTGTCCGGCCCATTTGCAAGGCACGATCTTGTTTGGCTTGCGTCCGACCCGATTGAAATGAAAAATAAGTTCAAATGACGGAGAGAAGCGTCCACCCCAATCACCAGGAAGCCCAGGGCCTTGGTCCCAGGTGTATAGGGCGAATCGTCTCCAGCCCTGTGACCGCATCCATTCGAGCCATCCCTCCCAATAAGGCTGCCACTCGCCGTCGCGATGGATCAAGCCGAGGTTTACCAGTACCTGACCTTCCGGAGCCATCGGCAGGTTGGCGAAAACGCCGCGCATCAACTTGTCCCAATCGTCGATGCCACCGGTGGTGTATTGGCGCTGCTGGCCGTATGGGGGCGAAGTGAACAATAAAGCTGCGGAGTCCCCGGCCATCAACCGGGCCACCGCCGCCGGATCGGTGCTGTCGCCGCACAACAGCCGGTGCTTGCCGAGATGCCAGAGATCGCCAAGGCGCGACACCGGCTGGGCCGGCGGCTCTGGCACGTCGTCCTCGTCGCCGTTTCCGGTTCCCGCTCCGCCGGCTTCGTCGTCATCGCCGAGCGGCGCCATCAGCTCGTCGAGTTGTTCGGTGCTGAAACCGAGCAGATCGAGATCGAAGTTCTCGCCGTTGAGTTCGTGGAGCAGCCCGGCCAGCAGTTCGTCGTCCCAGCGCGACGACAGGGTGAGCTGGTTATCGGCGATGACGTAGGCCCGGCGCTGGGTTTCCGAGAGATGGTCGACCACGACCACCGGCACCTCGGAGAGTCCCAGCCGTTCCGCCGCCAGCAACCGACCGTGGCCGGCGATGATGTTGCCCTGGCCATCGGCGAGAATCGGTACGACAAAGCCAAACTCGGCCATCGAGCCGGCGATCCGCGCCACCTGCTCCGGATCGTGAACTCGGGGATTGCGGTCGAACGGACGCAACCAGCCGATCGGCCGGCGTTCCAGCCGGTCGGCGATGAAGGAAAGGTCGGACATGGCGGCCTACATGTACGAACTGTCGATGACTCGACGCCGCACCGGTGTCCGGGACACCGGTTTGCTGTCGCCGGTCTTCTCGGGCGCGGCGAGCATGGCGGTGGCCTCAAAGTTGAGGCGCAAACCCATAGTGATCAGGCCCTGGAGGGCGGCGGTGGCGTAGACCATGGTGTCCAACGCCTCGTTGCGCTCGCCTTCGCGTTTTGGTTGCCACATCCGTACCGGACGGCCGCGCTCGTAACGGGTCACCACCTTCTCGGCGGTGAGCTGCCGGAAATAGTCCGCATCGCGATCCGAGCCGAAATGGACGGTGCCGGGACCGGCCTCGGTCAGCTTGAGGCGGGCGAACAGCGCATCCTTCACCGCGTCGACGCCGACGATGAACAGCGGGATTTTCCCTTTGTTCGACCGGCTCGGGCGGCGCGGCCAGACCGGGATGGCGGGACCACCCCGACCCTTGATCGCCCAGATGCGCCGCGCCAGCCGGGTGCGGCAGAATTCGTAGGCGGCCTTGGTGTGGTGGCCGCCGGTGTCGATGGCCACCGCCCGGATGGAAAGGTCGGGCACGGCGCGGCAGTGAGCGTAGGTGGCATACAAGGCCGAGTCCAGATCGGCCCAGACCTTCGGGCCGGAGGGGTCACCCCAGATCACCTTGTAGTCGACCACCCAACACTCCTCGTCGCGGCCCCAGCCGACCACCTGGAGTTCGATGCGGTCGCCCTGGAGGTCGACCCCGGCGGTGAGCACGGCAATGCCGGCCGGCAGCAACAGGCCCCAATGTTCGCGCCGGGCCATCAGCGGATCGGCATCGACCGCCTCGCCGGCCTGATCTTCCCAGGTCTCGCCGAGCTTGTTGTTGGTCCAGGCCTGCAGACGCGGCGGATCGCGATAGACCTGACCGTGCTCGATCGCGATCTCGCCCCAGGTCTCGAACGGGCTGTACAGGGTCGAGATGTGGAAACCGGCGGTGCGGCCGTCACCCTCGGCAGTAGCAACCCAGCGCCCGCCCGCCAGCATCGCCGGCTTCTCCCGTTCCTCGGCGAAGCCGTGGCAGTGCGGGCAGGCGCGGCGAGCGAGAGGACGCTGGCCTTCGGGCCATTCGATCTGCGCCCACTCGATGATCGCGAACTCCCCGCACCGTGGGCACGGCACCTCGAAGCGGCGGCGGTCGGATTCCTGGTAGGCTTTCTCGATCCGGCTGAGGTTCTTCAGGGTCGGAGTCGAGCACAGGAACACCTTCCTGCGGCCCCTAAAGGTGACGGTGCGCTGGATGGCCAGCGCCACCGGATCGCCATCGCCGCCGGCATCGCCGGGATAGGCGTCGACCTCGTCGAGGAACAGGTAGCGCGCCGGGGTGGAGCGCAGACCGACGCCGCTGGTCGCCCCGACCATCACCAACTGCCCGCCCGGAAAGATTTTGCGGAACTGACTGTTGCCCGGCTCGCGGGCGCGCGGCTCGACCACCAGATCGGAGAGCATCGGCGCCGCCGCGATCATCGGGTCGATGCGGGCGGTGGTGTTGCGTTTGATCGCGTCCAGGGTCGGCATGATCAGCAGCATCAGGCCAGGGGCGTGATGGATGACGTAGCCGATCCAGTTGAGACCGCACTCGGTGCCGCCGAGTTGGCCACCCTTGATCAGCACCACCCGCTCGACCGGGTTGCAGGCTGACAGGCAATCCATGATCTCGCGCAGATACGGCACGCGGATGGTGCGCCACTGGCCGGGCTCAGCGCTGAGATCGGGCAGGATGCGGTGGGCGTCGGCCCATTCCGAGACGGTCAGCGTCGGTTCGGGCGCGGCGCCGTCGCGCCAGAGTTGGTCGGCCCAATGGGCGGCATCGAAGGACGTGTCCATGATCGCTACACCCGGTTGCCGCTGGAGACATACACGGTGGCCATGCCGGTCGAGATCGCGGCCACGGTATCGTTGGTGGAGGTCTTGCCAAATAGTTCCGACGCTCCCGATGCGAGCGGCAGATCGTTGGTGGTGGCGGTCTGGGCGCCGGTGCCCCAGCGCACGAACGCCGGCGAAGGACCGCTATTGTAAATCCGCAGCGCCGTCGTCCCGGTCGGGATGGCCGCACTGACGCTGGTCAGGATCGCGCTGAGTTTCACGGTGCTGGTCGGCGCGAATTGCTTCGGGCTCACCGGCTGGGTCGCGGCGCTGCCGTCGACCTTCAGCGTGCCGGCGACCAGCAACCGGATCGCTTCCAGCCGGGTGACAACCGCTTTCCAGATTGCCGTCCAGCTCGAGGATGGGGCGACACCATCCCAGGCCGGATCGGTGGCGCTGCCGGTCAGGGCCGCGCCGTCGTCGCCAAGCAAGCGGGTCGTGTTGGTCTGCGAAGCCGTCATGATCACCCCGCCCGCGCCGTCGTCCTGAATCTGAATGTTCCCGGTGCCCCGGATGAAGGTCGAGAGACTGACCGAGATTACCGCCCTGTTGCGGTCCGCGCCGAGCAACCGCAGGGCGGTGACCGTGGGCAACATCAGGGTGTCGCCATCGCCGAGACGGGCGATCAACCCGTCATCGACGATCAAAGGCCGGTGGCTGGTCACGACCACTATTCCGGCAGTTCCAGTAGCGGCGTCTTCGCGAGATCGGCCAGATGCTCACGCAGATGCCGGTCCAGCGCGGTGAACATCAGGGCCGGATCGACCGAGAGTTCCGCCGCGAGCTGCGGTGCCACCCGCAGCGCCCAGCCCAGATGGGCGTTGCGCTCCCGCCGGGCGCGGTTGAAGATCGCCACCTTGATCTCGTCGCGATTGATCAGCCGGCCCTTCTCGGTTTCCAGGCGCAGGCGGGCGCGGGCGACCTTGACGATCTCGTGCTGACGCCGGACCTCGGCCATCGGCGCGCCCGCCGCCGAAACCGGGGCCGCTGGCGGGTGCGCCGCCGGTGCAACCGGCGACGCCGCCATGGCGGGCCGGAGCGGGCGGGGTGTGGAGGCGCCGGTGACGGCTCCCGCTGAGCCATGCTTGGCGCGAGCCCGGCGCTCGGGGTCAAGATTTTCTTCCAGCCAGCGCAAGGCGGCCTCGGTGTCAACACGACCGTTTGGCAACAGCGGCAGACCGTCCTTGATCAACTGGTTGATCCGGCTCGGCGCGAGACCGACGCGGCGGCCGAATTGACGCTGGCTCTCTCCCGGTTCGGCCATGATCGTGCTCTCCGAAGCGTTCAGGCATTCAAGCGTTCAGGTGTTTTTCGGGGTTCAGACGAACGGGGTCGAGGGCTGTGTTTACCCTCATTGGTTGTGGGCCAGAAAGGAACCAATTTCAATGGCTTGGCCGTTCTGATTTCCCTTCCCCTACCAATTGTGGGTGGAAAAACCATTCTCTGCCGGCCTGTTCTGGCGATTGCGGTTGTGCTGCCGTGCCGATCATTTTGTCTGGTTGTGTGATCGTCCAGAGATTGCAACCCGGAT
>CAIOBP010000142.1 GCA_903856295.1 uncultured Rhodospirillales bacterium | reverse complement strand
GAGGGCATCAACAGCTTGGTCCAGGCAGCCAAGGCCAAGGCACGGGGATACCGCTCTACCCGCAACCTGGCCGCGATAATCTACCTCGTCGCCGGAAAGCTAGAACTCAAGCTACCCACGTGAAACAGCGAAGAGCCACATTTTCGCCCATTCAACGTCGCCGGACTGCTCGATATTCACAACAAACGAGGACATTATATCAATAATTTTTGTATGATCATCGTGATGCTTCGAGAACTCGCCCCATCTGGTGATGGCCATGATCCGCTCTTCATCATTGACATCCTTGATGATCAGATCAAGCAGCTCTCCGAAAACCGATGCCGCGTTCGCTCTGCCGCCATCCCCGGAGGTGGCATTTTTGAGCAAGTTCAACAGCCGCTCGATTTCACGATGATCATCGTGAAGGCGACCCGCCCACTCTCCGGTGCGCTTTTTGGCAGCCATCTTGAGGTACGCCTCTTGGTCGACCCGCTCCAACAAGCCTTGCAACGAACCTTGTTTGTAGCGGAAGCTTTCCAACCTGTCAGAGTTTACAGGTGTGCGGTGCGTGAACGCCATGGCGGCCCCAGGCGCCCCGCGCATTTTGGCCTTGACGGTGGCCGGCACGGCCAATAAGTTGAATGAACAATCATTCACTTCCCGTGCGATCCTCAATGCGCGACCCCACCGGCACCCGGAGCAAAATCCAGCGCGAAGCCCTCCGGCTGTTCGTCGAGAAGGGCGTGACCGAAACCTCGGTGCGCGACCTCGCCCAGGCCGCTGGCGTTGCCGAGGGTGCGCTTTATCGCCATTATACCTCGAAGAGCGAGCTGGTCTGCGACCTGTTCCTGACCAACTATGCCGCCTTCGCCCGGCGGCTGAGCGCGGTGCAGGCGGAGCGGCGCGGCTTTCCCGAGCGGCTGGCGGCGGTGGTCGCCGAGTTCTGCCGCTTTTTCGATGCCGAGCCGACCTTGTTCCGCTTTTTGATGCTGGTCCAGCACCACGCCCTGCCCCGGGTGGCCATCGATGACGACAATCCGGTCGAGGTGATCGAGCGCATGATCCAAACCGCCATCGCCGGGGGCGAGTTGCCCGCCCAGCCCGCCGGCCTCGCCGCCATGATGGTGCTCGGGCTGGTGCTCCAGCCGGCGGTCGGGCTGGTGTATGGCCGCGTCGCCCCGCCCTTCGCCCAATATTCCGCCGCCATCGCGGGCGCCTGCCTGCGCGCCCTCGCCTCTCCCACCGCCTAGGAGCCCGCCCCATGCACACCGGTCCCGTCGCTTTGCTGGCGTGCCGCCGCTTTCTGCCCTTGTTCGTCGCCCAGTTCTTCGGCGCGGCCAACGACAATCTCTTCAAGAACGCGCTGGTGATCCTGATCCTGTTCCGCCTGGGCGCGGGCTCCGGGGTGGCGCCGCAAATTCTGGTCACGGCGGCGGCGGGGCTGTTCATCCTGCCGTTCTTCCTGCTCTCGGCCACCGCCGGCCAGCTGTCGGACCGCTATGAAAAAACCGGGCTGATCCGCTGGATCAAGCTGGCCGAGGTGGCGGTGGCGTTGCTCGCCGTGGGCGCGCTGGCCATGGCTTCGGTACCGCTGATGCTGACCGTGCTGTTCCTGTTCGGCGTCCAGGCGACCTTCTTCGGGCCGCTGAAATATGCGGTGCTGCCGGAACTGCTCGCCAGCGACGAACTGCTGGCCGGCAATGCCCTGATCGAGGGCGGCACCTTTCTGGCCATTCTGCTCGGCACCGTGGTTGGCGGCGTGCTGATCCTGACCGAGGACGGCACCCTGCTGGTCTCGGGGCTGATGCTGGCGCTGGCGCTCGGCGGCTATGGCGCCAGCCTGGCCCTGCCCACGGCCCGCCCCGGCAACCCCGAAGTCCGGATCCGGCCGAACATTCTCGCCGAGTCGCTGGGGGTGATGGCGCTGATCACCGGCCGGCGCGATTTGTTTCTCTCGGTGCTGGGGATTTCCTGGTTCTGGCTGATGGGCGCGACCTTCCTCGCCCAGTTCCCGGCCTTCGCCAAGGACGTGCTGATCGCCGACCAGAATGTCGTGACCCTGCTGCTGACCGTGTTCTCGGTCGGCATCGGGTTGGGCTCGATGCTGTGCGGCCGGCTGCTGAAGGGCGAAATCTCGGCGCGCCACGTGCCGTTCGCGGCGCTGGGCATGACACTGTTCTCGTTCGATCTGGTGTTCGCCAGCGGCGCCGTCAGCGCCGACCCCGGGCATCTGGCCACCGTCAGCGAGTTTCTCGACCATTCCGGGGCGTGGCGGGTGCTGGGCGATCTGCTGCTGATCGCGCTTTCCGGCGGCATTTACGTGGTGCCGCTTTACGCCATCCTCCAGACCCGCTGCGACCAGACCTCGCGCGCCCGCGCCATCGCCGCCAACAACATCGTCAACGCCCTCTTCATGGTCGCTTCGGCGGTGGTCGGGGCGGCGATGCTGGCGGCGGGCTTCTCGGTGCCCCAGGTCTTCCTGACCCAGGCGATCGCCAATCTCGGGGTCACGGTCTATATCTGCGGCCTGCTGCCCGACGCCGTGCTCAAGGGGCTGTTCAGCTGGCTGCTGCGCCTGGCCTACCGGGTGCGGATCGAGGGGCTGGAGCATCTGGACGCGGCGGGCGAGCGGGTGGTGGTGGTGGTCAACCACGTCTCGTTCCTCGACGCGGTGCTGATGGCCACCTTTTTGCCCAACAAGCCGACCTTCGCCATCAATACCTTCATCGCCCGCGAGTGGTGGGTGCGGCCGTTCCTCTCGGTGGCCGACGCCTTCCCGCTCGACCCGACCAATCCGCTGTCGACCAAGTCGCTGATCCGGGCGGTGCGCGAGGGCCGGACCCTGGTGATCTTCCCCGAGGGCCGGCTGACCGTCACCGGCGCGCTGATGAAGGTCTATGAGGGGCCGGGGATGATCGCCGACCGCGCTGGCGCCACCATCGTGCCGGTGCGCATCGACGGCGCCCAGTACACGCCGTTTTCGCGGCTGAAGGGCAAGGTGCGGCAGCGCTGGTTTCCGACCATTCATATCACGGTGCTGCCGCCCCGGCGCTTCGAGGTGCCCGAGGAGATCAAGGGCCGCCCCCGCCGCCAGCGCATCGGCGCCGCGCTCTACGACGTCATGTCGGGCATGATGTTCGAAACCGCCAACCGCGACCGCACTCTCTTTCAGGCCCTGCTCGACGCCCGGCGGATCAATGGCGGCGGCACCCCGGTGCTGGAAGACGTCAACCGCGCCCCGATCTCCTACAACCGGGTGATCCTGGGCAGCCACGTCCTCGGCCGCGCCCTGGCCGTCGGCACGGCGCCGGGGGAGGCGGTGGGCGTGCTGCTGCCCAACGCCAACCCCACCGCCATCACCTTCTTCGCCCTACAGGCCTGGGGCCGGGTGCCGGCGATGCTCAATTTCTCGACCGGCGCCGGCAATGTCCTGATGGCCTGCACCGCCGCCAAAATTTCCACCGTGATCACCTCGCGCCGCTTCATCGAACAGGGCCGGCTCCAGGCCATGGCCGAAGCGCTGTCGGCCAAGGTCCGGCTGCTCTATCTGGAGGATATCGGCGCCGGCATCGGTCTGGCCGGCAAGCTCTATGGGCTGCTGGCCTCGGCCTTCCACCTCTGCCCCAAGGGCACGGCCGATGACACCGCCGCGATTCTGTTCACCTCGGGCTCGGAGGGCACGCCCAAAGGGGTCGTGCTCAGCCATGGCAACATTCTGGCCAATTGCAATCAAATGGCCGCGCGGGTCTCGTTCAACCGCCAGGATGTCGTGTTCAACGCCCTGCCGGTGTTTCACTCCTTTGGTCTGACCGCCGGGCTGATCCTGCCGGTGCTCTCCGGGCTCAAGGTCTTTCTCTATCCCAGCCCGCTGCATTACCGCATCGTGCCGGAACTGGTCTATGACAGCAACGCTACCATCCTGTTCGGCACCGACACCTTCCTCTCGGGTTATGGCCGGGTGGCCAATTCCTATGATTTCTATTCGGTGCGCTACGTCTTCGCCGGGGCCGAGAAGGTCAAGGACGAAACCCGGCGGGTGTGGGCGGACAAGTTCGGCCTGCGCATCATGGAGGGCTACGGCACCACCGAAACCTCGCCGGTGCTGGCCATCAACACCCCGATGCATTTCGCCGCCGGCTCGGTCGGACGGCTGCTGCCCGGGATCGGGCACCGCCTGGAGCCGGTGGCGGGGATCGCCGAGGGCGGGCGACTGTTCGTCCACGGCCCCAACATCATGAAGGGTTACCTGCGGGTCGAGCGGCCGGGCGTGCTCGAGCCGCCGCCGGAGGGCTGGTACGATACCGGCGACATCGTGACCATCGACGAGCTGGGCTTCGTGCGCATCCAGGGCCGGGCCAAGCGCTTCGCCAAGATCGCCGGGGAGATGGTGTCATTGGGGGCCGTCGAAAGCGCGGTGGCCCGGCTGTGGCCGGCCGCCCAGCACGCGGTGGTCGCGGTCGCCGACGAGCGCAAGGGCGAACAGCTGGTGCTGGTCACCGCCCAGAGCGGCGCGGCACGGCCGGAGCTGCTGACCCATTTCCGCCAGCACGGCCTGCCCGAACTGATGGTGCCGCGCACCGTGCTGGTCGTGGACGCGGTGCCGCTGCTCGGAACCGGCAAGACCGATTACGTCGCGGTTCAGGCGCTGGTGTGATGGTATGGTGGCCTTCGGGAGAACCTGGGACTTTTTTGAGGGTCACTCGGGGGGGTGGGGCACCGTCAGGACGCGGTTGGCCGGCGGGTTGGCGATCACCGCTTCGGCACCGTCGGGCCAGCGGATTTCGACCCGCTCCACCCGCGGCACCTCGCCGAGCCCGAAATGGGCGACCGGTTCCATCTGGCTGAGATAGCCGCTGCCGGCGCAGATCGCCCGGCGCTGGCTGCGGCCGGCGGCGACGCAGGTGACCAGCGCCCCGCGCGCCGGGGCGCCGGCGGCGGTCAGCGGCAGCACGCGCAGCCAGCTGTTGGCGTTGGGCGCGGCCTTGAACAGGGCCAGCGGCCGGCCCGCGCCATCGTGATTGACCAGCAGCTCGAGCAGGCCGTCGCCATCGATATCGGCGACCGCCGCCCCGGTGGAATAGCTGCGCGCCTCGAGGGCGTCGCCCAAATCGATCTCGGTCCAGTCCTCGTGGCGCCGCGCGAACAGGCGGTTGGGCTGGCCATGATTGAGGATCAGCACCTCTTCTTGCCCGTCATTGTCGAAGTCGGCGGCGATGACCGAGGTGGCGTGGGAGGGCAGCGAAAAATCGGCCGGCGCCTCTTCGGTGAAGCCGCCGCCGGCCCGCTGAAGATACAAGCGGTGGCTGCCCTGGCGCACCGCGCAGACCAGATCCATCAGGCCGTTGCCGTCGGCATCCAGCGCCGCGACACCGCGCCCGAGCTGGCGCGGATCGGCCAGCCCGCGCTGTTCGGCGACCTCCTCGAAGGTGCCGTCGCCGAGATTGCGGAACAGGCAGTTGGCGCCGCCATCGGCGTGCACGAACAGGTCCATGCGCTCGGAGATCAGCGGCAGCGCCAGCACCCCCGGCCCGGCCACCGACAAATCGAGCCCGGCATCCTCCGAAACATCGACCAGCCGGCCGCCCCCGGCCATCTCGTACAGCACCACCGGCTCGCCGGGCTGGGTCACCGCGAAGCCGTAACGGCCCCGTCCGAGCCGGTCGATCGCCGCCACCGCCTGCCCGGCGACGCTCTCGACCACCGCGGCGTTTTCCGGCTGGGCCAGCAGGTCCAGCCAGTGACGGCCGAAGGGGGCGAACAGCCGGTCGGCCTGCCCAATCTCGGATTGTTCGGTATCCTCGTTGCAGACGTAGATTTCCTCACGGCCATCGCCATCGATATCGGCGGCGATCATGCAGGTGGTGAAGCCGGTGCTGTCGGCCAGCAGCGGATCGACGACGTCTTCCAGACTGGTGCCGGTCCATTTCAGCACCCGGTTGGCGCTGCCATAGCCGCTGACCAGGAATTCGAACACGCCATCGCCGTCGACGTCGCTGACCGCGACCCCGTGGCCGCGATGGGGCGGATTGTTGGCGATGAGATCGCTGGAGTCGATGAACATTCCCGCCCCTCCCGGCTCAGGCTTCGCGGGCGACGGCGCGCCAGCCGATGTCACGGCGGCAGAACCCACCGGCCCAGTCCAGCCGATCGACCGCCGTATAGGCCCGCTCCTGCGCCGCGCGCACCGAGCCGCCCAGCGCCGTCACCCCGAGCACCCGGCCGCCATTGGCCAGAATCTTTCCGCCGCCGCCATCCTTGGTCGCGGCATGAAACACCGTGACGCCCCCGGCCGCGCCCGCTTCGGCCAGCCCCTTGATCTCGCCACCCTTCTTGGGCTCGCCCGGATAGCCTTCGGCGGCCATGACCACGCACAGCGCCACATCGTCCGACCACTCGGTGGTCATCCCGGCCAGCCGGCCCTCGGCAGAGGCCAGCAGCAACGGCAGCAGATCGGACTTGAGGCGTTTCATCAGCACCTGACATTCCGGATCGCCGAAGCGGGTGTTGTATTCCAGCAGCCGGGCCTCGGCGCCGCCCTCGGTGGTGGTGATCATCAGCCCGGCGAACAGCACGCCCTTGAACGGCCGGCCCTCGGCGGTCATGGCGCGCACGGTCGGACGGATGATCCGCTCCATAACCTGTGCGGTCAGCTCGGGCGTGACCACCGGAGCAGGAGAATAAGCGCCCATACCGCCGGTATTCGGCCCCTTGTCGCCATCGAAGACCGCCTTGTGATCCTGGGCCGCGACCAGCGGCAGCGCGGTTTCGCCATCGACCAGGGCGAAGAAGCTGGCCTCCTCGCCGGCCATGAACTCCTCGATCACCAACTCGGCCCCGGCGGTGCCGAAGCGCCCGGACACCAGAATCTCGTCGATGGCGGCCAGCGCCTCCTCGACGGTTTGGGCGACGGTGACGCCCTTGCCGGCGGCCAGACCATCGGCCTTGACCACGATCGGCGCGCCCTTGAGCACGACATAGGCCCGCGCCGCCCCGGCATCGGAAAAACGGCCATAGCCGGCGGTGGGAATGTTGTGGCGGGCGCACAGGTCCTTCATGAAGCCCTTGGAGCCTTCGAGGGCCGCCGCCGCCGCGCTCGGGCCGAAGGCCTTGATGCCGATGCTCTCCAGCCGGTCGACCAACCCGCCGACCAGCGGCGCTTCCGGTCCGACCACCACGAACCCGATGCCGGCCTCGCGGGCGAAGCGGACCAGCTCTTCGATGTCGTCGGCGGCAATCGCCACGCACTCGGCGACCGCGGCGATGCCGGCGTTGCCCGGGGCGCAATAGAGTTTGTCGCACAGGGGCGACGCCGCCAGCTTCCAGCACAATGCGTGTTCGCGTCCGCCCGAGCCCACCACCAGAACCTTCATGCCCCGCCTTCTCCCGTTCGTGCCGACACTTGTACCCAGGGTCCGACGTTGTATCATGCCCGGACCATGACGCAAAACCCCGGCTCCAATCTGCCAGAATTTACCGTCGGCGACCTGGCCCGCGCGCTCAAGCGCTCGGTGGAGGACGCCTTTGGCCACGTCCGGGTGCGCGGCGAGATTTCCCAGCCCAAACGCCACAGTTCCGGCCACCTTTACCTGCGCCTCAAGGACGACAGCGCGGTGATCGAGGCGGTATGCTGGCGGCCGACGGTGGCCAAACTCGGGCTGGTGCCCGAGGAGGGCATGGAGGTGATCTGCACCGGCCGCCTGACCACCTATCCCACCCGCTCCCAATACCAGCTGATCATCGAGTCGATGGAGCTGGCCGGCGAGGGCGCGCTGCTCAAGATGCTCGAGGAGCGCAAGCGCCGTCTCGCCGCCGAGGGGCTGTTCGCGCCCGAACGCAAGAAAAAGCTGCCCTTCCTACCCCGGGTGATCGGGGTGATCACCTCGCCGACCGGCGCGGTGATTCGCGACATCCTGCACCGCCTCGCCGACCGCTTCCCCCGCCATGTCCTGCTCTGGCCGGTGGCGGTGCAGGGCGAGCAGGCGGCGGCCCAGGTCGCGGCGGCGATCGCCGGCTTCAACAGCCTCGCCCCCGGCGGCCCGGTGCCGCGTCCCGATCTGATCATCGTGGCGCGTGGCGGCGGCTCGCTGGAAGATTTGATGGCCTTCAACGAGGAAGTGGTGGTGCGCGCCGCCGCAGCCAGCGTCATTCCGCTGATTTCGGCGGTCGGCCACGAGACCGACACCACCCTGATCGACTATGCCTCGGACCTGCGCGCTCCCACCCCCACCGCCGCCGCCGAACTGGCGGTGCCGGTGCGCGCCGAGCTGCTGGCCCAACTGCTCGACCTCGAACGCCGGAGCCTGCGCGGCCTGACCCGCGGCCTGACCGAACGCCGGACCCGGCTCGAAGGGCTGGCGCGCGGCCTCGGCGACCCGCGCGCGCTCATCAACGAGCGCGCCCAGCGCCTCGACGACCGGGGCGAACGCCTGAGCCGCGCCATCGCCACCCTGACCGAGCGCGGCCGCACCCGGCTGGAGCGCCTGGCAGCAGCCATCCGCCACCCGCGCGAAAAACTCGCCGAAGCCCGCGCCCGCCTGGCCACCGAAGCGCGCGCCCTGCCCGCCGCCCTGCGCAGCGCCGCCCGACTCGAGGAACGCCGGGTCCGCCTGGAAGGGCTGGGCCAATTGCTCGAAAGCTACTCCTACAAGGGCGTGCTGGCCCGGGGCTTCGCCCTGATCTCCGACCCCCAGCACCGCCCCCTGACCACCGCCGCCGAGGCCGCCAAGGCCCCGGCGCTCACCCTGACCTTCCACGACGGCACCGTCACCGCCCACCCCTCCGGCACCACCCCGCCGCCCACCGTTCCTCACAAGCCCAAACGCCCCGCCCCCGCCTCATCCGGGGGGCAGGGGAGTTTGTTTTGAGGGGGCGCCCCCATGATTCGCCTGTTCGTCGCCCTGTCCCTGCCCGAGGATGTTCGCGAGCGCCTGGCCGGGCTGGCCGGCGGCGTGCCGGGAGCGCGGTGGGTCGAGGCGCACACGCTGCACCTGACGCTGCGCTTCATCGGCGAGACCGGGGAGGAGCGGCTGGCGGACCTCGACGACGCGCTGCGGGCCGTGAACACGCCGCCCTTCGCGCTGACCCTGGACGGGATGGGACAGTTCGGCTCGGGGCGGAAACTTCACAGCCTGTGGGCCGGAGTCGAGCGCTCCGCGGCGCTGGGACTGCTTCAGGCCAAGATCGAGTCCGCGGTGGTGCGGGCCGGGTTCGCGCCGGAGGGGCGCAAATTCACGCCCCATGTCACTTTGGCCCGGCTCAAGGACGCTCACCCCGTGCGGGTGATGCGCTATCTGGCCGGCAATGGCCTGTTTCGCTCGCGAAGCTTTCCGGTCGACGGCTTCTCGCTGTATGAAAGCCACCAGGGACGCCACGGCGCCGATTACGCCGTGATCTCGTCCTATCCGCTGTAACGCCCCGCGAAAGCCCCGCATGTCCGCTCCCGCCCTTGCCGAATTGTTGCCGGCGCTCAGCACCCTGGCCCTGGAGGCCGGCGCCCTGATCATGCGCTATTACGCCGAGGGCGCCCCGGCGACCGCCAAGGCCGACGGCAGCCCGGTGACCGAGGCCGACCGGGCGGCGGAAGCGCTGATCACCCCGGTGCTGCGCCGCCTGCTGCCGGGGGTGCCGGTGGTGGCAGAGGAAGCGGCGGCGGCCGGCGATCTGCCCGAGATCGACGCCGAGGGCCGGTTCTGGCTGGTCGACCCGCTCGACGGCACCAAGGAATTCGTCAACCGCAACGGCGACTTCACCGTCAACATCGCGCTGATCGAGCGGTGCAGCCCGGTGCTCGGGGTGGTCTTCGCGCCGGTTCCCGGCGACCTTTATACCGGCATCGTCGGTTTGGGTGCGACTCTGAGCCGCCCCGGCGAACCCGAACACCCGATTGCCGCCCGCGTCGCTCCGAACAGCGGCTGGGTCGCGGTGGGCAGCCGCAATCATTACGATCCCGCGACCGAAGGGCCGTTTCTGGCGGCGTTCCCGGTCACCGAGCGGCGCTCGCGGGGCAGCTCGCTGAAATTCGGGCTGGTCGCGGAAGGGCTGGCCGACATCTACCCCCGGGTCGGCCCGACCAGCGAATGGGACACCGCCGCCGGCCATGCCGTGCTGCTGGCAGCGGGCGGGCGGATGGAGAAACTCGACGGCAGCCCTTTCCTCTATGGCAAGCCGGGCTTCCGCAATCCTCCGTTCGTGGCCTTTGGTCGCACCCCGGTTCCGTTGCCGGCCGCTGTCGGCTAATGATAGCGATGCAGTCTCTTCAGGCAGCGGAAGCGCGATGAAACGTCACCACCTCCTTTTCGGCGGCATCCTGACCTCGGTGATCCTGACCGGAGCCCCGCTGCCGGCCCAGGCCGTCGACAAGTGGGTCACCGACGAGCGATCGAACTGCAAGCTGGTCGATGTCCATCCGGTGGCGCGGCGCACCGTGCTCTGGAGCGGCTCCTGCGCGAACGGTGTCGCCGAGGGCGCCGGGACCGTCCAGTGGTTCTCCGATGGCAAGTCCGAGGCCACGCAGACCGGAACCTTCGTCGCCGGCCGCGCCGAGGGACGGGGCGAAATCCGCTGGGCCACCGGCCGCCACTATGACGGCGACTGGGTCGCCGGCCACCGCACCGGCAAGGGCGTGCTGGTGTTCAGCAACGGCGACCGCTTCATCGGCCACTTCAACAATGACCGCCCGGCCGGCGATGGCGAATATGTCACCGTCACCGGTCTGCATCTGGTCGCCCGCGTCACCGAGGATGGCGCCATCCGCGCCGGAGAGCCGATCACCCCGCAGTCCCAGCCGGCACCGACGCCCGCCCCCGCTCCCGCGCCGGCCCCCGCGCGGGCCCCCGCGCTGGCCCCCGCGCTGGCCCCCACGCTGGCCCCCACGCCACCACCGGCGCCAGGCGCCGGGGAATCCTCGCCCCAGGCCGGAGCCGAACCGACGCCGGCGCAGCCCGCCCTGCCGCCGCTGCCGGAAGTCACTTTGACGCCGGCGCCGGCCGCGCCCGTCCACACGCTGCGGGCGGTCGGGCCGCCGCTCGCCCTCGTTCCCGGCGCCGTGCCCACCCAGCCGGCCGCCATTCCCCCACCCCCGGCCGCCCCCGAAACCGCGGCCACCACCCCTGAAGCCACGCCGGCCACGCCTGAAACCGCGCCGGGCGCTGCGGCGGCTCCTTCGTCCTGTCAGGCGCCCAATGGCGCGGTGGTTCCGATCGATCCCGCCAGCTGCCGGGCGATCGGCGGCACGCCGTTGCCCTAGGGCCACGCCGCCCCCACGAATCCACCGCCGGCAAGGAAGCGCCTTGCTCGCCGAGTCGCGACCGGACTACAGTCGATCCCCGAAGAGAGACTGGGGCTTATGACGATGATCGGGGTATTCGATTCCGGATTCGGCGGCCTGACCATCCATGAAGCGCTGATCCAGCGCTTGCCCGGTCTCAGCTTCACCTATCTCGGCGACCACCTCAACGCCCCCTATGGCTGCCGCGATCCCGGCGAAATCCTCGAGTTCACCCGCGGCAACATCGACCGCCTGTTTCAGCGCGGCTGCCGGCTGGTGATCATCGCCTGCAACACCGCCTCGGCGGTGGCGCTGCACAATCTGCAAAGCTACTGGCTGCAAGACGCCTGGCCGGGCCACAACATCCTCGGCATCATCGTTCCGACCATCGAGGCCGCGACCCAGGTGCCCTGGGCGATCAACTATCCCGTCTATCCCCAGATGTACGCCGATCACACGGTGGCGGTGTTCGCGACCCTGCGCACCGTCGAGAGCGGCACCTATCCGGTGGAAATCAACAAGCGCTGCCCTTCGGTGGACGTGGTGCAGCAGGCCTGCCCCGAACTGGCCGGAGCCATCGAGGCCGGCGCCGGGCCGGTCCGCCTCCGGGAGCTGATCCGCGAGTATGTCACGGCGCTGCTCGAGCGCATGGACGGCCGTCTGCCCGAAAGCGCCATTCTCGGCTGCACCCATTATCCGCTGGTCAAGACTCTGTTCCGCGAGGCCCTGCCCTCGGGCGTTCGCCTGCTCTGCCAGCCCAGCGCCGTGGCCAACAGCTTCGAGCATTACCTCAAGCGCCACCCCGACTATCTCGACACCATGCCGGCCACCCCCAGCCGCACCTACCTGACCACCGGCGACCCGGACGGCGTGACCACCCGCTCCGCCGGCTTTCTCGGGCGCAACATTCAGTTCGAGGGGCTGGACACCCCGGCCCTCCGCGCGCCCAAACGGGCCGGGGCGCGTTGATTGCGGGACCGGTTGGTGGTACGGTGAGAGCACGGTAGGGAGGTTGGCATGAAGCGATTTTTGGGTTCCAAGCGAAATGCCGAATCCGGGGTGTTCCAGGATGCCGCCCCGATCAAGAAGCTTCCCGGTCCGGTGATCTGGAATCTTACCCTGCCCGGCGGCAAGAAGGTCCGTATTTTGCGGGAGGATATTTACCAGCGCGCGCTCCACCCCGAAAAAGCGAAGGCCGGCACCTAGTGTCCAATCCATCGTCTTCATCAAATGGCGCTCGCTACAGCCGCGCTTTCGATAATCTTGTCGAGACTCCCGACGACACGGTCGGATTGCTGGCTTATACCTTGTTCAAGCAGGCAATTCGGGAGGATGCCGTAAAGGGTGTCCACATCGGGGGAGGCGTGCGCGATCCCTCGACAACGACCGTACAGGTTTATCGCGCCAGTGCGGACATGCGGCTGCGAGACTTCGCAGCAAATGCCGTCGACGCCGCCCGCGAGGACATTCTGAACGAAAATACGATAAGCGCCATACGGCAGGCCGCCAGCGAAATCAATCAAAACATTGACAGAAACACAGGAATTCGCGCCGCTGTTACAGCGAATATTATAGCTTGGATATTTACGATCCTCCTTACTTATGCCGTGGCCACCCAGATATACATGCCGAACTGGCAAGCCGGCATGGTCGACCAAATCAAGCGCGGCCACGACCAGCCTTCTCCGAAACCTCCGGGTTGATACGGTTCTCATGCCCCATCCCACCCATATCATCGGCGGCGGACTGGCCGGTTCCGAGGCCGCGTGGCAGTTGGCCGAGGCCGGCGTCCCCGTGGTGCTGCACGAGATGCGGCCCGAACGCGGCACCGAGGCGCACCAGACCGGGCAGTTCGCCGAGTTGGTCTGCTCCAACTCCTTCCGCTCGGATGACGCCGAGTTCAATGCCGTCGGCGTGCTTCATGCCGAAATGCGCCGGCTCGGCTCGCTGATCCTGCGCTGCGCCGACACGCACGCGGTGCCGGCCGGCGGCGCGCTGGCCGTCGATCGCGAGGGCTTCGCCGAGGCGGTGACCGCCGCCCTGGCCGGCCATCCGCTGATCACCCTGGTCCGGGGCGAGGTGGCGGGCTTGCCGCCCGAGGACTGGCGGGACGTGATCGTGGCCACCGGACCGCTGACCAGCCCGGCGCTGGCCGAGGCGATTCTCGAGCTGACCGGCGAGGCCCAGCTGTCCTTTTTCGACGCCATCGCGCCGATCGTCCATTTCGAGAGCATCGACCTGTCCAAAGCGTGGTTCCAGTCGCGTTACGACAAGGCCGGGCCGAGCGGCACCGGCCGCGACTACATCAACTGCGCCTTCGACCGCGAGGGCTACCACGCCTTCCTCGACGCTCTCCTGGCCGCGCCCAAGATCGAGTTTCACGAGTGGGAGAAGAAGACGCCCTATTTCGAGGGCTGCCTGCCGATCGAGGAAATGGCCCGGCGCGGCGCCGACACCCTGCGCTATGGCCCGATGAAGCCGGTCGGCCTGACGGATCCCCACACCACCCACCGGCCCTACGCCGTGGTCCAGCTGCGCCAGGACAACGCCCTGGCCACCCTCTACAATCTCGTGGGCTTCCAGACCAAACTGCGCCACGCCGAGCAGGCGCGCATCTTCCGGATGATTCCGGGGCTGGAACACGCCGAGTTCGCCCGTCTCGGCGGCATGCACCGCAACACCTTCCTCAACAGCCCGCGCCTGCTCGACCAGGAGTTGAGACTGAAGGCCCAGCCCCGGCTGCGCTTCGCCGGGCAGATCACCGGCTGCGAAGGCTATGTGGAAAGCGCCGCCATCGGGCTGCTGGCCGGCCGCTTCGCAGCATCGCGCAGGCGCGACCAAGCGCCGCGCCTGCCGCCTCCGACCACGGCGCTCGGCGCCCTGCTCAGCCACATCACCACCAATGCCGAGGCCGAAACCTTCCAGCCGATGAACGTCAATTTCGGCCTGTTTCCGCCCATCGAGGGCATCTTCAAGGGCCGGACGCGCAAACAGGCCCTGGCCCGGCGGGCGCTCGAGGATCTCGCTGGCTATTCGTGATCCGGAAGTGTGCTCGTTGCCTACCTCTTGAGCTTCGCGCGGGCTTCAGCCATCATGGTTCTCAGCGGACGTGTGTCCGGCAGGGGACGTGATGAGCGCGCAGGCCGAAGACCTCCTGGTGTTCGCCGATGAATCGGCCCAGCCCCGCGACACGGCGCCGGAGCAGCCGTGGCTGGTGCTGGTGGTCGATGATGAGCCCGACATGGTGGCCGTCACCCGCACGGCGCTGGGGGGCTGCATTTTCGAAAACCGGCCGATCCGGATTCTCGGCGCCGGCTCGGCCGCCGCCGGGCGAACCATGCTGGAGCGCCACCCCGAGATCGCGATGGTGCTGCTCGATGTCGTGATGGAGACCGACGACGCCGGCTTGCGTCTCGCCCAGGCCATTCGCGAGGAATTGCAGCGCCGGGCGGTGCGCATCGTTTTGCGCACCGGACAGCCCGGCTTGGCTCCCGAGCGCGACGTCATTCTGCGCTATGACATCAACGACTATCGGCTGAAGACCGACCTGACCGCCCAGTCGCTGTTCACCACCGTGATCGCCGCCCTGCGCGGCCACACCGAAATCACCGCCCGCCTGCAAGCCGAAGCGGCGGCGGTGCTGGCCAACCGCTCGAAGAGCGAGTTTCTGGCCAACATCAATCATGAACTGCGCACGCCGCTCAATGCCATCATCGGTCTGGCCGAACTGATCGATGGCGAAGTGTTCGGCCCCCTCGGCAATGAAACCTACCAGGGCTTCATCCGCGACATCATCACCTCCGGCAAGACCCTCAACGAGACCCTGGGCGCGATCCTCGACGTCGCCAACTTCGAACTGACCAACCTGAAGCTGGTCTCCGAAAGCCTGGATATCGCGACGCTGTTTCAAAGGGTGGTCACGCCGATGGCGCCCCACGCCGAACGCGCCGGAGTCGCCATCGCGACGCAGATCGCCGTCTCCCTGCCGATGGTCCTGGGCGATGGCCGGCGGCTGCGCCAGATGCTGCTCAATCTGGTCTCCAACGCCATCAAGTTCAACCGCGCTGGCGGCAGCGTCACCCTCAAGGCCGACGGCGCCGACGGCAACCGGGTGGCCCTGACCGTGCTCGACACCGGCATCGGCATGAGCCGGGACGAGATCGCGGTGGCGCTGACCCCCTTCGGTCAGGTCGATGGCAGCCTCAGCCGGCGCCGCGACGGCAGCGGCCTGGGCTTGCCGCTCGCGCGCATGATCGCCGACCTTCACGAGGGCGCCCTGGACATCGCCAGCGTCCCCGGCCAGGGCACCGCCGTGCGCGTGACCCTGCCGACGGCGCCGGCCCCCACGCACAAAGCCGGCGCGGCGCATGAACACGTGGCGCACGAACACAATGAGTCTGGAAAATTCGGAACTTCGCTATGATATGCTTGTCTGGACGTTCCCAGGCAGGCGCCGTACCGTAAGGCGGATGGCGCCGCCCCATCGCAGGCCAAACAGGAGCCCCCCCATGCCGCACAAGAAGACGATCGAATCCGCCGTCAAGAAGATTGTCGAACGCGTTGACCGGCTCGAAGGTCTGTCGCCGGCGGAAAAGCAGCAGGCCATCGTGCAATTCAACGAGGCGCTGCACCGCTTTTTCCCCCCCGCGCAGCGGATGACGGACAACCCCGGCCTTGCCAGCCAGTTGCGCGTTGAAATGGCCGTGGTGCAAATGATTGCCTCCCTCGAGGGGCTCGAAGGGCTGAAGTTCGAGGCCCAGGTGGAAGCCCTGGCCGAAATCAAGGAAGTGCTCGGACTGTCGACGCTGTAAGACCATCTCCCGCTGATGAGGCCCCATCGAACGGGGCCTCACGTGCCGGCGCCGTCGTCGAGGCCTGTTGCCCTGCCTGGAACGCCATGACCGCCGATCCGGAACGCCTCAGGTCCCCGACCAACGACCCGTGGCTACAGTGTGTCAATATCTAGGCTCGATGGTATGACACCGCCGGATCAACGCCCGCACTCACCCACGGGGTAAAGGGGGGGGGGCCGGGCTTGCCCCAGAAATGCGACGCTCCATCCGTCGCATCATGGCGCGCCGCTTTCCCTGCGCCTTTGGAACAGGTACTCTTCGGACCCGACTGGGGGGGGGGGGGCTTGCCCCTCAATCTGGGGAAACGTCGGATTTGATAAGGAGAACACCATGTTGATGCGATCCCTGTGTTTGGCCGTCATCTTTGCGAGCTTTTCAGTCTGTGCCGCAAAGGCTGATGATGTTATTCGCATTAAGGAGAAATCTAGCTGTGAGGCTATCGCAGATCAATCCAAACAGATGCTTTGCAAAGCGTTCATGGTGGCTACATCTGAAGATGACGATTGCGACGCAATCCCAGACAACTCGGCTAAATTAATCTGCAACGCAGTTTCTGAAGCCTCAGATGAAGATACCGGACACCATACAAAGTCGATGCAGTATTGCGACAAGATCACATCCAATGATGATAGGGCACTTTGCTATTCATCAATAAACTTGGTGATAGACGCCGCTAGCGATTAGCCTTTTGAAGACACGGACGCCCCACCCCGCCCCGGCCATGGGGGAAGGGGGGGGGCTGTTGGACACCAGAGGCCGGCCGGATGACGCGCCGGTGCCGGCCGCGAGTGCGGCTAGGCGCGCCCTCACGGCTCCCGGACGATCCGACCCTCGATTGCCGGGGCGACCGGGGTGCGGGCGGTGATGGTGGCCGCCAGCACATCGGAGATCAGAGCGCCACCATCATAGACGTTGCTCACCTTGTCCTTGAACATGGTGTAGCCGTCGCCCTGGGTGCGCAGGTAATTGTGGGTCGCGACACGATAGGTCGCGGCGTCGTCCAGGGCCACGAAGGCGCCGTCGGGCTGGCGCACTTCGGCCGACACCACCCGCCGCCCAACCGGCGCCGAGGCGCTCCAGTGGAAGCGCAGGCCCGCGACCTGGGGGAAGCGGCCGGTGCCGTCGTTGCCCGGGTTCTCGGCGCGGCTGACGCCGTTTTCCAGGGCGGCGCGCAGATCGGCGCCGCGAATCTCGAAGGTCGAGATGGTGTTGGCGAAGGGCAGGACTTCCAGAATCTGGCCGATCGTCACCTGTCCGGCATGAATGCCGGTGCGGATGCCGCCGCCATTGATGATCGCGACCTGGGTGCCCTGATCCTTGGTCTGCTCCAGGATGCCGTCGGCGATCAGGTCGCCGAGATTGCACTCGGCGAAGCGGCAGCTCGCGGCCTCGCCGACCAGAGTGACCGAACTGATCCCGACCGGTTGATTGAGCAGCGGCAGCAGCGGCGTTTCCAGCGCCTCGACGAAGCCCTTGAGCGCCGGGTCCTCGGCGATGGTGTCGTCCAGCAGAACCGGCTCGCCCTCCCAGGCCACCGGCACGCCGTCGTCGTTGAGCGTGACCTGGAGCACGCCGAGATACACCCCGGCGAAATAGCCCTGGACCAGCAGCACCGGCCGCCCCGAGGGCGACTTGACGATCTGGGGCGAACCGCCGGTGGCGCGCGGGTCGCCATCGCGCAACAGGGTATGGCTGTGACCGCCGACGATCACCGCCACGCCATCCACCGCCGCCGCCAGCTTCTGGTCCTCGGCGAAACCGAGATGGCTCAGCACGACGATCCGGTTGACGCCCTGGCTGCGCAGCGTCGCCACCGCCGCCCGGGTGACCGCCACCGGATCGGTGAAGCGGACGCGCGGGCCGGGCTTGGCGTTGGTCGCGGTGGCCGGGGTGGTGATGCCGATCACCCCGACCTTCTCACCGCCGACCGGCAACACCACGGTGGCATCGACCTTGCCCTTGAGCAGCGGCTCGGCGCTGACATCGACATTGGCGCTGACCACCGGCACCGTCAGCCCGGTGAGGAACTGGGACAGCTCGGCCGGGCCATCGTCGAACTCGTGATTGCCCAGGGTCATGGCCTGATAGTCGAGCAACTCGAAGAAAGGCTTGAGCGCCGCGCTCTTATAATAGGTGTAGAACAGCGAGCCCTGGAAGCGGTCGCCGGCATCGAGCAGCACCGGGTGAGGCCGGCTGGCGCGCAGAGCGGCGATCTCGGTGGCCAGACGCGCGACGCCGCCATAGCATTTGTGGTTCGCGACATCCTCGGGCCGGCAACGGCTGCCGCCGACGGTCACCGGCGCGAGCCGGGCATGGAAATCGTTGGTATGGAGAATGGTGAAGGTCAGGTCCTCGGCCCATCCCGCCGAAGTCGCGGCCATGGCCAGAATAAATCCGGCGGCGAGCACAGCCAGCCGGCGGCGGACTGGAAAAGAGTGGGTCGGCATCGGACTGATCTCCTTGGCGGCGGCCCCCCCATCATGGCGAGGGAGGGGTGGCGGACGCAACAGCGAAACGACTGGCGACTCGCCCGTCTTTCCGGTCAGCCGCCGAGAAAGCCCTGGATCGCCGAAACCAGCCGACACGGCCTGGAGTGCGCGACGATCAAGCGCAGACTATCCAGGATATAGTGCTTGGACGCCTCATCGAAAGCCGGGCGCTCCTCCTCGATCACCGCGAACCGGTCCCAGGCGATGGCGTTGAGGGCGGTGATCGTCACCTCGTGGATGCTGAAGCTCATGGGCAGGGTGAACGACCACTCGTTGCCCGGCACCAGCGAGGTCGCGGAGCAGATGTAGACCCCCCACAGGGTCTCGCCCCCGGCCACGACATACCCCACGGCGAGGTGGGGGTGACCGTCCTGATGCTGCCAGACGCAGCCCAGATCGAAACCGCCTCCGGCGGCTGAGGCGGCGGCGGCGGTTTCCGGCTCCGGCAGGGTGGGCAGCATCACGGCGTCTCCCGATCAAATCCGCCGCGACTATAGCCGGTCGGACCGCCGCGGACCAGCGGGCAGCGGCGCCAAGCGCCAACGGGCGTTTCGTCGCGGCGCCGGAGCGGCGCGGAAGCGTGCGCGGCGCCCCGGCAGTCTGCTATCCTCGCCGCCGACGCGTCTCCGGGAAACACGGCTCGACCAGAGACGCGGCTCTACCAAAGACACGGCTCTACCAAAGACAAGGGCGCGGCGATGGGTTTCCAGACAACCAGTCCATTCGATGATCAGCGGCCCGGAACTTCGGGGCTGCGCAAGGCGGTGGCCGTGTTCCGGCAACCCCATTATCTCGAGAATTTCATTCAGTCGGCGTTCGACTGCCTGTCCGGAGTCGAGGGCGCGACCCTGGTGGTCGGCGGCGACGGCCGCTACTACAACAGCGCCGCGATCCAAACCATTCTGCACATGGCGGCGGCCAATGGCGTCGCCCGGATGGTGGTCGGCCAGAACGGCATTTTGTCGACCCCGGCGGCCTCGCACCTGATTCGCAAACGCGGCGCGCTCGGCGGCTTCATTCTGTCGGCCAGCCATAATCCCGGCGGCCCCGACGGCGATTTTGGCATCAAATTCAACGGCTCGAACGGCGGCCCGGCCCCGGAGGCGCTGACCGAGGCGTTCTACGCCCGCTCGCGCGTGATCGACGGCTACCGGATTCGCGATGGCGCCGATCTCAGCCTTGAGCAGTTGGGCGAGACGCGGCTCGGGCCGATGGTGGTCGAGGTGGTCGACGCCGTCGCCGATTATGCGGCGCTGATGGACGAGATTTTCGATATGGCCGCCATCCGGGCGCTGTTCGCTGGCGGCTTCCGCATGGTCTTCGACGCCATGCACGCGGTGACCGGCCCCTATGCCCGCGAGATTCTGGAAAACCGACTCGGCGCCGGTCCCGGCACCGTGATCAACGGCACGCCGCTGGAGGATTTCGGCGGTCCTCATCCCGATCCCAACCTGGTCCACGCCGCCGAGCTGGTGGCCATGCTGAGCGGTGCGGGCGCGCCCGATTTCGGCGCCGCCTCCGACGGCGACGGCGACCGCAACATGATTCTCGGCCGCGACTTCT
>CAIOBP010000141.1 GCA_903856295.1 uncultured Rhodospirillales bacterium | reverse complement strand
GGTGGCGAAACCTGAGCCGGCCCCGGTGGCGCCCGCGCCCGTGGTTCCCGAGCCCGTGAAGGTCGAAGCCCCGGCACCCGTTGCGCCGGTGGTGGTGGCGAAGCCTCAGCCGGTCCCGGTGGCGCCCGCGCCCGTGGTTCCCGAAGCCGTGAAGGCCGAAGCTCCGGCGGCGGTGATCGCGAAGCCGGCGACCTACCGCGTGACCCTGAAGCATACCAACGGCCGTGCCCAGCCCTCCGGAAAGGCGCCGAAAGTGCGGGCGCTTTCGCCCAAGGACGTGCTGGTAAAAACCGGCAACGCCAAGGGCCGATGGGTCGAATTCACGGTTAACGGCGAAACCGGGCCAAGGGCCAAGGTCTGGGTTTACGATGAGGTCTTCCGCGAAGCCGAATGAACAGGCGCGATGATCCCCGATCCGGCCGGCAGCAGACGTCCTCCCCCCATGGCGGAGCGGCGTTTGAAGCCGGCCGATTCTCCGCTGTTCTCTTTGACCGCGAGGAGTGGTAGGCTGCTGCTCCTGAAGACACAAGAGGAGAAGGTCGATGCGAACTGTGATGGCTGCCTTGGTAATGGTGTTGGCTCTTGGGCTCGCGGTGCCGGCTTCGGCACAGACCCGCGTCGACACGAAACAGACGGACAACCGCTCCCTCGCGGTCACGATCGACCTTGCCACCGTCGGCGGCGGCTTGCTCGCTCTGGTGACGGCCAGCGGTCTGGTCAACCTGTACGAGGCCGGGTCGATGGCCTTTCAGGGCGCGGCCTTCACCGAAGCCGTCGAAGTCGGCGCGGGCCTGCCGCTGCCGGTTGCGGCACTGGCGGTCATCCTGGGCGGCATGTACGGACAGGACATCGTGAAGCAGTCGATCGCCCCGCTGTTCGGCGCCGGCGAACAGGGCAAGTCCGGCCACTAAACCAGTTCCCGCGGCTTTGTTTCCATGGCCGGAGGCTCAGCCTCCGGCTACCGGAGGGTCGGCCCCGGCCTCGCGATGACATCGGCCATAACGTTGCCGTGCGAGAACATCGCGCAGTTGCGCCCGGATAGCTTGGCTTCGTACATGCGCCGGTCCGCGAGTTCGATCAGTTCGCTTTCGCTTTTGAGATCGTCGACCAGACGTTCGGCCAGACCGAAGCTGGCCGTCACCGGCGCGCCATCGGGCCGCTCCCCGAAGCCGATGGCGCCCCAGCGGTTGATCACCGAGCGCGCGCCGTCCTTGTCGGTCGCCGCCAGCACCACCAGAAATTCCTCGCCGCCCCAACGCACCAGAACATCGCCCTGGCGCAGCCCCCGCTGCAATTGCAGCGCGATGGTCCGCAACACCAGATCGCCGGCATCATGGCCGAAGGCGTCGTTGACCTGCTTGAAGTGATCGACATCGACGAAGCCCAGGGTCAGCGGCAAGCCATTCTGCAAACAGCGGCGAAACTGGGCGCCAAGCATTTCCGAGCCAGCCCGGCGGCACAGCGCGCCGGTCAGCGCGTCGAACGTCACCCGCCGCACCAGCGCGATCATATATTGCAACTGGCTCATGCCGGAGACCATGGCGGCCCCGCCGATCAACAGCAAAAGCCACAAAGGCCCGGCCAGCGCGACCCAGTCGAAATGAAACAGGAGCACCTTGATCGAGATCAGGGATACGCTGACCGCGAAACAGCAGATCAAGACTTCCAAGGCGGTCAACGGAAAGATACTGAGCCCGGCCACCACGGTATAGGGCAAGTATTCATAGAGATTGCGCACAACCCCTGAGAAACCGTTCGGGTCAGCCGTCGAGATGATCGGGGCCGACAGCAGGTAAAAGATCGGCGGAACCAACAAGGCGACCACCAGCAGAACCGCCGCCACCGGACGGGGATCGTCGTAGCGCTTAGGCCAAGCCAGCGCGACGAAAACCGCTGCCGAAGCCAGACGCAAGGGCACGATGGCCGCCCAAACCGAAGGCTCGAAGGCCAGCGCGTCAACCACCACCCATAAGGGAATCAGCAAAGCGACGAATGCTGAAATCACCCGGATGCGCGCAATAATGACAATCGCCCGGTGGCGCTGAACATAGGAGTCATGTCGCCACGGGACAATCAGGTCGGTCACCTCCCGCAGCACAACCTGGGCGGACATAAATATGTTCCTGAGAAACACCGCCATGGAGCACCGCTTGATATGACAACCAGACGCTGTCCAAGCTTCAGAACAACCGTCCGCTCAAAGGCAAGGTGCAACAGTTACACGGAGGCGTCAAGGAAATAAGTAATCCACCTTACCATACAGGCCAAAGCTCACAATACCACTCGTGATATCCTTAGGCTCATACCGACACAAGCACACTGATCATGAGTTGACCATGGCGGGCGCACCTGAAAACGCCGCCGCCAAGAACCGCTTCAGTTGAGCAAACGCGGCGTCGGCGCCGAGGCCGGCTCGCCCTCGCCCATCCGCTCATAAAGCGCGGCCAATTCCTCTCCGAGCTGATGATTGGTCTCGGCCAGCAACTGTATCTTCTGATGGGCGCTCTGTTGCTGTTGATTGAGCAGTGTCACGGTCTCGATCAGGCGCTTGATCTGCTGAGTCTGACGCAAGGCACCGTCATTGAGCGTGACGCGCAGCGAGCGAACCGCCAACAGCACCACTACCGCGATCGTGATCCCGGACACGATGCTGACGACGGCCAACGCTCCCAGCCACTCCATGACCCGTCCCTCTCCGCAACCGAGGAGGCGTCGACACGCCTGACCATTTGAATACACAAATGGGGTGTCACCGTCATTTGAAAAGCGCAAATCCGGCTCCGGCAAAACGCCGCTGGACAGACCCCAGATTTTTGCCAATATCGTGGCCAAGACCGCCTCACCCGCGCCCCTGCCGAGCCTCCTGCCCACTGGATTGAAATGTCGGACTATTTTGCAATGGGTGGTTACGCCGCCTACGTCTGGCCGGCCTATGCGGTCACGATCATCATGCTCGTGGGCACGCTGGCCTCCACCCTTGCCGGCCTGCGCCGCCGCGAGGCGATGGTCAGGGCGCTCGAAGCCGCCCGTCCGCCCCGCGCCGCCCGCCGCGAACGGCCGGCCGAGGCGGCGGACGCCGGAGACGCCGCGCCATGACGCTCAAGAAAAAACGGCGCCTCTACATCCTGCTGACCGCCATGCTCGGCCTGGGCGCCGCCACCGTCCTGGTGCTGACCGCGTTCCAGGATAATCTGGTGTTCTTCTACAGCCCCACCGACCTCAAGCAGCGCCCGACCGGCACCCGCGCCTTCCGTCTCGGCGGCATGGTCGAGAAAGGCAGCGTCGCCCGGGAGCCCGGCACTCCGACCGTCCGCTTCACGGTTACCGACTTCAAGAACACCCAGCCGGTGATCTATACCGGCGTGCTGCCCGACCTGTTCCGCGAGGGCCAAGGCGTGGTCGCCGAGGGCCGGATACGCCCCGACGGTCTGTTCGAAGCCCGTGAGGTTCTGGCCAAGCACGACGAGAAATACATGCCGCCCGAGGTCTCCGACGCGCTCAAACGCGCGGGCGGGCCGGAAACCGGAGGCCAGCACGCCGTCTCGACCCTGAAACCGAAGTGACCGGCACCGCCATGGGCACCGCCTCGAGCTACGACAACGACTTCTACGCCTGGGCCATGGAGCAGGCGGCGCTGATCCGCGCTGGCAACCTCGCCGCCATCGACCTCGAAAACGTCGCCGAGGAAATCGAAAGCATGGGCAGAAGCGAAAAACGCGAACTGATCAACCGCCTCAACGTGCTCCTGCTGCATTTGCTGAAATGGCAGTACCAGCCGAGTTTCCAGGGCCGGTCGTGGCGCCTCAGCATCGAGGAGCAGCGCTACCGCCTGAAAGGGCATCTCAGGGACAACCCCAGCCTCAAGGCGAAAGTGCCTGAGGCCATCGCCGACGCCTATCACATCGCGCAGGTCGAAGCCGAACGGGAAACCGGCCTGCCACGCAGCACCTTCCCCGACACCTGCCCGTGGTCATTCGAGCAGATCAACACCCCCGACTTCTGGCCCGAGGCGTAACTCATCGTGATTGCCGAAATTGGACATTTCGCGCTGGTGCTGGCGCTGTGCGTCGCGCTGGTTCAGGCCACCCTGCCGCTGATCGGCGCCGCGCGCGGCCATGCCGGCTGGATGGCGCTCGCCGGCCCGGCGGCACTGGCGCAGCTGGGGCTGATCGGGCTGGCCTTCGCGGCGCTGATGCACGCCTACATCGTCTCGGATTTCAGCCTGCTCAACGTCGCCCAGAACAGCCACTCGACCAAGCCGCTGCTCTACAAGATCAGCGGCGTCTGGGGCAATCACGAGGGCTCGATGCTGCTGTGGGTGACCATCCTCGCCCTGTTCGGCGCGGCGGTCGCCGCCTGCGGCCACTCGCTGCCGCCGGCGCTCAAGGCGCGGGTGCTGGCGGTCCAGGCGATGATCGGCTTGGGCTTCCTGCTGTTCATCCTGGTCACCTCGGACCCGTTCTTGCGCCTGGACCCGGCGCCGCTCAACGGTAACGATCTCAATCCGATGCTCCAGGACCCCGGGTTGGCCTTCCACCCGCCCTTTCTCTATCTCGGCTATGTCGGCTTCTCGATGGCCTTTTCCTTCGCCGTCGCCGCCCTGATCGAGGGCCGGGTCGATCCCGCCTGGGCGCGCTGGGTCCGCCCCTGGACCCTGGCCGCCTGGTCGGCCCTGACCGCCGGCATCGCCCTCGGCTCGTGGTGGGCCTATTACACCCTGGGCTGGGGCGGCTGGTGGTTCTGGGACCCGGTGGAAAACGCCTCGCTGATGCCCTGGCTGGCCGGCACCGCCCTTTTGCACTCCTCGATCGTGGTCGAGAAACGCGACGCCCTCAAGAGTTGGACCATCCTGCTGGCCATCCTGACCTTCAGCCTGTCGCTCATGGGCACCTTCCTGGTGCGCTCGGGCATTCTGAGTTCGGTGCACGCCTTCGCGGTGGATCCGGCGCGCGGCGTGTTCATCCTGGCTCTGCTCTCGGTGGCCATCGGCGGCTCGCTGCTGCTCTATGCCCTGCGGGCGCCCGCGCTCAAGGCCGGCGGCTTGTTCGCGCCGGTCAGCCGCGAGGGCGCGCTGGTGATCAACAATCTGCTGCTGGCCTCGGCGACCGCGACGGTGCTGATCGGCACGTTGTATCCGCTGTTCCTCGATGTGCTGAACGCCGGCAAGGTTTCGGTCGGCCCGCCCTTCTTCAACGCCACCTTCGTGCCGCTGATGATCCCGATGGTCGCGGCGATGGTGGTCGGGCCGCTGCTGCCCTGGAAGCGCGCCGACCTTGCCGGCGCCCTGACCCGGCTCGCCCTGGCCGGCGCCTTGACCCTGCTGGTCGTGCTGATCGCCTGCTGGCAGCGCGGCGGGCCATCGGCGATGGCGCTGGCCGGTATCGCCCTGGCCGCCTGGGCCGTCTTCGGGGCGCTGGCCGAATGGGCCGGACGGATCGGCCTGTTCCGCCTGCCCGCCGCCGAAAGTCTCGCCCGCGCCCGCGCCCTGCCCCGCGCCGCCTGGGGCATGACCTTCGCCCACGCCGGCCTGGGCGTGGCCATCGCCGGCATGGTCGGCGCCTCGGCCTGGGTCGATGAGCGCATCCTGACCGCCCGGCCCGGCGACGTCATACCGCTGGCCGGCTACAGCCTGAGCTTCGAGAGCGTCGGCGAGGCCACCGGCCCCAACTACACCGCCCGCCGGGGCCGCTTCACCGTCAGCCGCGACGGCCACGTTCTCGGCATCCTGGAACCCGAGCAGCGCCACTACACCGTCACCGGCATGGACCTGACCCACGCCGCCATCCGCACCTCGGCGACCGACGATCTCTACCTCGCCCTCGGCGATGGCGACGGCTCCGGCGCCCTGACCCTCCGCCTCTATCACCATCCGCTGGTGCCCTGGCTGTGGTTCGGCGGGCTGATGATGGTCGCGGGCGGCCTGCTCAGCCTCAGCGACCGCCGGTTGCGCATCGGCGCGCCAGCCACCCGGCTGCGGGCGCAGGCGGCAGCAACCGCTTGATCATCAGGGAAAAGCCGGTATCTTTGTGAAACCGGCCGGGCAAGGGTTCCCGGCCAGCGATCACGAGAAGGAGATCCGATGCGACCAACATCGTCTGTCCTTACTAGTGCTTCAGGTGCGGGTGTGGCGGACCACGATCTGCCTCACGATCACCAAGCCCCAGACACCAAGCCCTAGAAGGGGCCGAGCGGTGTTAGCGCACCTCCCGGTTCTCTTTGCTATACCGCCTCCCGCCCCCTTCGACAAGACTCGCATCCCATGACTCCGCGCAAGCTGCTCTACCTCCTGCCCCTGCTGGCGTTCGGCGCCCTGACCGCGTGGTTCGCCGCCGGGCTGGGGCGCGACCCGCATCTCCTGCCCTCGGCGCTGATCGACAAGCCGGTGCCGCAGTTCGAGCTGCCGCCGCTGCCCGGCTACGCCCACGGCCTGAACACCGCCGATCTGGCCAGCGGCGAGCCGCAACTGCTCAACGTCTTCGCCTCCTGGTGCCTGCCCTGCCGGGCCGAGCAGCCGGTGCTGCTGCGCCTCGCCCGCGAACAGGGCGTGGCCATGCGCGGCCTCGACTACCGCGACCGGCCGGAGGACGCGGTGGCGTGGCTGGCCACCGCCGGCAACCCGTTCCGCAGCATCGGCGCCGACACCGAAAACCGGGTGGCCATCGATTTCGGCGTCTATGGCGCTCCCGAAAGCTTCATCATCGACGGACAGGGCCGCATCCGCTATAAACACGTCGGACCGCTGACCCCCGAGGACGTCCGGCAGACCATTCTGCCGCTGCTGGCGTCGCTGAAGGGACGCTGACCACCGTGTCTTCGGGACTGAGTTGGACATGATCGATTACTTCCTCGTGGCGATCGGCGGCGCGCTGGGCAGCATGGCCCGGCACTGGCTGTCGGTATTCTTTCACGAGTTCGACATCGATCTGTTTCCGTTCGAGATGATGCCGGCCCACTTCCCGTTGCCGACCCTGTTCATCAACATCGGCGGCTCGCTGGTGATCGGCTTCGTGGCCAACCTGCCGGCGGACTATATCGGCCGGGATGCCCGCCTGTTCATGATGGTCGGGGTCTGCGGCGGCTACACCACCTTTTCCTCGTTCAGCCTGCAGTTGCTCGACCTGTTCATGGAAGGCGATGTTGCGCTGGGGTTGCTCTACATCTTCTTCTCGGTGGTGATCGGCCTGCTCGCGGTCGCCATCGGTTACCTGATCGCGGGACTGCTCTATTGAACGCTCGATTGCTGCCGGCGCTGGCCGTGCTGATCTGGTCGCTGCCGGCGCTGGCCGTGCTGCCCGGCGAAATGCTCTCCGACCCGGCCCTCGAGGCCCGGGCCCGCGAGATCAGCCAAGATTTGCGCTGCCTCGTCTGTCAGAACCAATCGATCGACGACAGCAACGCGCCGCTGGCCAGAGACTTGCGCCTGCTGGTGCGCGAGCGTCTCAAGGCCGGTGACAGCGATCAGGCGGTGGTCGATTACGTCAGCGCGCGCTACGGCGATTTCGCGCGGCTCAAACCGCCGTTCCAGCCCAACACTTGGCTGCTGTGGCTGGGGCCGCTGGCAGTGGCGCTGGCCGGCGCCGCGACCGTGGCTTGGCGGCTGCGCCGCCGCACCGGCGCCGCCGCACCGGCGCCACCGCCGCTCAGCGCCGAGGAGAGCGCCCGACTCGCCCGCCTGCTCGACGGCCAGGAGTGAGTGACCCCATGACCCTGTTCTGGATACTGGCCGCGGCGATCACCGCCGCCGTGGTGGCCATGCTGCTCCGGCCGCTGCTCCGTTCCTCGCCCCCCGCGCCCTCGCGCGCCGACTGGGACCTGGAGGTTTATCGCGATCAGTTGAGCGAGATCGAACGTGACCTCGCGCGCGGCGTGATCGCCCCCGCCCAGGCCGACGCGGCCCGTACCGAGATCGGCCGCCGCATTCTGGGCGCCGCCGCCGCCCCCGTCACCACCGCCGCGACCATCGCTCCGCCCAGCAAAGGCGCGGCGCTCGCGCTGCTGGTCGCCCTGCCCCTGGCCTCCCTGGCGCTTTACCTCGCGCTCGGCCGCCCCGACCTGCCGGACCGGCCCTTCGCCGAACGCGCCGCCGAGAGCGCCGCCGCCGCCGCCACCCCGCAATCGGTGCTGGAGGCGATGGCCCGTCTGGCCGAACGCTTGGCCTCCCAGCCCAACGACCTTGAAGGCTGGGTGTTGCTCGCCCAGTCTTACGGCAAGATGGGCCAGTTGCCCGACTCCATCGAGGCGTGGCGCAAGGCCGCCGCGCTGGCGCCCGACGATCTCGACATCAGCGGCAACCTCGCCGAAACCCTGATCAGCTCCAACCGGGGGTTGGTCCCGGAGGAGGCGCGCCAGCTGCTCGACGCCATCCAGGCCAAGCTCCCCGATGAACCGCGCGCCGGCCACTATTTGGCCCTGGCCCGGCAGCAGGCCGGCGACGATCACGGAGCGCTCGAGCGCTGGATCAAGCTGGCCGCGGCCAGCCCGGAAAACGCGCCCTGGCTGCCGCTGGTCCACGAGCGCATCGCCGAGGTCGCGGGACGGTTGCACCTGGATGCCGCCGCCATCACCCCCAAGCCGCTGCCGCCCAAAACCGCCGAGGCGCCGGCAGACCAAGCCAAGGCCATCCGCGCCATGGTCGAGGGCCTGCGCGCCAAGCTGGAAGCCAATCCCGCCGACGTCGCCGGCTGGCTGCGCCTGCTGCGCGCCTACGAGGTGCTGGGAGAATCGGACCGGCGCCTGGACGCCGCCAAGCGCCTGCGCGCGCAGGCGCCGCACCAGCCCGACGTGCTGGTCGCCTATGCCGAAGCGGTGATCGCGGCGACGCCCGGCACCGTCGAGCGCCTGCCCGCGGAAGCCGCCGCCGCTTTCCGCGAGGCCTTGGCCGTCGCCCCCGAGACCACCGCCGCGCTCTGGTATCTCGGCCTCGACACCGCCCTCGCCGGCCAAGCCGCCGAGGCCCGGCCACTGCTGGAACGGCTGCTGAAGCAACTCGACCCAGCCAGCCCCGACTACCAAGCGGTCAAAACCCGCCTCGACAGCTTGAAGTAGCGCCGAAGGCCAGGGCTCCGCCCTGGACCCGCCAAAGGCCGGAGGCCTTTGGAAACCATGACTAATCCGTGCGTTCGGTGAGGCGGCGCGCCCAGACGATGCGTTTGTGAATGCCGAGGCGCGCCGCGATGGTCGCGTCGTCGACACCGGCCGAAAGCAGACGCTGCAACTCCTCCTCCCCGGCGACGGTCAGGCGCTTGCGCGAACCGATGCCCCGGGTAAACGGCCCCTGAAGAGGACTGGGCTCGGCCAGCGCCGCCGCCACTTCCGGCGAAGGCGGCGGGGCCGGAGGCGGCGCTGGCGGCAGCGGCGGCCGGCTGCCCAGCCGCTCGACGCTTTCGAGTCGCTGCCTCAGGGACTGCACCTGCCGATCGAAGCCGTCGATCCGCGTGATCGTGGTGTCGTTGCGATTGTCGAGCGTATCGAGCCGCCGCTCCAGCACCGCGATGTGAGCCTCGATATCGTCGAAGCGCGCGGCCCTCAGGCCCTTCGCCGCCTCGTCGCGATCGCCGCCGCTGAGTGCCGATGTCAGAGCCGCCGCCGTCCACTCCCCCAGCGTCTGACGCGCCGCCTTGGCCGCCGCCGAGACTGCCGTCTGCAATTCGGGTGGAATACCGCGCACCGTCCAGATTTTCGACCCGCCTGTCACGCGCCTGCCCTCGTCATACTCACCGGCCCCGGCGCAACCTCACGCGCGCCTTCCAGATGCCGAGACTCCACCGACTCTCATAGCGTATGTCTGGGTCTCCGTCAAATCGACCGGACAAAGTCTGGCGGAAATCCGTCATACGGCGACAAGTATGTCACAGGTATGACCAAGCCAGCACCGGAGCGCCCGAAGATTCAGCTTTTGCCAGTTAGGGAATTTTGTTAGGGTCCGATGCCCGGCCCGACCCGGACTGAACAAAACACCGGCTCCGCGACGCATCTCCAAACAATCTGGAAGGCGCTTGATCAGCCGGCTGAATTCCAGGAGAAAAACAAATGGACGACGCCAAGCAAATCCTCGCGGACCTCAACGGTTACTATTTGGAAGACCTCACGGTCGGCATGTCGGCGGTCTACGCCAAGACCATTACGGACACCGACATCGTGATGTTCGCGGGCATTTCCGGCGACACCAATCCGGTTCACCTCAACCATGACTATGCCTCGGCGACCATGTTCAAGAGCCGGATCGCTCACGGCATGCTCTCGGCCGGGTTCATCTCCACCGTGCTCGGCACCAAGCTGCCCGGGCCGGGCTGCATCTACATCGCCCAGAACCTGAAGTTCAAGGCGCCGGTGCGAGTCGGCGACACCGTGGTCGCTCGCGCCACCGTCACCGAGATCGTCACCGAGAAGAAGCGCGTCACGCTCAAGACCGTCTGCTCGGTCGGCGAGACCGTGGTGATCGACGGCGAAGCCACCGTGATGGTCCCCGCCCGCGGCTAAGCATCGCTCAGGCACCATCCGGACTCCCGCCGATGCGGATATTTCGCAGCTATCTCCAACTCCCCGACTCCGCGCGGGGAGCTGTGGCGGTGCTCGGAAATTTCGACGGCATCCACCGGGGGCACCAGGAGGTCATCGGCCGGGGTCGGGCGATCGCGCGCGACTCCGGCCTGCCGCTCGCGGTGCTGACCTTCGAACCCCATCCGCGCAGTGTCTTCCGCCCCGATGGCGCGCCGTTCCGGCTGACCCCGTTCCGCATCAAGGAACGCCACCTGGAGGCGCTCGGGGTCGACGTGCTGGTGGTCGCCCATTTCGACGAGCCGTTCCTGCACCGTGAGGCGGGAAACTTCGTCACCGAGGTGCTGATCGGCGGACTTGCCGCGCGGCATGTCATCGCCGGGGCGGACTTTCATTTCGGCCATCGCCGCAGCGGCTCCATGGACTTTCTGGAGCGGGAAGGCCTGGAGCACGGCTTCGCGGTCACCGCCGTCGGGCTGGTGCCCGATCATACCGGCGCCGTCCTGTCTTCGACCCGCATCCGCACCGCCCTGATCGAAGGCCGCCCCCGCGACGCCGCCTTCGTGCTCGGCCGGGCCTGGGAACTCGAGGGCCGGGTCGAGGCCGGCGCCCAGCTTGGCCGCACCCTCGGCTTCCCCACCGCCAACCTTCATCTCGGCGAATATCTGCGCCCGCGCTTCGGCGTTTACGCGGTGCGCGCCGGCATAGACACCGGACTCTCAACCGTATGGCACGATGGCGTGGCCAATTTCGGCCATCGCCCGACCGTGGACGGCACCGATGAGCGCCTCGAGACCCACCTCTTCGACTGCACGGCCGACCTCTATGGCCGCCACCTCAGGGTGCAATTGATCGAGTTCCTCCGCCCCGAACAGCGCTTCGAGAGCCTCGACGCCCTCAAGGCCCAGATCGCCAAGGACGTGCTGGCGGCCAAAGCGGCGCTGGAATAGCACCGAAGGCAAGGCCAGGGCTTTGACCTGGCCCCACCAAAGGCCGTCGGCCTTTGGAAACCGGCTCTTCAGCGCCAGATGAATTCGATGCCAATGAGAAACGACACCACGAAAACCACGGCACAGACGACCACCGCCGCCGTCTGACGCGGCACCCGTCGCCGCGCAGCCAACTCTTCGGCCCGGCGCTGCATACGCTGGCTCAACGTTTCGTAGCGTCTCTTGCCCATTGATGCCTTTCAGCCTGCTCTTGCGGTCGACCGACCGTAGCACCGGGCGCTTCAGAATCCAACCGCGCCGGCCACGGCCTGCCAGCCCCAAGGGGTCCGGCTATAGGCGCTCCGTTCGGAACCGGCGAAACGCTGGCCGGTCCAGACCCGCTCCTCGAACGTCACCACCGGCGGCGCCACCGTGATCAGATTATAACCGTTGGGCTCGTCGCGCAGACGGGTCGAGGTCGCCGTCGCCGCATGAGCGACCAGAATCGAGCGATCCAAATGGCTGTGATGCTCGGTGAGGTCGCCAGCATAGCCCCGATGAAAGTGCCCGGCCAGCAGCAGGTCGACACCGCACGCCTCCAGAGCCGGCAGAGCCAGACGCGCCCGTCCGAGCAGCACCTTGCCGCCCGGCTTGTCCGGCGGCGGCAGAAACGGATGGTGCGTCACCAGCACCTTGAACACCGAGGGCGCGACACTCCCGAACACCGCCTCGATGCTCGCGATCTGCTGGCGACTGATGCGGCCATGGGCAAAATTGAAGATCAGCGGCCGGGCGGTGTTGATTCCCAGCACCGCGATCTCGTCGTCACAGACGAAGGGGTTGAGGTCGGCCGTGATGTAATGCCGGTAATTGCGGAAGGGCATGGTAAAGCGCGCCAGCAGGTTATAGGCCGGAATATCGTGATTCCCCGGCACCACCAGCCAGGACGCCGGCAGCCGCTCCAAAAAAGCACGGGCCGCGCGGAAGTGCCGCCGCCGGGCGCGCTGCACCAGATCGCCGCTGATCACCACCAGCGACGGCGCGACCGTGACCAGATCCGCGACCAGCGCCTCCAGCACCTCGGGATCGACACGGCCGAAATGAAGGTCGGAAAGATGGGCAATGGTTCTCATATCGACCTGCCGAAGGGGAGACCGCTCCGCACGTACACCATACACCCACAGGCATACACAAGCCGGCCTTCAACGTACACCTGGAAACCTGGCAGCAGCAGCCCCGCCGCAGTCATGGCGCGGGCGCCAGCACCGGCAGCGCCTTGGGCCGGATGCGATAGACCAGCGGCGGCGCCAGACGCATGAACTCGCCATCGATGGCAACCTTGAGCCGGCGCCGGGACGGGCTGGTCACGGTCAGGTCGGTCATCTCCAGAGAATCGACTTCCGGGTTGCGCTGCCAACCACCCAGCGCCAACCCGGCCATCAGGCGCACCAGCCCGATCCGGGTTCGGTGTTTGGCCACGTACACGGCAAGTACACCAGCATCCAGCACCGGCCGGTTGAGAAAGGTCGCCCCGGGATCTCGATAGGCGTTGTTGACCACCGCCAGCGCCGGAGTGCGAATCAGCCGCGCTCCCTGGCCCAGGTCGGCCCCGACCTCGATCAGATTATAGTAGCGCAACGCCTTGACCACCGCCGAGGCCATGGCCGCCCACTTGCGCCACCCGGGCACGCCACGCTGGCGCTCCCGCTCCCGGACCAGGGTCGGATACAGCCCGATCACCGAATTGTTGAGAAAAACATGGCCGTTGACCTCGCCGACATCGATCAGCCGCCGTTCGCCCCGGGCCAGCACCGCCACCGCCGCGCGCAAATCGGAGGGCAGGCCCAGGTCGCGGGCCAGCAGATTCATGGTGCCCAGGGGGAGCAGCCCCAGCGCCTTGCCGGTGCCCAACAGCATCCTCGCGGCGGTGGCCAGGGTACCGTCGCCGCCACCGACCACCACGGCCTCGGCCTCGGAGGCAACGGCAAGGCGCATGGCCGTCTCCACCGCCGGCCCCGGCGCGGCGAACACCGACGCCTCAAGCCCGGCGGCGGCGAAGAGCTGCCGCAACTCCGCCACCACGCCCGCCACCGGCCGGCCCAGCAGAGTTCCCGCAGTTTCATTCAAGACCACAGCGAGTTTCATGCCAGCACCAGACGCCGCCGCCATTGCATCGGTTGACCAAATTCACCGCTACAGATTGGGGTATTCGGACTCCCGCCGCAAGGCCGCTCAGCACGGCGCGCGCGACTCGCGAGCGCGATCTCGGCAACCGGACGCTCCGCCGGTCACCGCCCGCCCCAGTGAATCGACGGCCCGCCAGCGCCACCCTCACCGGAGTCGATCACCGTGTCATTGGGATTCATCCAATGCCAATGCTGTTTTTCCAGAAACCCGTCGAGCATGTAGATGGCGAAGATCGAGAAGCAGAACACCACCACCAGCCCCAGCCCCAGCCACAGCTTTTTCCAATCCCGGGACTGCGGTATCGGCTCTTTCCGCTGGCGCTTCCACTCCTCCCGCCAATCTTGCGAGGAATGACCGTCTTTCGAGCCGGCTTCCCCTGCCCAGAGTTTGGACAGCCCACCCGTCCGGCCGCCAGCCTGCCCGGACTGGCCCCACATATCCCGGTAGGGGGAACCGCCCCCTCCGACAGCATCAGGACCAGTGGGAAACTTGAAATCTTCGCGCGACATCAAAACCTCCAGAGGCGCGGCACTCTCCTATAAAGAGATAATCCTCCTGGTGTTCAGGTTCAAGACGCTGATCGATGCCGGAGGACTTGCGGACGATCCAGCCGCCCCGGACTCACAGCGCGCCCGATGACAGCAAAACCCGCTCTCTGGGAAACCCCGCGACCACGGTGGTTCCGACCGGCGTACTGCTTTCAATCACCAGCGAGCCGCCATGCAGTTCCATCAGCCAGCGGCAAATCGGCAAGCCCAGACCGATCCCCCGCCCCTTGTTGGCCTTGAAGGCGTCGGCGTGGTGGAAGGGATCGAGCACATGCTCGATCATCTCGGGATCAATGCCGCGCCCGGTGTCGCTCACCGCCAGCAACAAGCGACCATCGGAAGAACTCTCGGCGCTGACCCGCACCGAGCCGCCCCGGGGGGTGAACTTGACGGCGTTGCTGACCAGATTGATCAAAACCTGCCGAATCGCCCGCGCGTCGCCGCGCAGCTTGGGCAGAGCCTCGTCAACCCCCTCGGTCAGGATGATGCCGCTGTCCTCGGCGCGGGGCCGCATCATGGCCAGCGCCCCGGCGACCGCGCTGTGCAGATCGACCACGCCGTCGGAAATGGTGAACTTGCCCAGTTGCAGCCGCGAGACGTCAAGCAAATCATCGATAATACCGATCAACTGCCGGCCGCTATCATTGATGTTGCGGGCATAGTCCAAGTACACCGCCGACAATACCCCCATCATTTCCTGGCGCATCATGTCGGAAAAGCCGATGATCGCGTTGAGCGGCGTGCGCAACTCATGGCTCATGTGGGCAAGAAACTGGGTCTTGGCCTGATTTGCCGCCTCGGCATCGAGCTTGGCCCCACGCAAGGCGGTGTCGGCCTCCTTACGCTCGGTGATGTCGGCGACCGCAGCGATGAACAGCGGCCCCTCCGGACGTTCCAGCAGGCTGATCGCGATTTCCAGGGGAAACTCGGAGTCATCCTGGCGCTTCGCGACCACCTCGCGCCGCTGGCCGAGAGCGCCGAGATCGCGCCGGCGGATACAGGAAACCACCGCCTCGCCATGCCCGGCCTTCGACGAGGCCGGCAACAGCATGGTCACGTTCCGGCCGGCCATCTCCGCAACCTCGTACCCGAAAATCCGGCCGGCGGCGGCGTTGACCGTCTCCATGCGCCCCTGGGCGTCGACCGCGATGATCCCCTCGGCCGCGGCGGCGAGAATCGCGGCGTTGCGCTCTTGGCTTTCGCGCAAGGCCGCCGCCGCCGCCCGGCGTTCACTCAGGTCGCGCACGGTGCCGATGAACAGGCGCTGACCGCCACTGGCGTCGGCCGGCAACTCGGTCACCACCAGTTCGATCGGAATCTCCCGCCCGGTCCGGTGCAGCGCCTGAAGCTCGCGAACCTCTCCCCGGCGGTCGTGAAGCAGTGTCCGTGTCAGTCCGGGAATCAGGCTGGCCGCCGGCAGACCGACCAGTTCGGGTTCCTGATAGCCGAAGATGCGTTCAGCCGAGCGGTTCACCCCCTGAATGCCGGTGTCCTCATCGATGGTGATCAACCCGTCGACCGTGGCATCGAGAATGCCCCGTTGCTGCGCCGCCGCCGCGGTCGCGAGTCGCTCCTTTTCGGCGCGGGCGAGCGCGGTACTGTGACTTTGATATTGCAGCAGCCAGGCGTAGAGCAGCGCCACCGCCGCCAGGGCCAGCACCGCCAGACCATAGAGCAGCAGATTCTCCCGCCAGGAGGCCAGAATGGTGTCGACCGACATCGCGACCGCGACCACCAGCGGATCGCCGGCCACCGGCCGGACCGCCATCAAGCGCCCGGAGCCGCCGTCGGGATCGGCCTCCCGCACCAGTCGCGCCTCGCGAGGCCCCGATGGCAGCGACAGGAAGCCGGAGCCACCGCCCCGGGGCGCCACGGCGAGAATCCGGCCATTATCCAGGGCCAGCCATGCCCGGCCGCCCTCGCCCAGCGGCAACGCCGCCAGGGTATCGGCCACCGGCGCCGCCGCCACCCCGATCACCGCCGCGCCCAGACGGACGCCGTTGGTTCCGACCAGCGGCCGGGCGGTGATGATCACCTCGGTCGTCCCCGCCGGGGCGCCCTCGATGACCCGCTCCACCGCCTGAGCTTCCCGGCCGGCGACATCCACCAGCACCAGGGAGGTCAGGTCGTGATACGCGGCCAAGCGGGCGCGCAACACCGCCTGCAGCGCCGGATCGGCAACGTCGCGGCCGGTTAAAAGCACCTCAAGGTCGGCCGCCAGCATCCCGGCGCCGCGCAAACTGCCGATCACCTGCAACTCGGCGGTCCGGGCCAGGGCCATGGTCTGCTTGCCGGCCTCGCTCAGCACGGTCTGGCGCACGGCGAACATCTGCCAGCCGAACAGCGCAGCCATCGCCACCACCACCAGGGTGGTCGCGAGACGCGCATCGATCGGCTTCAGCTTCCTCATGAATATGCTCTTGCCCTGCCGCGGCAGAAAACCGGGACCGCCGGAAAACCCGGACCATCAGACGGTATTCTGCGGCTACTGAACAAGATGTTGACAGGTTCACTTTGTCGCAGTCAACATTTTGTCGCACGCCCTCGGAGTCATCGGCACGCGCCACCCCCAGCGACCCAAGTCGGGGTCAGCCCTTCAGGGCCGCCTTCAACTCCCGATAGGCAACGGTGCTCAAGGGAATACGGACATAGGCCGCACCATCGGGCCGCTCCAGGGTCGCGCGATCCGAGGGCGGAATGCAGGCGTGCACCGCCTCCAGAGCGGCGCGCATCCGCCGCAACCGCTCGATCAAGCCGCCATCCTCGACATAGGCCGACAAGATCTTGGCCTGAACCAGCGACTCCAGGGCCGGCATCAGCCCGGCGTTGGAGCGATCGCGCACCGCCTTGACGACATCCTCACGGGCGGTTTCCAGACGCTCGCGAATCGTCTCGGGATCGGCCGGCGCCGGAGGGGTGGGAGTCATGGCCAGACCATCCGTCAAATATGAATCGCCCGTCCGTACGCGGCAAGGACCGACTCGTGCATCATCTCCGACAGCGTCGGATGCGGGAACACCGTATGCATCAACTCGGCCTCGGTGGTCTCAAGTGTACGTGCGACGACGTAGCCCTGGATCATCTCCGTGACCTCGGCACCGATCATGTGGGCGCCCAGCAGCTCGCCGGTGGCGGCGTCGAACACCGTCTTGACCAGCCCCTCGGGTTCCCCCAGCGCGATCGCCTTGCCGTTGCCCATGAAGGGAAAGCGCCCGACCCGGACCTGATGGCCCTTGGCCTTGGCTTTGGCCTCGGTGAGCCCGACGCTGGCCACCTGGGGCGTGGCGTACGTACAGCCGGGAATGGCGCGCAGGTCCAGCGGGTGTACGCCTGGAACGCCGGCAATCTTCTCGACGCAGATCACCCCTTCGTGGCTGGCCTTGTGAGCAAGCCAGGGCGCGCCGGCAACGTCGCCGATGGCATAAATGCCTGGCTCCGCGGTTTGGCACCAGTCATCGGTCAGGATGTGGGTCTTCTCGACCTTGACCCTGGTCGTCTCAAGACCGATCTCCTCGACATTGCCGACGATGCCGAGGGCCAGGATCACCCGGTCGAAACTCAGGCTCTCGCTCTTGCCGCCGGCCTCGAGGGTGGTGGTGACACTGTCGGCCCCGGCCTGGAGCGGCCCGACCTTGGCCCCGGTCAGGATGCGCATGCCTTGCTTTTCAAAGGCTTTGCGCGCCAGCGCCGAGATTTCCTCATCCTCGACCGGAAGCACCCGGTCCAACACCTCGGCCACGGTGACCTTGACGCCCAGCGCATTGTAGAAACTGGCGAATTCGATACCGATCGCCCCGGAGCCGACCACCAGCAACGATTTCGGCAGCGCCGCCGGCACCATCGCTTCCTTGTAGGTCCAAATCAGCTTGCCATCGGGCTGAAGCCCGGGCAGCGCCCGCGCCCGGGCGCCGGTGGCCAGAATGATATGCTTGGCGGTGTAGAGATCGGCCCCGACCCGCAGCTTGCCCGCGCCTTCGAGCTTGGCGTGGCCGTCGACCACCGTCACCTTGTTCTTCTTCAGCAGGTGCTTGACCCCGCCCGACAACTGGCTAGCCACCCCGCGTGAACGCTTGACCACCTTGGCCAGATCGACGCGCGGATTGTCGGCCCCCAGACCGTAGGCATCGAGATGCTGAAGCTGCCGGAAAATCTCAGCCGAACGCAGCAAGGCCTTGGTCGGAATGCAGCCCCAATTGAGGCAGATGCCACCGAGATGCTCGCGCTCGATCAGCGCGGTCTTCATGCCCAACTGCGCCGACCGGATCGCCGCCACATACCCGCCCGGCCCGCCGCCGACAACGATAAGATCAAACTGAGTATCGGCCATGGCCGGGATCTCCTTGATTTCCAAAGGCTCATCGCCTTCGGCCACTGGGGCCGCGCCCCCAGTTACAGCAACATCGTCAGCGGGTCTTCGAGCAGTTTCTTGAAGACCGACATGAACTGGGCGCCGACCGCGCCATCGACCACCCGGTGATCGACCGAGAGGGTGCAGGTCATCATGGTGGCGATGGCCAGGGCGCCATCGCGAACCACCGGACGCTGCTCGCCGGCCGCCACCGCCAGAATGCAGGCCTGGGGCGGATTGATGATCGCTGAAAACTCCGAGATGCCGAACATGCCGAGGTTGGAGATGGTGAAGGTGCCGCCCTGGAATTCCTCGGGCTTCAGCTTGCCGTCGCGGGCGCGGGCGGCAAGGTCCTTCATCTCCGATGAGATCGCGGCCAGCCCCTTGGCCTCGGCGGCCTTGATGATCGGCGTGATCAAACCTGCGGGTGTGGCCACCGCCACCGACATGTCGACCTGATCGAACAGCAGGATATTTTCATCGGTCCAACAGGCGTTTGCCGCCGGAACCTTCTTCAGCGCCAGAGCGGCGGCGCGGATAACGAAATCGTTGACCGACAGCTTGTAACCATCGGACTTGCCATTCAATTCCGTCCGCACCTTCAGCAACGCATCAAGCGCGACGTCGACGCTGAGATAGAAGTGCGGAATCGTCTGCTTAGCCTCTGTCAAACGACGGGCGATCACCTTGCGCATGCCGCTGTTGGCCTGAAGGCGGTATTTGAGGCCGACCTTGTCCGACCACGCGCGGGCATCGTCACCCCCCGCCGGCTTGGGCGTCGGAGCTGCCGCCACCGGCGCAGCCACAACCGGAGCGAGCGCCGGGGCCACGGCCGGCCGGGCCACCGGCCCCTTGGCCAGCGCCTCGGCGACATCATGCTTGACGATCCGTCCGCGCGGCCCTGACCCGGCAACCCCGGCCAGATCGAGTCCCGCTTGTGCGGCAAGGCGCTTGGCCAGCGGACTTGCGATGATGCGTGAACCGGTGCGCGGTGCCGGCGCCGCCGCCGCAACCTGAGACGAGAGTGGAGGTGGAGCGGCAACGGCACTTGCCATCAAAGCCTTGGGGGCGGCCTTTGAGGTATCCCCCTCGGCGCGCAGCACCGCGATCGGGGCGTTGACCTTGACGCCCTGACTGCCGCCGGGCACCAGGATTTTCTCGAGAATCCCCTCATCGACCGCCTCGACCTCCATGGTCGCCTTGTCGGTCTCGATTTCACAGATGGCGTCGCCGGCCTTGACGGCATCACCTTCATTTTTCAGCCACTTGGCGAGGTTGCCCTCGGTCATGGTCGGCGACAGCGCCGGCATCAGAATATCGATCGGCATGGATGCGTTCCCGTTTCCCTGATGGGGCTCAGCGGCGGTAGCAGACGGACTTGGCGGCGTCGACGATGGCCTCGGGCTGCGGCAGGGCCAGTTGCTCGAGGTTGGCGGCGTAAGGCAGCGGCACGTCGGCGCCACACACCCGCGCCACCGGGGCGTCGAGGTCGTCGAAGGCCTGCTCCATGACCAGCGCCGCGATTTCCGAGCCGATACCGGCGTACGCCCAGCCTTCCTCGACGGTCACCAAGCGATTGGTTTTGCGCAACGAGGCCAGGATGGTCGCGGTATCGAGCGGCCGCAGCGAGCGCAGGTTGATCACCTCGGCGTCGATACCCTCGGCAGCCAGTTTCTCGGCGGCGGTCAGCGCGTAGCCGACCATGCGCGAAAACGCCGTGATCGTGACGTCCTTGCCGGCCCGCTCGATCTTCGCCTTGCCGATCGGCAGCACGAATTCGGGATCGTCGGGCACGTCGAAGGACTGGCCGTACATGATCTCGTGTTCAAGGAAAACAACGGGGTTAGGATCGCGGATCGCCGCTTTGAGCAACCCCTTGGCATCCGCCGCCGACCATGGCGCCAGCACCTTCAATCCCGGGCAATGGGCATACCACGAGGCGTAGCACTGGGAATGCTGGGCACCGACCCGCGAGGCCGCGCCATTGGGGCCGCGAAAGACGATCGGGCAGCCCATCTGACCACCCGACATGTAAAGAGTCTTGGCCGCCGAGTTGATGACGTGATCGATCGCCTGCATCGAGAAGTTAAAGGTCATGAACTCGACGATCGGCCGCAAGCCGCCGAAAGCCGCGCCCACCGCAAGTCCGGCAAACCCATATTCGGTGATCGGGGTGTCGATGACCCGCTTGGCGCCGAATTCCTGCAGCAAGCCCTGAGTGACTTTGTAGGCGCCCTGATATTCCGCGACTTCCTCGCCCATGACATAGACGCCCTGGTCCCGCCGCATTTCCTCGGCCATCGCATCGCGCAAGGCCTCCCGCACCGTGCGGCGCGAGGTCTGGGCGTAGAAGCGCGCCTCATCATCAATCAGCGGTTGGGCGGCCGGCGCCGGGGCTGCGACAGGGGCCACAGCGGCGGGAACGTTCACGGCGACAACCGGGGCCACAGACGCCGAACCCGCGCTCTCGCCCTCTCCCAGGAGCACGGCGACCCTGGCATTGACCGCCACCCCCTCGGTGCCGGCGGCGACCAGAATCTGGCCCAACCGACCGTCGTCAACCGCCTCGACCTCCATGGTCGCCTTGTCGGTTTCGATCTCGAACAGCGCCTCGCCCGCCTTGACCGCCTCGCCTTCCTTCTTCAACCAGCGGGCCAGTTTGCCCTCGGTCATGGTCGGCGACAGCGCAGGCATCAGAATATCAATCGGCATGGAAAATCCTCCGGCCCTACGGCCTCATCCCGGTAATGCGAAAGCCTCACGCCTCGACCAGCACATCGGTCCAGAGTTCGGACGGATCGGGCTCGGGGCTCTGCTGAGCGAACTCAGCGGCCTCGGTGACGATCACCTTGATTTCGCGATCGATTTCCTTGAGAGAATCCTCGGTGGCGTGGCCCTGATCGAGCAGCAACTTGCGGAAATTGTCGATGGGATCGGCCTCCGCCCGAACCTTTGCCACCTCTTCTTTCGACCGGTACTTGGCCGGATCCGACATCGAGTGACCGCGATACCTGTACGTCTGCATTTCCAGGATCGCCGGCCCCTGACCAGACCGTACGTATTCCGCCCATTCGAGAGCGGCGGCACGAACAGCCAGCACGTCCATGCCGTTCACCTGCACGCCCGGAATGCCGTACGCCTCACCGCGCTGAAACAACTCGCCGGCGGCGGCGCGCGCCTGGGCCGTCCCCATGGCGTACTTGTTGTTCTCAAGCACGTACAGACAAGGCAACTTCCACAGCGCCGCCATGTTGAAGGACTCGTACACCTGCCCCTGATTGACCGCGCCATCCCCGAAATAGGTCGCCGAGATATGACCGTCGCCCTTGTACTTGTGGGCAAAGGCGAGACCGGTCCCAATCGGCACCTGCGCCCCGACGATGCCGTGTCCGCCGTAAAAGGACTTTTCGCGGCTGAACATGTGCATCGAGCCGCCCTTGCCTTTGGAGTAGCCCCCGCGCCGGCCGGTCAACTCCGCCATCACGCCCTTGCTATCCATGCCGCAGGCGATCATATGGCCGTGATCGCGATAGCTGGTGATCACCGAATCCCCGGGCTGCAACACCGACTGGATGCCGACCACGACAGCTTCCTGGCCGATATACAGGTGGCAAAAGCCCCCGATCAGCCCCATGCCGTACATCTGGCCTGACTTCTCCTCGAAGCGACGGATCAGCAGCATATCCCGGTAGTAACTGAGCAGCTCCGCCGACGAGACGTCTGCTTTGCCGGCGGCTCCGGCCGATGAAGCCGCGAGTTTCTTGGTCGTGGCCAAATACCCCTCCCTGTCGACTCTTTCATGACTGCTGCGATCCTGGATACGCGAGCCGCAGATTCCGTAACGGCGGCAAGTCGCTCCAGCCGAGGCCCAAGGTTTAACTCTCGAGTTTTCAGCTTTCAAGCGGCGTCGTTTTTGTTGTTGCCCGACAGAGTGCCTCCATCCGGGCCCCCGGCCCTATGCTGCGCCACAGCAATTGTTTGACACATCGATTCTTGCGCTTGCCACCGGAGGATTGAAGAAATTGTTTCCAGCTTCGCCCGGAGCGTGGACAGGAATTGCGTTTGCCTGCCAAGACCGGAGCAGCGGCAAAAAACCGGCCCGATTCGGCCACGGCCGAACCAAGCCGCAGCCGACGGCCGGCAAGCGGCGAATCGACGCTGAAAATTGAAAAATCGCCGCGAATCGGGAAACTCAGCGCTCTCCGGCCTGGGGCGCATCGGCGAGGCGCGGCAACATGATGATCACGTCATCAGGATGGCTGTAGTTCAGCATCAACCGCGCCCGCTCATCGAGCATGTCGGCGTCAAGATTATCGGGACGAAGCAACGCCGACCGATTTTCCAGCCGCGTCCGCTCCTGATGCACCCGATCCAGCCGCAGCTTGGCCTGCTCGACCTCGGCCTGAACCTGATGCATCGCCGTCAGCCCACGTTCGCCGTTAACAGCGAAGTAGGCAAAATATACGATGACGCCTCCCCACAACAAGGGGCCGATCGCGCTGCGAGCGGTTTGCCGGAGGAGCCTTCGAATGTGGGTCAAGATAAGCATGCAACCACTTGACACGTTTCAGGCATATCCGTCAATGCCCCCGAGTCGTAATGTCGCACCCCCCGTTGCCCAATGGCAACATGCCAGCGATAATCCGCCACTCCTGGCCACATGGTCAAGTCGGCTGCACCGCCGATAGTATCACCACTCCGGGGAGATGCGCCCCATGCTTGATGCTGTGCATTAACAAGCCTCGCCGGTTCGTTCGTAAAGCCGCACACGCTCGCCGGTCCTGTCCACACCGCGTGGCTGGGTTGCTTGTTTTCTCACCACTTGGTAACCCGGCAATCCGGTCGTATCCTCGCGTTAGCATTTTGAACCTGACGAGGACGGGGAGACTCACGGTGCCCGACGAAACCGCACAGACTGAAAAAACATCTGCACCCTCTTATAAGCCCCTGAATGTTTTGCGGTTTATCACCGCGACCAGTCTGTTCGACGGTCATGACGCCGCGATCAACATGTTTCGCCGCATGCTTCAGGCCGCTGGCGCCGAGGTGATCCACCTCGGACACAACCGCTCGGTCGAAGAGGTGGTCTCGGCGGCCATTCAAGAAGATGTCCACGCGATCGCGGTCAGCTCCTATCAGGGCGGCCACCTCGAGTACTTCACCTACATGATCGACCTGCTGCGCCAGCGTGGACGCCCGGACATGACGGTGTTCGGCGGCGGCGGCGGTGTGATCGTGCCCGAGGAGATCGCCACCCTCCACGATTATGGCGTCACTCGCATCTATACGCCCGAAGATGGGCTGCGGCTCGGGCTTCAGGGCATTATTTCCGACATGATGCGCCGGGCCGACGGTGATCTCACCGCGCCGGCCACCACCGCCCTGCCCAGCCTGACCGACCTCACCCGCGACGGCGGCCACCACCTCGCGCGGCTGATTTCCGTGATCGAGGCCGGCCGCCTGCCCGAGCCGCTGAAGGCCGCGCTCCAGGCCGCGGCCGCGACGAGCACGGCGCCGGTCCTGGGCGTCACCGGCACCGGCGGCGCCGGCAAGTCCTCGCTGACCGACGAGTTGATCCGCCGCTTCCGCCTTTACAATGCCGAACCGCGGATCGCGGTGATCGCGGTCGACCCGACGCGACGCCGGACCGGCGGCGCCCTGCTCGGCGACCGCATTCGCATGAATGCCATCGGCGCGGCCAACGTCTATATGCGCTCCCTGGCCACCCGGCAGACTGGCAACGAGGTTCCACCGGCGCTCGGCGATGTCGTCGCCGCCTGCAAGGCCGCCGGCTTCGATCTGGTCATCGTCGAGACCCCCGGCATCGGCCAGGGCGACGCCGGCATCGTACCGTACGTCGACCTCTCCCTGTACGTCATGACCCCGGAGTTCGGCGCCGCCAGCCAGTTGGAGAAGATCGATATGCTCGACTTCGCCGATGTGGTGGTGATCAACAAGTTCGACCGCAAGGGCGCCGCCGATGCCCTGCGCGATGTTCGCAAGCAGGTTCAGCGCAACCGGCAGGCCTTCACCAGCCCGCTGGAGGACATGCCGGTATTCGGCGCCATCGCCGCCCGCTTCAACGATGCCGGCGTCACCGCCGTTCACCGCGAATTGCTGACCCGCTTTGCCGAAAAGCGCCTGCGCGCCTTCCCGCTCAGCACCGCTCCAGCCGGCGAGGGCCGCGCCTCCGACCCCGGCCAGGGCATCGTGCCGCCGCAGCGCCAGCGCTACCTCGCCGAGATCGCGGAGAGCGTACGTACGTACCATCGCGAAACCAGCCGACAGGTACGCATCGCCCGCGACCGTCAAGCTTTGGCGGTCAGCGCCGGGCTGCTGAAATCCGAGGGATTGGCCGCCACCGATGTCGAAGCCTTGTGGGCAAAGCGCGACGGGGAACTCGACCCGCGCTGCAAGAAGCTGCTCGCCCTCTGGCCTAAGGTCCGCACCAGCTACAGCGGCGATCACTATGTCGTCAAGATTCGCGACAAGGAAATCCGCACCGCCTTGACCAGCACGTCGTTGGCCGGGAGCCGAATTCCCAAGGTGGTTTTGCCAAGTTTCGAAGATGAGGGCGAGATTCTGCGCTGGCTGCTGCGCGAAAATCTGCCCGGAAGCTTTCCCTACACCGCCGGCGTTTTTGCCTTCAAGCGGGAAAACGAGGATCCGACCCGGATGTTTGCCGGAGAGGGTGATGCTTTTCGCACCAATGCCCGCTTCAAGTTTCTGTCCAAGGATACTAAATCAAAGCGCCTGTCGACCGCCTTTGATTCGGTGACCCTGTACGGATTCGACCCCGACAAGCGCCCGGACATTTATGGCAAGATTGGGAATTCCGGTGTCTCGATCGCCTCGCTCGACGATCTCAAGGTGCTCTATGATGGCTTTGACTTGTGTGATCCGATCACCTCGGTGTCGATGACCATCAACGGTCCGGCGCCGATCATCCTGGCCATGTTCTTCAATGCCGCCATCGACCAGCAGATCGCAAAGTTCGAAGCCGACAACACCCGTCAACCGACCGAGGATGAGGCTGAGAAAATCCGTGAATGGGTGCTGGAAACCGTGCGCGGCACCGTCCAGGCCGACATTCTGAAGGAAGACCAGGGGCAGAACACCTGCATCTTCTCAACAGAATTCGCCCTACGCATGATGGCCGATGTCCAGTCCTGGTTTGTCCATCACGCGGTGCGCAACTTCTACTCAGTATCGATTTCCGGATACCACATCGCCGAAGCCGGGGCCAACCCGATTTCCCAGCTCGCCTTCACCCTGGCCAACGGCTTCACTTATGTTGAAGCATATCTGGCTCGCGGTATGGAGATCGATGACTTCGCCCACAACCTATCCTTCTTCTTTTCCAATGGCATGGAGCCTGAATACACGGTGATGGGCCGGGTGGCCCGGCGCATCTGGTCGATCGCCCTGCGCTTCCGCTACGGTGCCAACGAGCGCTCCCAGAAGCTGAAATATCATATTCAGACATCTGGGCGATCCCTTCACGCCCAGGAGATGGATTTCAATGACATCAGAACCACTCTTCAGGCCCTGATCGCGATCTATGACAACTGTAACAGTTTACATACCAACGCCCATGATGAAGCCTTCACGACGCCAACCACCGAATCCGTGCGCCGCGCCTTGGCCATTCAAATGATCATCAACCGTGAGTGGGGCCTCGCCCGCAACGAGAATCCCAACCAGGGCGCCTTTATTATTGATGAACTCACGGATATGGTCGAGGAGGCGGTGCTGGCCGAGTTCGACCGCCTCGCCGAACGCGGCGGCGTCCTTGGCGCCATGGAGACCGGCTATCAGCGGGGGCGGATACAGGACGAGTCGCTTCACTATGAAATGTTGAAGCACGATGGCAGCTATCCGATCATCGGTGTCAACACCTTCCTCAACCCCAATCCCGACGAGGTCGTGGTCCCCGAACTTCAGCGGTCTTCGGATGAGGAGAAGCAAAGCCAGTTGCGCCGCCTTGCCGATTTCCACCAGCGCAATGCGCTTCATACGCCGGCCGCCCTGGCAAAGTTGAAGCATGCCGCGATGCGCGGAGAAAATCTGTTTGGCGAACTGATCGATGCGGTAAGATACCTTTCGCTCGGCCAAATCACCCAGGCGCTGTTTGAAGTCGGCGGCCAGTACCGCAGGAACATGTGAAGACCATGCCCCCCTTCGCCATGCTCAGGTTGCTCGCCATCACCCTCCCCCTGTTCCTGCTCGGAGAGGGGGTGACAACCGCACTGGCCAACGAGGGGGGGCATGGTGGCGCCCCCCCGCCAGCGGAAGGCGGTCACGGCGAGGCGCCGGCCGGTGAAGTGAAGAAGCCACCCAAGCCCAAGCCCAAGAAACCGGACAAGGAAAAGAACTGCTCGTGGGAAACCGATGTTGAAATAGAACTCGACACGAAGCACCTGAAACTCTCCCAGCTCTCCCTGAAGAACGTCATGAAGGGAGGCGAAACCCGGCAGAATGGCTATGATTTCTATGCAGACACCCAGAAGCTGGTCTTGAAGATCCGTACGCCCGAAGGAATATGGTACATTGCCTCAATGACCAGACTTGGCGACCTTAATGAGGGCTGCGTTTTCTACATGGTCAGCGAACCCCGACAGGTCAACGGTGAACCACCGCTCTATTGAAGACCTGATTCATATTAGGGCTTCCGTGCCATCTGGCGCGCCGGCATAAGGACTTCTTGCAACAACACCCCGAACTCCGCTCAGCGCTCCCGGCACCAGATCGAATCCAAGGAAACGCTCCAGATCAACCGGTCCGGGCAGACCGAGGTCGAGGGTGAGGTCGCGCCTGAAACCAAACCGCCCATAGTAGGGCGCATCGCCGACCAACAGCACAATGCGATGACCAAGGGTGGCAGCCTGCGCCAAACTGTGCTCGATCAGCACCGCCCCCAACCCTTCGCTGCGCCGTTCCTCAATGACCGCAACCGGCCCCAACAGCAGCGCCGGCAGCGTCCCACCGATGGTCACCGGCCAGTAGCGGATTGATCCCTGAAGCACGCCATTTTCAAGGGCCACGAAACACAATTCACGAAGCGGCGCCACCCCCTCGCGCAACCGATAAACGGTCTTGGCAGACCGTTTATCGCCAAACGCGGCATCCAGCAGCGACTCGATATCTCCGGAATGCTCCGGTTGCTCAAAAACAATCTGCATTGAAAAAACACCCGGCGATCTCTGTGACATGGCGCGGATCGCGCCGAAGCCGGAAGGAGGGCCGCGCCGAAACTCAGAGGCGCGCCGACAGGTCGGCAACCGCAAGCGATCCCACGAACACCCCGCCCGCGCAACGCGGGGCGGTGGATCGTCGTCGCAATAATCCAGACGAACAAGTCATGGCGAAGGACCGAAGGGGAACATGCGCCGGAAAGCTACCCGCTTGGCCGCGCAAACGCCAGCCTCTTTTTCCCGGGCGACCCCAGGGTTCAGTTCCGCTCGATGACCCGAACCGGCGGACTGGCCAGCACCCGCTCGCCAGTGTAGTAGGGGTCCGGACGCTGATGGCACTCGACCGCGCCCAGTGTCTTGAAACAGTACAGCTTTTGACGATCGACCTCTTTGGGCGGGTCCATGCAATACTGGCCGTCCTGCTCATAATGAACCACCGAGCAGTCGCGCCCGGTCGCCCAACTCGCCAGATGATCCGTCGGCAGCTTCTTGGTTTGAGGCAAGGTCAGCAGCGAAGTCGCGAGAACGGCCGGAACCGCCGCCGTCGCCGCCGCTCCCGTCGCGCCGGTTTCCGTGCACCCCGCCGCCGCAAGAGCAACGACCGCCATCATCGCGATTTTCCACATCGACGCCTCCGCCGTTCTCCAGATTTCGCCCTACCGCAGCAGGGAGCACAGACGCAGCCGACACATGACCAGCACGAACATTTCCTTGATGTCGGTACAGGCCACCTTATAGACAATCTCGCCGTTGCCACCCGGAATCTGCCGGATCACCTCGGTCTTGCCCGGCTTGCAATTCGACGCGGCAGCCACCGACTTCGCTTCCGGTTCGGCGCCAGCAGCGAAAACCGGACCGGCCCCGAGCAGAAACGCCAGCAACACCGGCACCGCCCTCATCACCCTCTCCCGCAAACCGCCCCCGCTCACTGCCACCCATTATACTCCGCCCGCGCTCCGGAGGCGAGAGCTTCGGCCGCCATTGACGCGGCACGGGTTCACGCCCATCTATGGGGGCGGCGCTACGGTGCGCGCACCGGGGTGGCGTGTTGCGCCGGGACGCTCTCACGATGCTGTTGGCGATGTCGGGGAACACACCCGCGGACAGCGACCGCCCCCGGTGCGGTGACTTGAACACACGGCTTCCATGCATTTTGATCATCGTCCTGGACTCAAAGAATGAGTGGTCCGATTTAGATGACGAATGGAAGCGTTCTATCATCATCGCAAGACCAGGATGTCAGAAAAAAGGACGCGGCTCGATGACCTTGCTGTTCGCCTACGCCTCCAACCTCAATCGTGAGCGCATGGCTGAGCGATGCCCGGCCGCCGACCCCCTGGGTCTCGCAACGCTACCCGACCACCGGCTGGTTTTTCGCCACGGCGCGGATGTCGAACCCCATGCCGGATCACTGACCCATGGCGTCGTCTGGCGCCTGACGCCTGAAGACATGGTCGCCCTCGATCATTATGAGGGGTTCCCCTCGCTGTATCGCAAGGATTTCCGTCAGGTTCATCTGGCTGGTGGTGACGCCTTGGAGTGTTTGATCTATCGCATGAACCGAGACGGCTACGCCCCGCCCCCCGAGGATTACGTCGCGGTCATTCGCGAAGGCTACCATGATTTCTGTCTGCCCGACGCCGTCCTTGACGCCGCGATCGAACTGTCCTGCCGCCTGAAGCCCGCGCTCAACGGACAACCCCGGCGCCCGGGAGCGCACTGACCCTCCCCCATGATGCCCGGAAGCCAAGCCGGCGGCACCGGGCTACACCTGCGCGTCCATGTCGAACAGCCGACGGTGCTCCAGCAGCGCATAGCGATCGGTCATGCCGGCGATGTAATCGCCGATGATGCGCGCCCGCTCGCCCCCTCCCGAGTCGCGCCCGGTCACGGCCGCAGCAAGATACCCCTGCCATTCCGTGGGCAGACATGGCGGCTCGGCCATGAACAGGGAAAACAGATCGCGGACCACCCGGCGCGCCTTGCTGGTCTCGCGATTGACCTTGTAGTGACGGTACATGCGCTCCATCAGGAACGTCCGCAAAACCCGCTCCTGACCGGCCAGCGTCTCGCTGAAAGCCACCATGGCCTGCCGGGCCAGCCGGATCTGGGCCGGCGAGGCCGGGCGCAACAGCTCAAGCCGCCGCCTGGTTTCGGCCAGTAAATCCGAGACCATGGCGTCGATCAGATGCCGGATCGTCTCATGAATCAGCCGCTGGCGCTCAAGACCGGGATATTTCTCCCGCAACGCCCTCACGATCGGCCCGACCAGCGGCAGATCGGCAAGCTCATCGATGCTGAACAGCCCGGCGCGCAAACCATCGTCAAGATCGTGGTTGTCGTAAGCGATGTCGTCGGCCAGCGCCGCCACCTGGGCTTCGGCCGAAGGCCACGTGTGATACTCGAGATCGAAGCGGTGCTGAAACTCGAGAATGGTCGGCGGCAAGGTGGCGCCCATCGGCGGCGGCACCAGCGGCCCGTTGTGCTTGACCACCCCTTCCAGCGCCTCCCAGCTCAGATTCAGCCCGTCGAACTCGGCATAGCGACGCTCCAGCAGGGTCAGCACGCGCAGCGCCTGTTCATTGTGGCTGAAGCCGCCATAGGGGGCCATCGCCTGATTAAGCGCCTCCTCCCCGGCATGACCAAAAGGGGCGTGCCCGAGATCGTGGGCCAAGGCCACCGCCTCGGCAAGATCGTCATTCAGCCCCAACGCCCGACAGATCGACCGGGCGATCTGCGCCACCTCCAGACTGTGGGTCAGACGGGTCCGATAGTAGTCCCCCTCGTGATAAACGAAGACCTGGGTCTTGTATTTGAGCTTACGGAACGCGCCCGAGTGCAGAATACGGTCGCGATCGCGCTGGAACGGCGTGCGCGACGGGCTTTCAGCCTCCGCCACCAGCCGGCCGCGACTGTGCGCGGCCCGGCAGGCGTACGGGGCCAACTGCATATCGTGATCCGCCGCCGCCATGGCATCTCCTCATGAGCCGGGACATTACTCCGGGGTTGCCGCGTCGGCGTCGGCTTCCGGGGTCCCCATCATGGCTTTCGCCACCAAGCCGGCATTGGCCCGGATTTTTTTCTCGATGGTTTCCGCCACTTCGACATTGGTTCGCAGGTAGTTTTTCGCGTTCTCGCGGCCCTGGCCGATGCGGGTGCCGTCGTGAGAGAACCACGCCCCCGACTTCTCGACCACCCCGGCTTGCACACCGAGATCCAGCAACTCGCCGACCTTGGAGATACCCTCACCATACATGATGTCGAATTCGACGACCCGGAACGGCGGCGCCAGCTTATTTTTGACCACCTTGACCCGAGTCTGATTGCCGACCACGCTCTCACGATCCTTGATCGCGCCGATGCGCCGGATATCGAGCCGAACCGAGGCATAGAACTTAAGGGCGTTACCGCCGGTGGTGGTCTCGGGATTGCCGAACATCACGCCGATCTTCAGGCGGATTTGGTTGATGAAGATCACCATGGTCTTCGAGCGCGAGATCGAGCCGGTGAGCTTGCGCAGGGCTTGACTCATCAGCCGGGCATGCAGGCCGACATGGCTGTCGCCCATCTCGCCCTCAAGCTCGGCCCGCGGCACCAGCGCGGCGACGCTGTCCACCACCAACACGTCGATCGCCCCGGACCGAACCAGAGTGTCGGCAATTTCCAAGGCCTGCTCGCCGGCGTCGGGCTGGGAGATCAGCACCTCGTCGACATTGACCCCGAGCTTGCGGGCATAGGACGGATCCAGCGCGTGCTCGGCGTCGATGAACGCGCAGGTGCCACCGCTCTTTTGCGCCTGGGCGATGGTGTGCAGCGCCAGCGTCGTCTTGCCCGAGCTTTCCGGCCCGTAAATCTCGATGATCCGGCCGCGCGGCAGGCCACCGATCCCGAGCGCGATATCGAGCGCGATCGAACCGGAGGACACCACCTCGGTCTCGACCAGCGCCTCGCGCGCCCCGAGCCTCATGATCGACCCCTTGCCGAACGCCCGTTCAATCTGGGTGAGCGCGGCATCAAGTGCCTTCTGCTTGTCCATCGGATCCTTTTCCACCAATCGCAGCGCTGCGGAAGACATGACAGTCCCCCTGTTTCTGTCACACGGCCGGCAAGAGCGCAATGGCGACCCGGCGCTCACCTGCCATTGTGCACTTTTCGTTCTAGCCCGCAACAGGAATTTTCACGGAACGTTCCAAAAACATTCCCACACCCGGTTCAGCACGCCCTCACCCGCGCAGCACCTCCTTCACCTTTGCGGCCAACTGCTTGAGACTGAAGGGCTTGGGCAGGAAATGAACCTGCTGGGCGCCGTCGAGATGGTCGCGGAAGCGATCCTCGGTATAACCGGAAATCAGGATCACCTTGATCTCCGGTCGCAAGGCGCGCACGTGACGCATCAGAGTCGGCCCATCCATTTCCGGCATCACGACGTCGGTGATCAGCAGATCGACCCGCCGCCCGTCTTCCGAGAGTTTTTCCAGGGCCGACTCGCCGCTGGGCGCCTCCAGGACCTGATAGCCCTTGTTGCGCAGAGCACGGGCGCTGAACACCCGCACCGCATCCTCATCCTCAACCAGCAGAATGGTGCTGGAACCGGTGAGATCGCCGGCCGGCCGGTCCTGTGACTCGGCGAGCGACAGCACGGGTTGCGCCGGTTCCACCACCGCGTGACGCGGCAGATGGATGGCGAAACGCGCGCCGACACCGGGCGCGCTGTCAACGAACACGAAGCCGCCGGTCTGACGCACGATGCCATAGACCGTCGACAGCCCGAGTCCGGTGCCCGACCCCACCGGCTTGGTCGAAAAGAACGGCTCGAAAATCCGGCTGAGGTTTTCCTGGGGAATGCCGTGACCGGTGTCGGCAACCTCGACCACCACATACTCGCCGGCCGGCATCTCCTCGGGACCACGCCGAACCGGCTCGGCGGTGATCAGGTTGCGCGTCTGGATGGTCAGACGGCCGCCGCCATTCATGGCGTCGCGGGCGTTGACCGCAAGATTGATGATCACCTGCTCGAGCTGTCCCTGATCGACCTTGACCAGACCAAGATCACGGCCATGAACCACCCGCAAATCGATGTTCTCGCCAATCAGCCGGCGCAACAGATGCGACAATTCGGCCAGCACATCGGAAACATCGAGCACACGCGGCTGCAAGGTCTGCTGGCGTGAGAAGGCCAGCAACTGGCGAACCAGATTGGCCGCTCGGTTGGCATTCTGCTTGACCTGCATGATATCGGCGAACGACTGGTCGCCCGGCTTGTGCCGCAACAGCAGCAGATCGCAGAACCCGATCATCGCGGTCAGCAAATTGTTGAAGTCATGGGCGACGCCACCGGCCAACTGGCCGACCGCCTGCATCTTCTGTGACTGGGCGAACTGCGCCTCGAGCTTCTTCTGCTCGGTAGTGTCGATGAAATGCAGGATCAGCACCGCCCGGCTGCCGCCGGCCAACCGGCGCGCGAACAGCTGGGCCACCAGGTCCCGCTCGCCCAGCAATGCCACCTCCATCGGCGGCGCCTGATCGTCGCCACCGGCCACCGCCGCCAGCCGGTCCATGACCTCGGCCCGGCGGTCGGCCTTGAGCAGACCGGCGATCGAGTGTCCGAGCAACTCGGACAGCGGATGACCGATCATGGTCAGGAAGCTGCGGTTGCACTCGGCGAGCATGCCCTCGTGATCGACCAGGGCGATGCCGATCGGCGCGTCTTCGAAGAAGCGCTGGAAGCGCTGTTCCGAGAGCCTCAGCTTCTCCTGCCACTCGCGCTCGGGCGAAAGGTCGCGCACCACCGAACGGGTATGCACCGCCGCGCCGTCCTCGCCCCGGACCACGCTCTGGACCACCGCCGCCTGAAAGCGCCGGCCCTGAAGCCCGACCATGCGCAACTCGCCGCTCTGTTCGGGGCCGCCGGACTCGAAAAGGTCGTAGGGAGCCGCGCCGGCCGGCGGCTCGGCGAGAATCTCGTGGACCCGGCGCCCGCCCTCGACCAAGTCCCTCGGCGAGCCACCGAGCCACCGAGCCAGCGTCGCGTTGACGAACAGAAAACGGCCGGTCTCGTCGGCGGAGTAGAAGCCGACCGGCGCCTGATCCATGAAATCGAGCAGCTTGGTCTGCTCGCGCCGCGCCGTCTGTTCGATCTCGCGCCGGTCGGTGACATCCTCGAGCGACCACTGCACCACCCCGCCCCAGGGCGCCAACGGCTGCCCCAGCACCCGCAGCCAGCGCAGCCGGCCCTCCCGGTCGGCCAGCGCCAGCTCGGCGGCGACGGCGTCTCCGGCCAGCACCCGCTTGCCCAACTCGCGGGCCTCGTCGCTGGCCTCCAGGTGGTTTCTCAACGCCACCACCGGGTCGCCGCCGGCCGGATCGATCAGCCGGCGAAACTCGGCGTTGACGAACAAGGTCTTGCCGCCACCATCGCAGACCAGCCGACCCACCGACTGGCTGTCGAACCCGGCCAGCAGCACCTGATGCTGCCAAGCCATTTCCCGCCACGCCCGCGCCAGCGCCACCGCGGCCAGCACGGCGGCGGCTCCGATCAACCACACTCCGAGCGACACCAGCGCCGCGCTCTCCCGCGTCCAGCTCGAGGAGCACAGAAACACCCCCGCCCCGGTCAGGCAGGGAACCAGAAGCCAAGCCCGGATCACCATCCTGCGCAGAATTTCGTAGATCGTCGCCACCCGCATCCCTCTTCGTTAACTGTCATGGGGCCTGGGGCCGCCGGCCCCAGTGGGGTCCAGGGGCGAAGCCCCTTGGTCGCCGAAGGCCAGGGCTCCGCCCCTGGACCCCGCCAAAGGCCGGCGGCCGAGGGAAACCCTTACGCCCCCATCACCACGCTTTCCCGTTCATAGAGCCAGCCCGCCCAGCGGAAAACCAGCGCCGCGCACCCCGCCGTCGCCACCGCGGACAGCAGGGCGTGAAGCGGGTCCACCTCGGCGCCGGCGATCAGCCGGGTGAAGATCACCATCTGGCCGAATACCGGCACGCACGCCGTCCAAAGCTGCGGCGTCACCGGGCTGAGGGCCGAGGCGATTCCGGGCAGGGTCGGCACCAGCGGCAGCAAACCCAGGTAGATCTGCGCCTCCTTCATACTGCGCGCGAGGGCGGCGACCGTGATTTGCAACGCCACCGCCAGCGCCATGATCGGCAGCGCCAGCACGAAGATCAGCAGGAAGGTGCCGGCGCCCGGCGGCGAGTCGAGTCCGGGCACGTTGACGGCCAGCCCCCCGAGCATCAGCCAGAACGCCACGAGATTGATCACCGCCGTGGCCAGGGTGAACAGAAAGGCGGCGCCGGCCTTGCCCAGCAGCAATTCCCAACGCCGCAACGGCGCGGTCAGCAGCGGCTCCAGAGTGCCGCGTTCGCGCTCGCCGATGGTGGTGTCGAGCGCGAGATAGACCGCGCCCAGAAAGATCATGAACACCACCAGCGGCGGCACCAGATTGTAGAACAGCGCCCCCATGTTGAAGCGCCGCCCGACATGCACCCGTTCGACCGCCACCGGTTGCAGCAGCCCCGGATCCAGCCCGCGCTCGAGCAGATGCCGTTTGGCCAGCTCGCTGCCATAGTCATGGATCAGGTCGGCGACGACGCCGGCATTGCCGGCACTGACCACGTTGTTGGCGTCGAACAGCAGCCGGACCGTGAACTGATCGCGAGTCACCGCCTCGACCGGCACCTCCAGGACCAGAGCGTCCCGACGCACCTGACCGGGAACGCCCCCCTCGAGCGCCGCCGTCGACACCACCTGATTGCGGCTGAGATACTGGATCAGACCGGGAGCGTAGGACAGGCCGCTGACCGACAGCGAGATCACCCGCGTCCCCGGCGCCGTCCGCAAGGACGAGGCCGACAGTTGCAGCAGCATGCCGACCACCAGCGGCCCGAGCAGCGGATAGACCAAAGCCAGCCACAAGCTGCGGCGATCGCGCAGATGATCGAGCAGTTCCTTGCCCAGCACCACCCGTACCCGCCGCCACCACGGCCACACCGCGCCCCTGGGTGCGACACCCGCCATCACGCGCCCTCCCCTGAGAGACCGGCCCCTGAGAGACCGGCCCCGAAGAAACCAGGGAGCCCGGCGGCCTGAGAATCGAGCGCCCGGAGATACACCTCTTCGAGATCATCGCGCCCGGTCCAGGCCCGCAGTTCCTCGGGCGACCCCGCCGCCACCGCCCGGCCGCGATCGATGATCACCAGCCGGTCGCACAGCGCCCCGACCTCGGACATCAGATGGCTGGACAGCAGGATGCAATGGCCGGCGTCGCGCATCTCCCGCAACAAGCGCCGCACCGCCCGGGTGCTGACGACATCGAGTCCATTGGTCGGTTCGTCGAGAATCAGGTTCGAGGGTTCATGGACCAGCGCCCGCCCCAGCGCCACCTTCAGTTCCTGGCCGCGCGAGAAGCCCCGGGCGCGGCGATCGGCGAAGCCGTCCATCTCGAGCATCTCGATCAGCACGCCGACGCGCGCCTCCAGCGCCGGCCCCTCCAATCCGTGCAACTGCCCGAAATAGCGGATGTGCTCGCGGGCGGTCAGGCGCGAATACAGGCCGCGGACGTCGGGCAAGGCGCCGATGCGCCGCTGGGCCTCCAGCCGTCCGGCGGTGACGTCGATGCCGTCCACCAGCACCCGGCCGCCATCCGGGCGCATCAGCCCGAACACCACCCGGAAGGTGGTGGACTTGCCGGCGCCATTGGGGCCGATCAGGCCGGTGATCTGGCCGTCGCGCGCCTCCAGCGTCAGGCCGTTCACCGCCTGAACCTTGCCAAACGCCTTGGTGAGGCTGGAAATCTCGATCATGCCCGCAACTATAGCCGCGCCCCGGACGCGGGGCCAGCCCTAACCCCAGGCCAAAACCGGCTGGCCCGCTCCGCGCGGCCACCTCTCCGCGGCCGATAATATTGTGGCGGCAAGGTCGGACGGCGCGCGGCATTGTTGCCGGCAAGCTTGCGGGATGGTCTCGAAACTTCCAAAACCGCCGGCTGCCCCAAAAACCAGCTACAGACCGCGAAACCCCTTGAAATTGCTGCGCTGCGATATTGAAAAGACATGCGTGTTCTTCGTTGCTCACGCCCGAGGTTCCGGGTATGAAGGCGGCGGGACATGCTCCTGGGGTGCTGCGGGACTCAAGCTCTGCCGCTGGCGCCGCGAGAAGTCCGTGAAGTTCCGATCGATCCGAAATCCATACTCATCTTGGGAGAAAACTCCATGGCTCGCCTGGCATTGGTTACTGGTGGCGCCCGCGGTCTCGGCGCGGCGATTTCTATCGCCCTGAAGGACGCCGGCTACAAGGTCGTCGCCAACGACGTGAACGAAGAAACCGCCAAGGAATTCACCGCCAAGACCGGCATTCCGGTCGCGATCTTCGACGTCAGCAGCTTCGACTCCACCAAGGCGGGCATCGCCAAGATCGTCGCCGAAAACGGCCCGATCGAAGTCCTGGTCAACAATGCCGGCATCACCCGTGACGCGCCGCTGCACAAGATGACCCCCGAGAACTGGAACGCGGTGATCAACGTCAACCTGAGCTCGATGTTCAACACCACCCGCAATGTCATCGAGGGCATGCGCGAGAAGGGCTTCGGCCGCATCATCAACATCTCCTCGGTGAACGGTCAGGTCGGCCAGTTCGGTCAGACCAACTATTCCGCCGCCAAGGCCGGCGTGCTCGGCTTCACCAAGGCCGTGGCCCATGAGGGCGCCGCCAAGGGCATCACCTCCAACGCCATCTGCCCCGGCTACATCAACACCGAGATGGTCGCCAAGATCGCCCCCGACGTTCTCGCCACCATCGTCAAGAAGGTCCCGACCGGCCGCCTCGGTGAGCCGTCCGAAATCGCCCGCACCGTGGTGTTCCTGGCCGCCGACGAGGCCGGCTACCTCAACGGCGCCACCATGTCGGTCAACGGCGCTCTGGCCATGTGCGGCTGATCCCGCCAAACCAGCGTTCTGACATTAGGACCGGGGGGGCCTGCACACCGCAGGCCCCCCCGGTGCGTTTTTGGCGGCCCGGAACCGCCAAACACCCCCACCGGTCAAAGATACGGTAGTTAACGACAGTTTTAGATAACCCAAAGTCCCCGTATTAACCACGATAGAATAAGTTATGGTTAATATCTCGAATTTCAAGGACATGATCAGCCCGGCATGCCCACAGAAAGATCACTGATGATTCGTTATTGACATTCATCGGTAACCGCTCAATTATTGATAGAGATTTCGCCGGGAGAGCCGAGCCTGTGCGCATGAAAACCGATACGTTTGATGAAAGCAATGCAACGGGGCCATCCCAGCACAGGTGATGATCAGGGCGCCGGCCATGGTTCGAATCGGGAGAAACCTTAAAGAGGACGGAGGGGAAGGATGCCAAGCTTGCAGACTAGCTCCGGCCAGCCAACCTCGTTCGACGGGGCATCGGCTCCGCCGCCGTCAGGCTTTTCTGCGCTCCGGATGCAGCATCCCGCCCCGCCCCTCCATGCTCGCTCGCTTGACGGCACCAAGGTCTACGGCCGGAGCGACGAGATGAGCGAAGAGCAGCCATCTCCACTGTCGCAGCGAGGCTCAGGACCGAACATGGCGCGAGGATGGTCGCTCACCACATTCCGTCAGGGTGTCGATGCCGCCAAGGCGGGCCAGCCCTCCTCGGCCAATCCCTACCGCGAGGGCTCGGATCAGGCCGCCATCTGGCTTGGCGGCTGGCAGGTCGGCGCCTCGATGTAGCTGCCCCCTGCCGTCAGGGGCCGTCGCCCTTGAGCAGGGCCAGCCACGCCGGTTCGTCGAGGACGGTCACCCCGAGCGCGGCCGCTTTGGCGGCCTTGGAGCCGGCATCGGCTCCCACCACCAGAAAATCGGTCTTGGCCGACACCGAACCGGCGACCTTCGCCCCCAGCGACTCGGCCCGCGCTTTGGCTTCGCCCCGGCTCATCGCGGCCAGGGTTCCGGTAAAGACCAGGGTCTTGCCCGCGACCGGGGAGTCGGCGACCTTGGGCAACTCGGCATCGGTGACCGCGATTTCCAGCGCCAGATCGTCGAGCACCGCGAGATTGTGGGGCTCGGCGAAAAACTCCGCGAGATCGCCGGCGACCACCGCGCCGATCTGATCGATGCCGGTCAGTTCGACCCAGGCCGGGCCTTGACGATCATCCGCCACCGCCAGCATCGCCGCCCGCCAGCGGGCGTATGTGCCGTACGTGCGTGCCAGCAGGCGCGCGGTGGCCTGACCGATCTGACGAATACCGAGAGCGAAGATGAAGCGCTCCAGAGCGATGGTCCGCCGCGCTTCGATGGCCGCGAAAAGATTGGCCGCCGATTTGTCACCCCACCCCGCCCGCTTGCGCAGCGGTTTGAGGCTGCCCTGGTCGCGCGCCGCCAGCCGGAAAATATCGCCGGGCCGCTCAATCAGCTTTTCCGCCCAGAACTCGGCGATGATCTTCTCGCCCAACCCCTCGATATCGAAGGCGTCGCGCGAGACGAAATGGCGCAGCCGCTCCAGCGCCTGGGCCGGGCAAATCAGCCCACCGGTACACCGGCGTACGACCTCGCCATCCTCGCGTACGGCCTGACTGCCGCAGTCGGGACAGCGGTCGGGCATCGAGAAGGGCACGCTGTCCGCCCCATGCTCCAGCGCCCGCACGATCTGAGGAATGACATCGCCGGCCCGCTGCACCACCACCAGATCGCCGGCCCGCACGTCCTTGCGGGCGATCTCATCCTCGTTGTGAAGGGTGGCCCGGGACACCATCACCCCACCGACAGTGACCGGCTCCAATTCGGCGACCGGGGTCAGCGCCCCCGTACGCCCAACCTGTATGCTTATTTTCAGCAGGCGCGTACAGGCCTGCTCGGCCGGAAATTTATGGGCGATCGCCCAGCGCGGCCCCTTGGCGGTATTGCCCAAACGCTCGCGCAAATCGTAGCGGTCGACCTTATAGACGACACCGTCGATGTCGAATGGCAACTCGGCCCGGCGCGCCTCGATCTCGCGGTAGTACGCCACCAACCCGGCGAGATCACGGCACGTACGGGCGGGCTCGTTGAGATGGAAGCCCCAGTCCGCGAGCCGCCGCCGCACCTCGCAATGGCTCGCCGCCACCGACTCCGAGACCTCGCCCAGAGCATAGCCAAAGAAGCGCAACGGCCGCGATGCCGTCACCTCCGGATTGAGCTGGCGCAACGAACCGGCGGCAGCGTTGCGCGGATTGGCGAAAATCTCGCCGCCCAGCGCCGAACGGTCCCGGTTCAGGGCCAGGAAATCGGCCCGGCTCATGTAGACCTCGCCGCGGACCTCCAGCACCCCGGGGACGTCCGCACCACTCAGCACATGAGGAATATCCTTGATGGTCAGGACGTTGCGGGTAACGTCTTCGCCCTCGACACCGTCACCGCGAGTCGCCGCGAGTGCCAGCCGGCCGCGCTCATAGCGCAACGAACAGGACAGGCCATCGATCTTGGGTTCGGCGACCAGCGCCAACTCATCGCCATCGTCAAGAGTGAGAAACCGCCGCAGCCGGGCCAGAAATTCGGCGACATCGGCCTCGGCAAAGGCGTTGCCCAGCGACAGCATCGGCACCGTATGCACGACCTTGCGGAAACCGGCGGCCGGCGCCGCGCCGACTCGCCGCGACGGGCTGTCCGAGCGTACCAACAGGGGAAAGCGCGCCTCGATGGCCGTGTTGCGCCGGACCAGGGCGTCATACTCGGAATCCGAGAGTTCCGGCGTGTCGAGTTGATGATACAGGCGGTCGTGATGGGCGATCAGAGCGGCCAGACGCGCCAACTCGCCCGCCGCTTCCCCGGGGGTCAGGCGGTCGACCGACAAGCTATCCGGGGAAAACAACGACATCGCCCCCCCCCCTCCGCCCGGATCACAGCACCGTCAGAAAGCGATTGGTGATCGGATAGCGCCGGTCCTTGCCGAAGCCGCGGCGGGAGATTTTAACCCCCGGCGGCGCCTGCCGGCGCTTGTACTCGGCCCGGTCGAGCATCCGCCAGACCCGGTTAACCGTCTCGGCATCATGACCACGCGCAACGATCTCGGCCGCCCCCATTTCATTCTCGACCAGACATTCCAATATATCATCAAGAACAGGGTAAGGCGGCAGGGTGTCCTGATCGGTTTGGTTGTGTTTGAGTTCCGCGGTCGGCGCCTTGGTCAACACCCGCTCCGGCACCACCCGGCCGCCCGGACCAAGCGCCCCTTCAGGCAAGTTCTGATTGCGCCAGCGCGAGAGTTCGAAGACCGTGGTCTTGTAAACGTCTTTCAGAACAGAATATCCGCCACACATATCACCATAAAGCGTGGCATAACCAACCGACATTTCAGACTTGTTACCCGTTGACAGCACCATGGCGCCGAATTTATTGGATAGCGCCATCAAGATCAGGCCACGCAAACGCGATTGCAGGTTCTCTTCCGTAACATCCGGGTCCGTTTCCGCAAAAACCGGGGCCAGCAACGTGTCGAGCGCCACCATCGCCGGCTCGATGGAAACGGTGTCGAGTTTACAGCCCAGCAAGCCGGCGACATCGGCGGCATCCTCGGTGCTGTCGCTGGAGGTGAAGGGCGACGGCATCATCACACAATGAACCCGCGCCGCCCCCAGCGCATCCACCGCGACCGCGGCGCTGAGCGCGCTATCGATACCGCCGGACAGCCCGAGCAGCACCCCTGGAAAGCGATTTTTGTTCACGTAATCGCGCAGTCCGACCACCATCGCCTGGTAGATCGCCGCAAGCCCCTCGGCCGGAGCGCTAGCCTCGCCATCTGCAACAGCCCAACGCCCGCCACAACCGCGCTGCCAGAGGTTAAGCAGCAAATGCTCGCGGAACAAGGGAGCCTGAGCCGCGACAACACCTCCGGCACCGAGCGTAAAAGAGCCGCCGTCGAACACCAGTTCGTCCTGGCCGCCGACCTGATTGACATAGAGCAAGGGCAATCCGGTCTCGCCGACACGGGACTGCGCAAGTTGCAACCGCAGACCAGACTTGCCGGTCTCGAACGGGCTGCCATTCAGCACCACCAGCAATTCGGCGCCCGCGCGCGCCAGCGCCTCGGCAACCCCTGGGCTCCACATATCCTCGCAGATCATCACCCCCAGACGTACACCCCTGTACGCCATCGGTTCCGGCAACGTCCCCGCGGCGAACACCCGCTTTTCGTCGAAGACACCGTAATTTGGCAGATCGTGCTTCAACCGCACCGCCGCAATGCCGCCGTCGGCCAGCAGCAAGGCCGCGTTGTAAATCCGGCCATCGACCCGCCAGGGCGTGCCCAGCAGCAGCGCCGGCCCGCCATCGACGGTCTCGGCCGCCAGCACCGTCACCGCCTGCTCGATCTGATCGAGAAAAAACGGTTTCAAAATCAAATCTTCGGGCGGGTAGCCGGAAACCACCAGTTCTGGATAAACCACCAGATCTGCCTCGCGCCCGGCGGCCTGGGCCCGCGCCTCGCGCACGCGCTCAAGGTTACCGCGCAGATTGCCGACGGTCGGATTGATCTGGGCAAGGGCAATGGTCAGATGATCGGTCATCGGGGGATCGGGGCGTGGGGCAGTTTCCTCCGCCTCCCATGAACCCACCCGGGCGGATTGTCAATGGCGGCGGGGCGGGGCTCTGCGGGTGAATTCCTCACGGGCCTCCTTGTTGCTCTCGGCGGCGATCTGCAAGTGGACAATCTCCGTGAGCGGACCGCCGGTGATGCCGTTCAACACGCCAAACGCGAAATCCGGCCGCCGCAAACGAAGCGACTCGATCGTACACCACAACGCCGCCTGATCCAGAAACCAGTTGCGCAATCCGCCCAGCTTTCGGCTCATAAAGTTCGCCAGTGGCCGGGCAAACCGGTGTCCCTCCTGGTCATGGCGCACGTACAGCACGCCGCCAAGATACCGCAGCCAGGGGAATATCGTGTCGACTTCGAAGAGCGCGACATCAAAATCCCGGCACAAGACAAACAAGCTAAGCAGACGCGCCGTGACCTCGATATCGATGTCGACGACCACCAGATCCAGCCCATAACGACGCTGCAAACGATTGAGATGCAGAAATCTATTGCTGGCGAAGTATACAGGATCCGGCCTGTCAACCACCACCTCAGTCGTAACCACAAGATTTATCGTCGGCACCAGTTCCCGCACCTGCCGGATCATCTCCACCGTATCGTGATCCGGGTTGACGACATTGATCTCAACAATCAGCGACTCGGCAAGCGCTCCGAGGTCGCGAATCGACGACAAAAATCTATGGCCGTACTTCTGGAAATAAAACGCGTCGCACGAGGCAAAAAGCACTCCGGTACACGCGTCCGCCCCATGCCGAAGATCGATCAACGGCTCGACCGGCGGCCAGTGAAACGACGAACGGTCATCTTCGGCCAGCACCGACGTGGACGGTTCGATGCTCTGGCAACTCAAGATGTTGCGACGAAACAACTCATTCGAGCCAAGATCAAGGCCACTGCGCAGCGCCTGCCGAATCGCATCCTGGTACGCCAGCGCCGACTCCTCGAACTCGTTTCTCCGGGCGAACAGGCAACCCATCCAATAGCTGCCGACCATTTTGAGCACCGGGATCGCCGGCAACCGCGCGTTCAGGCGCGCCATGCCATCCCAGTCCGAAACGGCGCCCCGGTTGTTGAAGATGCAAAACAGCGTTTCTGCGGCCTGAGCACGGTCCGGAGAAACCAGACGCAGCAGATCGACCAACTCCGCGTCTTTACCCTGCTGAGCCAGGGCATGGCACAAACCGATCCAGGCAGAGTCGCTGCCGCAGGCGAATGCCCGACGCATGTGCGCCTCGCTCTCGGCGAAACGGCCGAGTTGGAGACAGCGCCACCCCAGGTCAGCGTAGCGCCCGGCGTCGGCCGGGACTCCGCTATTGCTCAATGACGAAGCGAAAGCCATGCTCAATCATTCTCGATAGTCTGCTATTCTCGATCGCCCGCCCCCGTCCTCGGGAGGTGGTTGGATATTTTAGTAACCCCTTGAGCTGCGGTCAAGATATCACCTCGATACCGACCGACCCAGACCGGCCTGGGTCGCCATCACTTGACACTATCCTGAGATCGGGCCTACCATTGGTAAGCTGCGAGGGTTGTCGCCATGGATGAATTCGATGCATTGACCCTGCCCGACGAGCAGATTCGCGCGATGATCGGGATTGAATTTGACGAACTGGTTCTTGACGAGCCCGATGTTCGCGAAATAATCTCGAGAGATATTATTTGTAGCTTCTTAAAGGCCTTATCCTGCGAAGGACGGCCATCGTGGATAAAATCTTCATACGACGAAAAGGTCCATGAGCTATACCGGTCGATACGACAGCGCCAGCGGGACTGAGCAGGAAAACCGCGCTGCACTGGCCCCAGGCGCCCCCTTGTAGAGCACACGCCGACCATGTCCAAGAAGACATCTCCAATTATCATTGTCGATGCCGAATCAACGATCAATATATTCGGATTTTTAGGAAAAATCTCAAACAGCCGCATCTTGAGTTTTCGACCGCCGCCCCCGGCAAAAGATGTTCTTGAACACCCGATTTTCTTATACCAGCCACCACGGATTATTTTGCGGCGCCGGAAGCTGCTGACCAGGGCATCCGAGCTTCTCCTGTCCCACATTTTAAGCGATCTGCAACGCAAGCAACGAGAATTGCACTTTCTGATCGCCGGAATCATGTCCACGGTCTGGCCGCAGACCGCCAATGACCTCAAATGCAAGGGATGGATTGGCAAGTTCAGCCAGAATTCCTGGGACAGTGTCCGGGTTCGCCACCCCTATCACTTGGCGCCGGCCTTCGAAACCCTGGTCACAATTCCCACAGAATTGCAGACCGAGCGCCGTGCCCTTGAAATGCTGCTGTCTTCGATCCTCCGCGAATACCAGAAACGGATTTCGGTCATTCAAGATGCGCCCTTCTCTTTCGAATTTGAGGCTCGCCGCTACGGCCTGATGGGGTACCGCATTGAACGGCAGATGAGATATATTTCAGATCGTGACGAACTTGCGACGACCCTTCAAGAAATTTACAACTGCTACTTCAATGCCGCCAGATACTATCAATTTTCCCTGATTTCCGGTGAGCCCCAAACCAACGACGGCCGGCTTTTCAGTATTTATTGCCGAGCGACCATCTTCAACGCTCACATCGGGAAAAATGGCAAGGTTTCGGAGCACGTCAGGACGCGGCAGTTGCCCCATCGCGACCAGATCATGTTTTTCGTCCTGCGCGATGCCGCCTTGCGGCGCCGTTACAATGCCGATCCGGAGTATGCCGAAAAGGTCAAATCGCTGGTCAGACTCTTCCCCCGGCCATAGCGCCGAGGCACCGGACGGGCGTGACAGCCTGCCGCTTTTCCTTTGCCCGACAGTGTGCTAGACGGGTGGACAGCGTGTTGGCCCCCGACTGGTCAACACGCTGTCCACCAGCGTGAACAACCGGACGATTCCTGGCTCATGGATGGCAAGCTTTACCTGCTGACCGAAGCGGCCGAATTGACCGGCGCCACCGTCGAGGCTTTGCGCCAACGGATCAAACGCCGCAAGCTCCAAGGGGTTCGCGGCAATGATGGCCGCCTGCGCGTACGCCTGTCCAGCGCCGACATCGCCACCCTGACCGCGACCGGTCGGGGTGAGGCCAGCCCAACCAAACCGCCCGAACACCTCCACCAACAGCCCCCTGAACAACCGCCCGAACAACCGGCTGGTCATCCCCCGCCGCCCACGACCAGTCAACCGGTCATGACCGACGTCGCCGAGTTGCGTCACCTTGCCGAAATCGGCCGACTCCAGGCCCAACACGGTGCCGAGATCACCCGGCTGATCCATCAGGTGTCCGCCGAACGCTGCCTGTGGCTGGAACGGGTCGACGCCGCTGAAATTCGCGCCGAGAAGGTCGAAGCCAAGCTCGATCTGGTGCTCGACGACTTGCTGGCCGACCGCAAGCGGCCATGGTGGGTGCGCTGGTGGCGCTGATTTCCGCTTTCCGACTCACAGTGGACTCTCGCTGGAACACCACTTCGTATGTCGGAGCCCCCCTGATAAATCATTTAGTTAACCGGGGGTGCCAAACAGCGACTCCGATTGCTGTGAGTCGATTTGTGAGTCCGCCTGTGAGTCCGGCGTCTGACATTTGGCACGCCCACCCCGTACGCGCCCCCCTTGTTTTGCCCCGCAGTCAACGCCACACTCCTTAGCCCCCCTTTCCTGGAGCATCCCGTGAGCACTCTTGCCGTCACCGACGATCTCTTCTTCGACAAAGCCGGCCTCGACCGGGTGCGCACCGAAGCGCTGGTCTCCGAAGCCCTTGCCGGTGCCGACGACGGCGAACTGTACCTGGAGTACGCCCAGTCCGAGAGCCTGTCCTGGGACGATGGCAAGCTGAAGAGCGCCGGGTTCGACACCGCCCAGGGCTTCGGCCTGCGTGCCGTGACCGGCGAGACCTTCGGCTATGCCCACGCCTCGACCCTGACCGAGGACGCACTCAAGCGCGCGGCGGTCACCATGCGGGCGGTGCGGGCCGGGCATAGCGGCAGCGCCGCGATGTCCGAGCCGCCGCGCGGCACCAACCGGGCGCTCTACAGCCCCGACAATCCGCTGACGCCGATGCCCTTCGAGGCCAAGGTCAAGCTGCTGGCGGACATCGATGCCTACGCCCGCGCCCGCGATCCGCGCATCCGTCAGGTCAGCGCCGGTCTGGTCGGCGAATGGCAGGCGGTGCAGATCATCCGCGCCGATGGCTGCCGGATCGCGGATCTGCGTCCGCTGGTCCGGCTCAACGTCTCGGTGATCGTCGGCGACGGCGAGCGCATGGAAAGCGGCAGCTTCGGCACCGGTGGCCGCTACGGCTATGAGCGCATCATCTCCCCCGCCCAGTGGCAGGCCCAGGTTGACGAGGCGCTGCGACAAGCCCTGGTCAATCTCGGTTCGCGCCCGGCCCCGGCCGGTGAAATGACCGTGGTGCTCGGGCCGGGCTGGCCGGGAGTGCTGTTGCACGAGGCCATCGGACACGGCCTTGAGGGTGATTTCAACCGCAAGGGCACCTCGGCCTTCGCCGGACTGATGGGCCAGCGCATCGGCGCGCCGGGCGTCACCGTGGTCGATGATGGCGGCATCGAAAACCGCCGCGGTTCCCTCAGTGTCGACGACGAGGGCACGCCCACCCAATGCACCACCCTGATCGAAGACGGCATTCTGGTCGGCTACATGCAGGACCGGATGAACGCCCGCCTGATGGGCCAGCGCCCCACCGGCAACGGCCGGCGCCAGAGCTTCGCCCACCACCCGATCCCCCGCATGACCAACACCGTGATGCGCTCGGGCCACCACACCCCCGAGGAGATCATCGCCTCGGTCAAGTCCGGACTGTACGCGGTCAATTTCGGCGGCGGCTCGGTCGATATCACCAGCGGCAAGTTCGTGTTCACCGCCTCCGAGGCCTACCTGATCGAGAACGGCCGCGTCGGCCCCGCGGTCAAGGGCGCCACCCTGATCGGCAACGGCCCCGACGCCCTGACCCGGATCTCCATGATCGGCAATGACAGCCGCATGGACCCCGGCATCGGCGTCTGCGGCAAGGACGGCCAAGGCGTGCCGGTCGGCGTCGGACAACCAACCCTGCGCCTCGACGGCCTAACCGTCGGCGGCACCGCGACGTAACGGCCCGGCCCTCGGACTGGATAGGGGAATCGGGAGACGGTGGCAGGGCGGATGTCGGGGGCAGCCGCCCCCGAGCCCCTGCCCGGGGAACCCGATGGGCTCCCCGGACCCCACGGGTTTTTTCTGTCCCCCCATCCCCAGAAGTGCCGCTGATACGACCGGGATGGGGGGACAGAAAAAAGTCCAGGGGTCAAGGGGCCTTTCGGCCCCTTGCGAGGGGGTGCGGGGGAGCGGCGCTCCCCTGCTATCTGCGCCGCCATCCGTCCTCCAATTCCCCTGTCCAGTCCGAGGGCCGGGATGGCGCGAAGCCGGCGGGCGGTGTAGAGTGCGGGGTCTCGCCGCTTGCCGGAGCCCGCCCGACCGATGACCGCTTTTCTTCGCGCCTTCGCGGCGGCCGCGCTGGGGGCTCTGCTCATAACGAGCGCTGGCGCCCGCGCCCAAACTTTGGAGACGGTGCGCCAGCATGGTGTCGTCCGCTGCGGGGTTTCCAGCGGCGTCGCCGGCTTTTCCCAACGCGATGCCGCCGGACAGTGGCGCGGTTTCGATGTCGATTATTGCCGGGCGGTGGCGGCGGCGGTGCTTGGGGATGCCGCCAAGGTCGAGTTTTCGTCGGCGCCGGTGCAAAAGGGGCTGGCGGCGCTGTCGCGCGGCGAGATCGACATTCTCAGCCGCACCGTCACCATCACCCTCAGCCGGGTCACCGAGTTCACCCTGCAACCGGTGGGGGTGAATTTCTTCGATGGCCAGGGCTTCCTGGTCCGGCGCGACAGCGGCATCCGCACCCTGCGCCAGTTGCTCGGGCTGCCGATCTGCTTTCAGCGCGGCACCACCGCCGAGGACAATCTCCGGGAGCATTTCTCCGCCCGCCACATCGCCTTCACGGCGGTGGGCAAAACCGACTTCAAGGAGATGATCCGGGCCTTTCTCGAGGGCGCCTGCGCGGCGGTGACCGCGGACTCCTCCGCCCTCGCCTCGATCCGGATCACCGCCCTGCCCGAACCCGAGCATTATCAGCTGCTGCGCCAGCAGATTTCCAAGGAGCCGTTCGGACCGCTGGTCCGCAAGGGCGACGACCATTGGTTTGAAATCGCGCGCTGGACGCTGGCGGCGATGATCGAGGCCGAGGAACTCGGGGTCTCGCGCGCCACCCTCGGCGCGATGAAGGCCAGCGACACGCCGCGGGTCCGGCGCTTGCTCGGGCTGACGCCGGGGCTGGGCGCGGCGCTCGGACTCGACGATCAGTGGGCGGCGCGAATCATCGTCCAGGTCGGCAATTACGGCGAAAGCTTCGAAAACAATGTCGGACGAGCCAGCCCGCTGAAGCTCGATCGCGGCTTGAATGAATTGTGGCTGCGCGGCGGGCTGCTGTTCGCCTATCCGCTGCGCTGAGAGGCTGACAATGACAGAAACCAGTCATGGTTTCCAAAAGCCGCCAGCCTTTGGCGGGTCCAGGGCAGAGCCCTGGCCTTCGGGGGACGAACGATGAGTATTCGGGGGCGGGCCTATTCGACCCTGGCCGCGATCGCGGTGCTGATGGTGGCGCTGGCCCTGGGCAGCGTCTGGGCGGTGGGGTTGTCGCAAACCCTGGTCGATCAGCTGTATGGCCACGCCTTGCTGCCCTCGCTGGACCTGAAAACCGTGTCCGACGGCTACACCAACGCCGGCATCGTCACGGCGGTGCGGGTGCGCACGGGGGATTTGACCTGGGAGGAAGGCGAGCAGGTGGTGCGCCGGGGCCGCGAGCGCATCGCGCCCGCCTGGGCCGACTACCGCGACCGGGTCGAGGGCCGTACTGCGGTCGTGCTGGTCGAAGAGGCCGAGGCGCGGATGGCCGAGGCCAACGCCGCCCTCGACGAGCTGGCCGACATTCTGGCCGGGCAGGATGTCGCCGGACTGACCACCTATGTCGCGCGGGTGATGTACCCGTCGATCAACCCGCTGCTCTCGGTGATCGAGCGCCTGACCGAGCAGCAGGACCACGCCGGCCAGACGATTTTCGAGGCGTCGACCCGGGCGATCGGCGAGCAGCGCGGCTGGCTGATCGGGCTGCTGGTGGTGGCGGCGCTGGCCTTCGCCGGCGCGTTCTCCACCATCCGCCAGCGGGTGATCCGGCCGCTGGGCGAAATGACCGACGCCATGTCGGCGGTCGCCGGGGGCGATCTCGAGCATGAGGTGCCCTCGACCGGCCGGAGCGACGAGATCGGCGCCCTGGCCAAGGCGCTGGCCGCCTTCCGCGACAATGCCCGCACCCTCAAGGGCATGACCGTCGACCTCGCCGAGGCGCGGGACAAGGCCGAGGAGGCGACCCGCGCCAAATCCTCCTTCCTGGCCATGATGAGTCATGAAATCCGCACGCCGATGAATGGCGTGATGTCGATGGCCGAATTGCTGGATCAGAGCGACCTCACCGAGGATCAGCGCAGCATGTCGACGGTGATCCGCCAGTCGGCCCAGGCGCTGCTGACCATCATCAACGACATTCTCGACTTCTCCAAGATCGAGGCCGGACGGCTGGAAATCGAGCGCGTGCCGTTCTCGCTCGCCGATCTGGTCGAGGGCACCGCCGAGTTGGTCGGGGCGCGGGCCGATGAGCGCGGGCTGGCGCTGGTGCTCGATGCCGACCCCGCCCTGCCCGACCGCTTCGCCGGCGACCCCACCCGCATCCGGCAGGTGCTGCTCAACCTGATGGGCAACGCCGTCAAATTCACCGAGACCGGCAGCGTCACCCTGGCGGTTGCCGCGGCTTCCGGGGGCGTGCGCTTCGAGGTTCGCGATACCGGCATCGGTCTCACCGAGGCCCAGCAGGAGCGGCTGTTCCGCCCGTTCGTCCAGGCCGACAGCTCGACGGCGCGCAAATATGGCGGCACCGGCCTGGGACTGTCGATCTGCCTGCGCCTCTGCCTGCTGATGGGCGGCGAGATCGGCGTCAGCTCCCGGCCGGGCGAGGGCTCGTGCTTCTGGTTCGAACTGCCCCTGGAGCCGCTCGACCCGGCACCGCTCCAGCCCGAAATCGCCATCGACGACGCCGTGGTCGGCCTGTCCGGCTTCGACGAGGCCCAGACGCGGGTGCTCGGCCGGTTGCTCGCGGCGGCGGGGGTGACGGTTCAAACCTCCGGTGCCCAGGTGCTGCTGCTCCGGGCCGGGACCGGGGGCGCGGCGGCCGGCGGGGTGCCGGTGATTCTGGCCGGCGGCCGGGCCGACCTGGCGATGGCGGAGCGGGATCGCGCCTTCGCCGCCCTGACCCTGCCGGTCGGACGCCGGCGGTTGTGGTTCACCATCGCGGCGGCGCTGGGCCGGGCGCGGCTCGACCGGCGGCAAGGGGGCGACGGCGCCATGGCCTGGGCGCCGCCACCGCTCGCAGAGGCGCGGGCGGCGGGGGCGCTGGTGCTGGTCGCCGAGGACAACGCCACCAATCAGGTGGTGATCAAGCGTCTGCTGACCCGGCTCGGCTACGCTCACGAGGTCGGGGCCAACGGGCTGGAGGCGCTGCGGCTGCTGGAACGCGGCGGCCATGGCCTGCTGCTCACCGACTTCCACATGCCCGAAATGGACGGGTTCGAGCTGACCCGCGCGATCCGGGGCACCGAGGCCGGCACGAGCGCCCGGTTGCCGATCGTCGCCCTGACCGCCGACGCCCTGGCCGGCACCGAAGAGGAGTGCCTGGAGGCCGGCATGGATGGCTATCTGACCAAACCGATCGACAGCAAGGCGCTGGCCGAGACCCTGGAACGGCTGCTGCCCGGCGCCGCGGCGCTGCGCCGGACGCCCGAGCCCGAGCCGGTCCGGAGTGCCGCGACCGCCACCGCCGCGCCGGCTCCGGCTCCGGCCGCCGCCATCGATCCGGCGATTTTCGACACCGGCCGGCTGATCGAATCCTTCGGCGATCTCGGCCCCGACTCCCTGGGCTTTCTCGGTGATTTCGTCGCCGGGGTGCCGGCGATGCTCGGGGCGATCAACGCGGCGCTGTGCGAAGCCGATCTCGCCACCGCCCGCGACGCCGCCCACGCCCTGAAAGGCGCCGCCGCCTCGGTGGGCGCGACCCGCCTCGCCCAGTTGGCGGCCGACGTCCAGGACTGCCTCGATGCCGGCGATCTCGACACCGCGACCCTCATGGCCAGCCTGCTGCCCGCGACCCACGAGGAGCTGGCGGCGGCAACCGGTCCCCTCACATCACGGAGATGAGCCATGGCGAACGCCATCGACTATGAAAAACTGAAGGTGCTGCTGGTCGAGGACGAGGCCTATACTCGCCAGTTGATCCGCCAGCAATTGCACCAGATCGGCATCCGCTCGATCGCCGAGGCCGCCAACGGCAAGGACGGCCTGCTGGAACTGCTGCGCACCCGCCCCGACATCGTATTTTGCGACATTCACATGAAACCGATCGGCGGGTTGGAGTTCCTGCGTCAGGTGCGGGCGGTGAAGATCGCCGCCATCGCCGCCACTCCGGTGGTGATGCTGACCGCCGACGCCGGCTCGGAAACCGTGATCACCGCCAAGGAGCTGGCCGCCAGCGGCTATCTGGTCAAGCCGGTCGCCCTCAACCAACTCAAGGCCCGCATCGACGCCGTAGCCCCCCCGCTATAAACGTCCCGGTTTCCAAAGGCCCCCGGCCTTTGGCGGGTCCAGGGCAGAGCCCTGGCCTTGCCTTCGGCGACCAGGGGGCTCCGCCCCTGGACCCCGCTGGGGCCAACGGCCCCAGACCCCTAATCCTCGCTGCTGCTCTTATCCTCGGACGTATCGCGGAAGGCGGCCAGCACCGGGCGGGCGTCGAGCATACCGGCGGCGCGCAAATCTTCGACGCCGGGCAGATCGCGCAGCGAAGACAAACTGAAGTGATCGAGGAAATACTCGGTGGTGACCCAGGTCAGCGGCCGGCCCGGGGTCTCGCGCCGCCGGCCGGGCTTGATCCAGTTGTTTTCCATCAGCAGATCGAGGGTGCCCTTGCTGGTGGCCACGCCCCGGATGCTTTCGATTTCGGCCCGGGTCACCGGCTGGTGATAGGCGATGATGGCCAGGGTCTCGATGGCCGCCCGCGACAGCTTGCGCTGGACATCCTCCTTCAGCCGCAGATAGGGCGCGAGATCTGGGGCGGTGCGAAACGCCCAACGCCGGTCCATGCGCACCAGCTCGACGCCCCGCCCGGCATAGCGGCCGCGCGTTTCTTCCAGCAACGACCCGACATCGACGCCCTCGGGAAAGCGCGCGGCCAGCACCGGCTCTTCCAGCGGCTCGGTGGCCGCGAACAGCAGCGCCTCGAGCAGGCGCAATTGCACATCGCGGTCCTGCAACAGCAATGGCGGCGGCGCGTCGGCCTCGCCTGCTTCGTCTTCATCTTCATCTTCGTCTTCGACATCCGGATACAGGGCCGGTTCCGGGGCCGGGGCCGGCGGGTCCTCGTTGGCAAGCTCTTGGTTTTCTTCACTCATCTCTTCACCTTACCGGCGGCACGCGCCGCAGCCAGATCGGCCCGAAGGCGCCATCCTGCCGCAATTCGATCCGGCCTTCCTTGACCAGTTCCAGGCTCGCCGCGAAGGTCGCGGCCAGGGCCGAGCGGCTGCGCAACGAGCCGTCGGCGTTCACGGGCAGAAACGAGGACAGGGTCGCCCAGTCGGGCAGCGAGCCCAGCAGCTTGGAAAGCCGGGACAGCGCATCCTCAAGCGAATAGAGATCCAGCGGCCGGATGGTCAGGGTCGAGGTCTCCTGACGCCGCCGGTGCTCGCCATAGGCTTTGAGCAGGTCGTAGAGGGTCACCTCGAGCACCGGGGTCTTTTCCACCTCCAGCCCCTCGGGAGCGCCCCGGACGAAAATGTCGCGGCCGAGCTGGGGCCGGGCCATCAGCCGCGCGCCGACGCCGCGCATCGCCTCCAGACGCTGGAGCTGAAAGGCCAGCGCCGCCGCCATTTCGGCGCCGCCCGGCTCCTCGTCGGAACTCTCGGGTTCGGGCAGCAGCAGCCGCGACTTGAGGTAGGCCAGCCACGCCGCCATCACCAAGTAATCGGCGGCCAGCTCGATGCGCACCCGCCGCGCCACCGCCACGAATTCGAGAAACTGGTCGGCCAGCTGCAAAATCGAAATGCGGGTGAGATCGACCTTCTGATCGCGGGCCAGGGTGAGCAGCAGATCGATCGGCCCTTCGAAGCCATCGAGGGCCAGCACCAGCTGCTCGGGATTGGTCGGGCTGCCGTCGCGGACGTCCTCGACGAACTCCTCAGCCGCCGCCATCGCCACCGCTCCTCAGTAACCGCCGAAATGAATGGGAATGCCAAACAGTCCGCAGATAAGGTTGGACGCCCAATCGACCAGCGGGGTCAGGATAACGGAAAACACGTCGAGCCGCAGGCCGGTCTGGGACCCGACCAGGGGCAGAATGATGAAGGCGAACAACAGCAGCAGCATGCCCGCCCGCTCCATCCGGGCCAGCCGGATGGCCAGCGGCACCGGCAGCAACCCCACCGCCACCCGGCCGCCATCGAGGGGCGGGATCGGAATCAGGTTGAACACCGCCAGCACGACGTTGATTTGCACCGAGGTCAACAGCGCCAGCACCGACCAGGACTGGACGGCACGCGGCAGCTCGTCCACCCAGGTCAGCAGGTAGGCCGACAGCAGCGCCAGCACGACGTTGATCCCCGGCCCGGCCAGCGCCACCCACACCATGTCGCGCCTGGGCTGGCGCAGACGGGCGAAGTTCACCGGCACCGGCTTGGCCCAGCCGAACAGAAAGCCGCTGGCGCCATACATCAGCGCCGGCAGCACCAGCGTGCCCATCGGGTCGATGTGACGAATCGGATTGAACGACACCCGGCCGAGCTGCCAGGCGGTATCGTCGCCCAGCCTCCAGGCGGCGAAGCCGTGCGCGGCCTCGTGGAGGGTGATGCCCAGAATCACCGGCAGCGCCGCCGCCGACAGGTCGAACAGAATGTGGCCGACGTCCATCCCCGCGCTCAGCCCGCAACCTGCGCCGGATACTCGGTGGGGTCGGTGCCCGCCGCCACCCAGTCGCCGGTCGCGGCATCGAGACGCACCGCTTCCAGCAGCTTGGCCAAACGCCCGCGCGCCTCGGCCAGGATCATCGGCTGCGGCGGCCTGAGGGCCAGCCGCGCCCGCTCCCAGCGGATGCCGGCCTCTCCCTCGAGCGGCGGCGTCACCGCCGCGACCTCGCGCATCTCCGCCATGGTGCCGTTGCAGTGCAGCGCGATGTCGCACCCCGCCTCCAGCACCGCCAGCGCCCGGGTGGCCGGCGAGCCGTGCAGGGCGCCCATCGAGAGATCGTCGCTGAACAGCAGCCCGTCGAACCCGAGTTGCTGGCGCACCACCTGACCGATCACGATCGGCGAGGTGCTGGCCGGATGCTCGGGATCGATGGCGCGATAGACGACATGGGCGACCATGCCCATCGCCTGATCGGCCAGTTCGCGGAAGGGCACGAAGTCGGTGATGTCCAGCTCCCGGCGGGTCTCCTCGACCACCGGCAACTCCGCGTGACTGTCGGTGCGGGCGCGGCCATGTCCCGGAATATGCTTGATCACCGGCAGCACACCACCGGCCAGCAGGCCATCGCAGCAGGCGCGGGCGAGAAAACTGACCAGATCCGGATTCTCGGAAAACGCGCGGTCGCCGATCACGTCATGGGCGTGGGGCACCGGCACGTCGCAGACCGGGGTGCAATCCACCGTAATCCCGAGATCGTGGAGCATCGCCGCCAGCAGACGGCCGTTCAGCCACGCCGCCTCGCGTCCGGCCTCGTGGTTTTGTTCGGCCAGGGCGCCGATGCAGCGGGCCGGCGGGTGAGCCGGCCAGTCGGGCGGACGCAACCGCGCCACCCGGCCGCCCTCCTGATCGATCAGCACCGGCGCGTCCTCGCGGCCGACCGCGGCGCGCAAATCGCCGATCAGGGTCTTGACCTGCTCCGGCGATTCGACATTGCGCTTGAACAGGATGAAGCCGAGCGGATTGGTTTCGGCGAAGAACGCGCGCTCCTCGGGCAGGAGCACGGTCCCGGTGCAGCCGAACACCATGGCTTTGGGCACGGCCGGAGCAACGCCGGCACGGGGGGAGCGATCAATTGCGGGCAAGCTGACACCCGAGGTTTTGGCCTTTGAGCTGGTCGCAGATGAAACGCGCGCGCGCCTCATCGACCGGCCCACCCTGAAGACGGAAACGGACACCTTTTTCACCGAGATCGACACGGGTCACGGTCAGGGACAACCCACCCAACAATTCCGGATGCCGGCTCTGCAACCGCTTCCATTCCCCCCGGGCATCGGCCTCGCTGAGAACGGCGCCGACCTGGACGCGCACGGAGCCACCGGTCAGCGGCGTCGGCTTGCCCACACTCTGCGGCGGCGTGGTCGCCGGCTTGGTCGTGGCCGGCGGCGTGACCCCCGGCTTGAGCGCCAGTGGCGGCGTGGTCGCCGACTTGGCCGTGGTCGGCGGTAGGGCGCCCGGCTTGAGCGCCAGCGGCGGCGAAGTCGCCGGCTTGCTCCCGGCCCCAGGCACGGTCCCGGGCTTGGCCCCGGCGGCCGGAGGCGCGGGGCTGGCGGGCACAACCGCCAACGGCAGCGGCGGCGGCGCCACATCCGGCATCTGCTGAGTCGCCGGCGAGACCTCGCCCGGCAACCCGGAGCGCAGCGGCATCGGCGGCGGCGCCATCACGGTATCGATGGCGGTGCGCGAGGCGGTCTTGCCGGGAGCGCCCTCGGCGGACGGCGGCGGCGTCACCGGAGCCACCGGCCGGGGCAGCGGCGCCTCGGGCGGCGGCAACAGGCGCTCGACCATCGGCGGCGCGGCACCGGGATCCAGCCGGTCGAACACCAGCTTATCCTGATTGGGCACTTCCATGCCGCCGGGCTGGGCGGGGCGGGATTTCAGCGGCCGGGGATCGGCCTTGATCAGCGGCAGCGACGCCTCGTCGGAGATGCCGGCCGAATGGCGGAAGCCAAACCAGACGCTGCCCGCGACAATCGTAACCGCGCCCACGACGAAGCCGAGCTTGGCCAGGCCGGCCCACAGCCCGCCCCCTGCCCGACGGCGCGGATACTCCGCCTCGTCTTCCGCCTCGAAATCTCTTTCGTGCCACCGGCTCATGGTGTTTCACACCTCACGACCGCAACTCCTCCACCGGCGCGACGCCGATCACCCTCAATCCCGAAGCGATCACCGTGGCCACCGCCTTGACCAGGGCGAGACGCGCCCGGCTCAACCCAGGATCGCCCTCGACCAGGAACCGCAATGTCGTATCGTCCTTACCCCTGTTCCAGAGTGCATGGAAGCCCGCAGCGAGGTCATAGAGGAAAAAGGCGACGCGGTGCGCCTCATGTGCCTCAGCCGCCGCCTCGACCAGGCGCGGCCAACCGGCGAGCAGACGGATCAGTTCCAACTCCTCGGGGCTGGAAAGCCGATCGAGCGGCGCCTCGGCGGCCAGCATCTCCGCGTCCGGTTCGCCGGCATGGCGCAGCACCGACCGGCAGCGCGCATGGCAATACTGGACGTAAAAGACCGGATTGTCCTTGGATTGCTCGGTGACCTTGGCGAAATCGAACTCCAGGGTCTGATCGTTGCGCCGGGTCAACATGATGAAGCGCACGACATCGGCCCCGACCCGCTCGATGACGTCGCGCAGGGTGACGAAGGTCCCGGCCCGCTTCGACATCTTGACCGGCACGCCATTGTCCATCAAATGAACCAGCTGGCAGATTTTGACGTCGAGCGCCGCGCCGCCCTCGGTGATCGCCGTTGTCGCCGCCTGCATGCGCTTGATGTAGCCGCCATGGTCGGCGCCCCAGACATCGATCAGCACCCGCGCGCCACGGCGGTACTTATCGAGATGATAGGCGATATCGTTGGCGAAATAGGTCCAGGAACCGTCGGATTTGCGCAGCGGCCGGTCGACATCGTCGCCGAACTGCGTCGCCCGGAACAGGGTTTGCGGACGCGGCTCCCAATCGTCGGGCACCTTGCCCTTGGGCGGCTCGAGCACGCCCTCGTAAATCAGGCCGCGCGCCGTCAGGGTGTCGAACGCCGCCCGCACCGCCCCCGCCGCCACCAGCGCCCGCTCGGAGCTGAACACCTGGATGCCGACCCCGAGAGCGGTCAAATCCTCCTTGATCCCGACCATGATGGCGTCGATGGCGAAGTCGCGCACCGCCGGCAGCCACTCCGACTCGAGAGCCTCCAGCCAGCGCCGGCCATCGCGGGCCGCCAGCACCTGCCCGACCTCCTTGAGATACTCGCCGGGATAGAGCCCGGCCGGAATCTCGCCGATGCTCTCGCCCAGCGCCTCGCGATAGCGCAAATAGGCCGAGCGCCCGAGCACATCGACCTGGGCCCCGGCGTCGTTGATGTAATATTCGCGGGTGACCGCGAACCCGGCCTTTTCCAGCAGGTTGGCCAGGGCATCGCCGACCACCGCGCCGCGCGCGTGGGCGGCATGGAGCGGCCCGGTCGGGTTGGCCGAGACATATTCGACATTGACCGGCAACCCGCCCCCGGCGTCGCTGTCGCCATAGGCCAGCCCGGCGCGCAGGATCACCGCGATCTGGGCCTGCCAAAACTCCGGCGTGAAGCGCAGATTGAGGAAGCCCGGCCCGGCGACCTCGACTCCGGTGACCCCAGGCAGCGCCTTCAGCCGCTCGGCGATCTTCGGCGCCAGTTGGCGCGGATTGGCCTTGGCCTGCCCGGCCAGCACCATGGCGGCGTTGGTGGAGACATCGCCATGAGCGGCCTCGCGCGGCGGCTCCACCGCGACGCGGGAGGTGTCCAATCCACCCGGCAGCTCTCCCGCCCCGGCCATCTCTCCAAGCACAGCCAGCAACTGCTGGCGAAACCCCTTGAACACGTTCATCAGAAAGCCAAACCCCACCCGCACGCACATCAACCGGCGCCGGCCCCGACCGGCCGACGGCCCCATAATGGGCGCAACCGCCTCGCAAGTCAAAAGCCGTCGCACCCCCGCCGCGATGTGATCGCCGCCGCCGGTTGCTCACTGTCTATAAAGTATGATGACGACGTTCGCGGAAGAGGAGCGACCGGGGCTCGATTCGGTTCATCAGCAAGATCAGCCATCGGCCGCCCGGAACGCCAGGGCGATCAGGCAGAATCTCGCGGAGAAACGGCAGATGCGCCTCGCCCCAGGCCACAATGCGCTCGTCGTCTGCACAATCGGCGATCGTGCCGCGCACCATCCGCACACCACAAGAGGCAACATCTCCGCCAACGGGCGCACCACCTTGCACGGCTCACGCGGGTCGTCAATCACCGAAAATGCTCATGCAGCGCACGCAGGCGCGACGGTTCTCCCAGGGACAAGGCGCTCAACGGCATCAGGCATTCCAAATCCGGGAAACGCAGAGAATCACGCCCAGCGCAAGCCGCACCCCCCCGTTAACCCGAGTTCGGAGCCCCGCATGCCCGGATCACAGCATTGACAGTCGGCACGATATACCGCTAGAAAGTCCTTGCAGCCGCGCAGCACAGACCCCTCAGGTCAACTGCCCGGCTTGGAGGGATGGCCGAGCGGCTGAAGGCGGCGGTTTGCTAAACCGTTATAGAGGCTTAAACCTCTATCGGGGGTTCGAATCCCCCTCCCTCCGCCAGTATTCATAGTATAGACTTTCTCCCCGAGGGGGAGGCACCTAGAAAATACCAATAGTTCAAACGGTTAAGGGGCTGGTTTTGCTAACCGGCCGGGCCTGATTTTGGGCCATTTTCGCCCATTTTTGCTCTCTCTACGCCCTCTTTCTCTGGAGGAACTAACCGACTGCCAAGTTGGTATAGTTTTTTATTATCGTGATTTCAAATAGTTAGCGGACGCCATCAACATTACGATTCGAAGGTTCCCTCGGTATCCGGCGCCAACCGGAATCGAATCAGTCGGTGAGTTGGCTGGGTTTTCGGGACTTTCCGGTGACCAGCGGCACCAGGGAAACGAACCTGCGGGCACCGGGAGAAACCATCAATGGCGAGGTCTTGGCCGCCCTTTTTGTGGCTACGGCGCAAATTTGTCAGGATAGCCTCGCCCAAGCCGTGGTAATAGAGCCGCTCTCTCTGCCGCGACTTGATCGGAAAGGCTGTTTGTCCATGAACAAGGGTGAGTTCGTTGCGGCCGTTGCCGTCAAGACCAACCTGTCTCAGGCGGAAGCAGGGCGCGTCGTCGACGCCGTGCTCGGGACGGTCACCGAGACTCTGGCTAGGGGCGACGACATTCGTTTCACAGGCTTCGGCAGCTTCGAGGTGGTCGAGCAGGCGGCGCGTGTCGGCCGCAATCCTCGCACAGGTGCCGAAATCGCGATTCCAGCCTCGAAGGCGCCGAAGTTCCGGCCGGGGGCCTCGCTGAAGTCCGCTGTCGGCGGAACCGACCAGGACGGCTGATGCGCATAGAGGGTCATTCAGCTTGTTGCCGTTGTCCGTTGTCGTGCCAGATCGGCATTCCGGTGCATTCATGAATGCACCTCATGGGCCTATGCCAATATCATCATCTAATCGCATGCGCCCGGGCCTGCTAATTCTTATCCTGAACGATTGCAGGATGAGTTAATTGTAAAGATGGAAAATCCGCAACAGACAGCCATATCTTCAAATCATGAAGGCAGCGCAAGGCGATCTCCGCAACCGCCTGCCGATCAGGGATTATCGATCAGCCATCCCTTCCGAGGGATGCTGATGTTCATCTCTGCGCTGTTCTTTCTGGCCTGCATGGACGCGACCACAAAATATCTTTCCATGCAGTACAATGTACCGCTTGTCGTGGCCATCCGTTACATCGTGAATTGCCTGCTGATGATCATCATCCTTGCGCCGACCCATGGCAGGCAGCTCGTGCAGACGCGCCGAACCGGGCTCGTCCTGGTCCGTGCCGGTTGCCTGGCTGTTGCGTCGCTGTTCTTCGGGTTGGCCCTGCAACGAATGCCGGTGGCCGAGACAACGGCAATCGTCTTTCTGGCGCCGATTCTGGTGATGCTGATGGCCGGTATAGTCCTGCGCGAACACGTCGGCGCGCTGGGCTGGGCCGCGACAGCTATCGGATTCGCCGGGGTGCTGTTGATCGTCCGGCCTGGCAGCGGTCTGGATGCAACCGGAGTCGCCTGCGTCCTTTGTACGGTCGTGGCAACCATCGCCTACCACCTACTGTCGCGCGTCCTGGTGAGCACGGAGAGCACTCTCGCGTTGCTGTTTTATACCGCGCTGGTCGGATCGATTTGCTTTGGGGCCTCCTTGCCCTGGTATTGGGTGGGAGACGCGCCGACGTGGTGGCAGGTGTCGCTGTTTCTGAGCTTGGGAGTAACCGCTGGCCTGGGCCATTTCCTCTTCACGGCCGCCTATCGACACGCCCCGGCGTCCCTGCTGGCTCCGGTCAATTACTTGCAACTGCTCTGGGCCGGCCTGCTCGGATGGAGCGTATTCGACCATGTGCCCGATGGCCTGACCATTCTGGGCATGGGCGTGGTGGCGGTAGCCGGCGTCATGGCCGCACTCGGATCGCGCCGTCAGCCACGGTAACGCAGCGCCTCCACCAGCACGGAGAAGGCCGGGGTGGGCTGGCGGCGGCTGGGGTAATAGAGATGATAGCCGGAAAAGAGCGGACACCAGTCTTCAAGGACGCGAATGAGCCGTTCCTCGATCAAATACGGCAGCACGAGGTCTTCCGGCAGGTAGGCCAAGCCGAAACCAGCCAGGGCGGCCTTGAGGATTTGCGGAATGGTGTTGAACGCTACGCGCCCGTTTACCCGTACATGTAATTCCCGGCCGCCCTTCTCGAACTCCCAGGCGTAGAACCCGCCATAGGTCGGCAGCCGCATGTTGATGCAATCATGGCCGGTCAGGTCCTGCGGTGCCATCGGCTTGGCCTGCGTCGCGAAATGGGTGGGGGCGCCGACCACGGCCATGCGCATGTCCGGACCGATGCGCAAGGCGATCATATCCTTCTCCACCTGCTCGCCAAAGCGAATGCCGGCGTCATATCGCTCGGCGACAATGTCGGTCAGGCCGTAATCGATAATGACCTCGACGCTGATGTCGGGATAGGTCGGCAGCACCTTCGCCAACTCCGGCCACAGGATGGTGTCCGCCGCGTGCTCGCCGCTGACGACACGGATGGTTCCCGCCGGCTTGTCGCGCAGTTCGCTGAGCGCCGCCAATTCGGCGTCGATTTCGTCGAAACGCGGTCCCACGGTGCGGAGCAGGCGTTCGCCGGCATCGGTCGGCGCCACGCTGCGGGTGGTGCGGGTGAGAAGCCGCAGGCCCAACCGTGCCTCAAGGCCGCGAATGGTGTGGCTGAGCGCCGACTGCGACACCCCGAGCGCCGCCGCCGCCTTGGTGAAGCTGCGCTCTCGCGCCACGGCCAAAAAGGCGAGGAGGTCGTTGAGGTTGCTCCGGGACATTCATGAAGCCTGTTCATAGGTTCATGCGCATTTTACCGTCTAATCCCCCGCCGCCGCATCCCCCTCCTGCTCGCCCTCGCCCTCCTCCGGGCATCACATCCGTTCGGCGACGAGGTCGTGTTTTCGGCGCTGTTCGTGATGGCGGTCACGGCGGGAGGGATTTTCCTCGTCGACCTCGGCTGGCAACGGGTCCATCTGAGACCATCGACCGGGATGGATTTCGCACACAACGATCCGTCCTGGAACCGCGCTCTGGTCAAATACGTCGGCCTTCTGGGGAGCCTGGGCTTCGTGGCGCTGCTCTACTGGCTGTTTCCCGAGTATCACGGCAGTTATTATATTCGCTATTATCAGATGCTGTGGGCCGTGGTGCCGCCGCTGTTGTTTCTCGGGCTGCCCTACATTTATCTGATTGACCGCCATATGCCGGAGCCGCGCGATGGCCTCTGGCACATGGGCATGGCGGTGCTGCTGCAATGGCATGCGGTGGATACCCGGATGCTTGGCCAGCATCTGCTCGGCTGGCTGATCAAGGGCTTCTTTCTGCCGTTGATGTTCACTTCGATGTGTGCCGGCCTCGGAAAATACATCGTTTACGATTTCAGCCAGTTGACCGGATTCAAGGCGTGGTTCGATTTTCTCTATGACTTCCTCTACTTCATCGACGTCGCTCTGGTGTCGATGGGCTACCTCGCGACCCTGCGCCTGGCCGACACCCATATCCGCTCGGCCGAACCGACTCTGCTCGGCTGGGCGGCGGCGCTGGTCTGCTACGAGCCGTTCTGGTCGCTGTTCGGACGGCAGTATCTCGCCTACGATTCCGGCGGCACTCCTTGGGGCCAATGGCTGTGGGACTTTCCGGTCGCATACTGCCTCTGGGGCGGGGCGATCCTGCTGCTGGTGGCGATCTATGTCTGGGCGACGGTGATATTCGGCGCACGGTTTTCCAATCTCACCCATCGCGGCATCATCACCAACGGCCCCTATCGCTGGACCAAGCATCCAGCCTACATCGCCAAGAATCTGACGTGGTGGCTGATCTCGGTCCCTTTCCTTAGCCAGGGTGGCCCTGACGAAGCCCTCCGTCATTGCCTGCTGTTGCTCGGCCTCAACGGCCTCTACCTGCTGCGGGCCAAGACCGAGGAATGGCACCTCTCCCGCGTCCCCGATTACCTCCGCTACGTTCAATGGATAGACCAACACGGTCTATTCCGTTGGGCTCGTCCCTTACCCTTGTTCGCTATCAGGAGAGCATGATGAAGAAGTTGTCCGTGGCTATTGCTGTTTCGGCGGTGGCTATTCTCGGGTTGTCGATAGCCTTTGCAGAAAGTGGAAAGCCGGCGTCGTCGGTTGGCGGCGACCCAGCACAGGCCGCTGAACCGGCAACCATCGACGGTTATCGTTCGGCCCATTTCGGCATGACCGAGGCCGAGGTGAAAAAGGCGATCAAGGCCGATTTCAGCGTCGACGAACCCGCCAGAGCGGTGAACGACACCGAGCGCACGGCCGTTCTCATCGTGCCCGGCAAGACGCTGGTCCCCGACTCGCCGCCAGCGACAGTTTCCTACATCTTCGGGGCAACCACCGCCAAGTTGATCCAGGTCAACGTCGTCTGGGGCGACGCCGGCGGTGTCGATGCCAAGCAGGTCGTGCCTACCACCAACGCGCTGGCGGCCTATTTTCTGGACAAGGGCAGCTACGCCAAGGACAGCGTCGCCGTGAACCAGGGCCTGCCGGACGGTACTGTCCTGGTGTTCCGTGGTGCCGACGCCAAAGGTCGCATGGTTGTTTTGCAGTTGGTGCCAATCGTCGATCCCGTCGATGAAAAGAAGGCCAGCAAGGACAAACCGGTCGAGTTCAAGAAGGCGATGCTCAGGCTGTCCTACATCGCAAATCCGACAAAGCCAGACGTGTTTCGTATTGAAAAAGGAAAGTTCTGATCAGAACAAAGAAGCTTAATCCGTACAGTTGTAGACGTTGCCATTGTTTAGTTCCGAGGCACCGTGCCAGTAACGATAAAAATCGGAGACCGCTTCCGCAGAATAGGTCGCGCCTACAAGGCGAAGACTTATTCTGTGTCGGCAGTATTCGAATCAAGTGGACAACAATTACATGCAAGGCTGGTTAATGATCTGCTTCCGTACGAGATGGTCACGATATCCGTTCCAACCTTGAACGACAGAAGATTTTGGGAGCGTCTGAGCGCATAATCCGCTCGAACGCTCCCCTTGGTGACATGGACCGGCATGGACTGCTATGATGGTTTTACCGTCTGGTCCCCGGAAAGCTCTGATGGCCGATTTTGACTCGTTGTACCACAGACTCTTCTCGCACCCGCTCATGGTCGAAGGGCTGGTGCGCGAGTTCGTGCCCGAGGCCATGGCGGCTGGCATCGACTTCAGCCGCATGGAAATGGTCCCTGCCAAATTTCACGCGCGGCGGGGCAAACGACGCGATGGCGACGTGATCTGGCGCTTGCCGACCCACGATGGCACAGACATCTATCTCTACATCTTGCTGGAGTTTCAATCCAAGATTGACCGATGGATGCCCGTTCGCATGCAGGTCTATGTCGGCCTGCTCTGGCAGCAGATCATCCGGGAGCACAAGCTCAAGAGCCAACACTGTCTGCCGCCCGTTCTGCCGATCGTCCTCTACAACGGCGACCAGCCCTGGAACGCCCCCACCGACACCACCCGCTTGATCGCCTTGCCGAAAGAGTCGTCGCTCTGGCATTGGCAGCCGAAAGTCCGCTATTATCTCCTGGACGAGAGTGCCTTTCCCAAGGATGAGTTGGCTCGGCGGGAAAGTCTGGCGGCACTGCTGTTCCGTCTGGAGCATTGCCATGAACCGGGTGAACTGCTCGGCCTGATCGACGAGGTGGTCGCTTGGTTCCGACGGCACCCGGATTACGACACGCTGCAATATCTTTTCACCGAGGTCGTGCAGCAGGCGGCAGTGGGCTTAAAGGATCAGGGAGCGGTGGTTTCCATTCCCGAGGACATGCTGGAGGTAAGAACCATGTTGGCAACGCGCATGCAGGACTGGACCCGGAAAATTAAGGCAGATAGCTTAGCCGAAGGCGAAACTAAGGGCAAGGCCGAGACACTCCACCGTCAGCTTCGGCGCAAATTCAGTACAATTCCATCGAGCGTCGAATCTCGCATTCAAGCCGCTAATGGCGACCAGCTTGACGAGTGGCTTGACCGTATTCTTGATGCCAAGAGTCTCACGGACATTTTTGGGTCGGACTTGCCGCATTGATTGACCGCCATTTCTCGAGCTTGAGTCTCGAGAAAGCTTGAGAACGGCAAATTCTGAGAAAGTTCGAAGTTTCCTCCGGGTGGCGGTGTTGTTGTCAGAAAATTACAATTTACACAGATCAAGATTGTTAAACCAGGAGAAAAGCCGGGGCGTTGAAATCACAGCATTATTTGGAGAGTTCGAATTCCCTGCCCATAGCGATGGGGATTCGAAAATTTGAACGGCATTTTCCGTGCATTCGTCCGAATGTTTTAGCGCCAGCAGCCCTCCCTCCGCCAGTATTCATAGTATAGACTTTCTCCCCGAGGGGGAGTCTCCTAGAAAATCCCAATAGTTCAAACGGTTAAGGGGCTGGTTCTGCTAACCGGCTAGGCCTGATTTTGGGCCATTTTCGCCCATTTTTGCTCTCTCTATGCCCTCTTTCTCTGGAGGAACTAACCGACTGCCAAGTTGGTATAGTTTTTTATTATCGTGATTTCAAATAGTTAGCGGGCGCCATCAACATTACGATTCGAAGGTTCCCTCGGTATCCGGCGCCAACCGGGATCGAATCAGTCGGTGAGTTGGCGGGGTTTCGAGGGTTCATCCGCCATCCGAAGGGCACACGGTTCGAACCGTCGGTGTAGTTGAACGGACGGCTACGCCGAGAGGGTGCCCAAGGGTGAACCGATCGAATAGGCCGATCACATTCACATAAAGGCGCTGGTCGAACAGATGGGCGAGGCCCGCCGGCACCGTAATACGGATAGGATGACCCTGCTCGCCCCCGACATCATCGAAACCATCCTCGACGGGCGGTTGCCCAAGGGCGTCGGACTCGTCGACTTCATGAAGCCCTGGCCGGCGCTGTGGGCGGAGCAGAGGGGGCGTCTCAGAGAACTCGGACAGGGGTGATTGGCTGTCGAAGCCATCACGCGGCTACATCATCGTTGTTCATGAATAGTATTCATTCAGGATATCATTGGACTTCTTAACGATCGTATCGTCTTCGCGGTTGGCGAAACTGTTATAAAGCATCCTGGATATTTCCATGAACGCCTCGACCAACCTCGGATCGAAGTGCATTCCCTTTTGGGCGACGATATAAGCCATGGTCTCTTCATACGGGCATGGCTCCTTGTACGGGCGGCGCGATGTCAGGGCGTCGAACACGTCAACGATGGCGAAGATGCGAGCGATGATCGGGATATCTTCGCCGGAAAGCCGGTCGGGATATGGCCGTGCAAGTTTTTTTCTGTAAATTCGCGCAGAAGACGACTTGATTCGAGGCGGGTAGTTACGCCGCCAGATTTATGTATATCTTACCAGTCATCCAGTCCTCATCGACCTCTGCGAGCAATGCTGAAACCAAGCG
>CAIOBP010000140.1 GCA_903856295.1 uncultured Rhodospirillales bacterium | reverse complement strand
TGTTTCCCGACACCGCCCGCACAACGTCGCCAGCAAGCCGGTCTCGGACAACCGGCTGAATTTCCAAGATTGTGTCGCCAAGTCGTTCCTGATTTGTCCGCTTATGCCACAAATCGGAACCGTTCGTTAGTTCGGGCCAAGCTGCTCGACACCCTCGACCTGGAGCTTCAGCGTAAGATTTTCGATCATGAACGCTGGATCGGCAGCAACGGCCAGCGCGGCGCCCGCGCCGAGATGGACGGCGCCGACCTCGACCGCGTCGACCTGCGCGAAGCCAACCTCAGCGGCGCCAGCCTGCGCGGCGCCAACCTCACCCAGTCGGCGCTGTCGCGGGTCAAGCTGGTGATGACCGACCTCTCGGGCGCCAATCTCAACGACGCCAACCTGATCGGCGCGGATCTCTCGGGCGCCAATCTCAGCTACGCCAGCCTGATCGGCGCCGACCTCTCGGGCTGTCTGCTCGGGCCGGCGGAAATCCGCGATCCCACCACCCGCCGCCCCACCGGCCGCACCTGGGCGGCCAGCCTGGTCGGCAGCGATCTGCGCCGCGCCCAGCTCAGCGACAGCCGGCTCTACTCGGCCAACCTCTCGGACGCCAATCTCGCCGATGCCGATCTCGACGGCGCCGATCTGACCGGCGCCCGCCTGACCCGCGTCCACATCCCCAACGAGAAGCTGCGCCGGGAACTCGCGCTCACCGCGCCACCACCGGCAGCACCGTCACGCCACTGAGCCGGGACAGCATGCCGGCGCTGCGCTCCGAAATCTGCCCGACCGGCAATTGCCCCGGCCCCACCGGTTCCATCAGCACATAGGTCCGGCCCTCGAAACTCAGGGTGCGCTCGCCGGGCTGCGGCTGCAACGCCACCCCGAGGAAGGCGTGCTCGGGCACCACGATCACCGCCGCCGGCAACTCGGGCAGCAGGGTGCCGAGCAGACTGGCCAGGGCCACCGACTTGCTGTCGCAGGCGCCTTTGTTTTGCACCAGCATCATCGGCGGCACGACATAGCCGTTCTCGCGCCGGATCGCGGTCTCGGTGTCGTAGGGGATCGACTGGATGAAGGCCAGGGCCAGGGCCAGACGCTCCCGCGCCCCGGCGGTGGGCGGCAGTTGCGCCAGCAGCGCCTCGGCCACCGGACGCATCGCCGCGACGAAGCGCCCGGCCAACCGGCCATAATCGGGCACCACCTCGCGGCCGCGCAGCGGTCGCAGGAACACCTCGTCAAGATACTCGGCGTCGGCCTTGGCGGCGGCGGCGCGCAACACCGTCATCACCTGCTTCAGACGGTTGCGCCCGCCCCTGACCCGCACCGACAACTCATACCCGTTGGGCGCCTGCTTGACCTCGGCTTGAACCTCGCCGCCGAAGGGCGCGGCCGCCGCCTCCACCGCCTTGCGCACCCGCAGCGTCACCGCCTTCGGATCGTAGCGGCCGGCGATGCCGTAACTTCCGGCCCCGACCTGCACGGTTTCCAGCGGCAGCAGGAAAGTCAGGGACCGGGGATCGCGGCGGCTGCGCTCCTTGAACAGGTAATCGAAGGCCAACCCGTCCGGCCGCTGATACTCGGCGAACCCGACCTGCGGACCGCCGGCCCAGGCCGGAACCGCGCAACCCAGCAGCCAGAACAGAAAAACCAGCGCCCTCATGCCACCGGCTCCCGCACCTTGAGCATCAGCAGCAACCCGACCAGAAAGAACACCAGAATGGTGGCCATGCCGGCGCGCTGACTCTCGGTGGCGGCGGTGACCCCGCCCAGCGCCAGCGGCCCGAGAAAGGCGGTGGCCTTGCCGGAGAGACCGTAGAGTCCGAACATCTCGTTTTCCATGCCCTCGGGAGCGAGGCGGGCCAGCAGCGACCGGCCGGCGGCCTGGGAGGGTCCGATGAAGGTGCCCAGCCCCAGCGACAGCCCCCAGAACCAGCCCTTGTCGTGCACCAGCAGAATGCCGCTGGCGAACACCAGCAGGCCGATCAGGGTGATGACGATGGTCGGCTTGGCGCCGATGCGGTCGTCGACCCAGGCGAAACCGGCCGCGCCCAGCGCCGCCGTGACATTGAGCATCATGGCGAAGACCAGGATTTCGGAAAAGCTCATGCCAAAGCTGCCGGCGGCGTAAAGCCCGCCGAAGCCGGTCAGGGTGGCCAGACCATCGCGATAAATCGCCGCAGCGAGCAGGAACCATGCGATATCGCGGTACTTGCGCACCTCGCGCAGGGTCCGCCACAGCGTCTCCAGCCCCTCGCGCGCCGCCCGGCGCAAGCCAAGGCCGGTGGCCGGCTGATCGGGAGTCCAGAAGAACAGCGGCAACGCGAACAGCGCCAGCCACAGCCCCGAGAGCGGCGCCACCGCCCGCACGTTTTCCTGGGCCGCGGTGCCGATCAGCCCGAACAGCGGCGCGTCGGCCTTGACCAGCCCGTACAGCGCCAGCACGAGGCAGGCGAGGCCGCCGACATAGCCGGCCGCGAAGCCCCAGCCCGAAACCCGGCCGTAATGGTCGGGCGGCGCCAGGGAGGACAGCATGGCGCTGTAGAACACCAGCGCCAGTTCCCGCGCCGCCACCATCACCGCCAGACCGGCCAGCGCCAGCGGCGCCGAGGCCGGCTCCGGCGTCACGCCATAAAGCGCCAGCATCGCCGCCACCGCGATCACCGTGAAACCGGCGATCCAGGGCTTGCGCCGGCCGGTGCGATCGGCGATGGCGCCCAGCACCGGGCTGAGCAGCGCGATGACCAGCCCGGCCGCCGCCAGGGCCGCGCTCCAGGCGGCGGTGCCTTCGGCCGGCGTCGCCGCCACCGAACGGCTGAAATAGACGCTGAAGATGAAGGTGTCGATCACCGCGTGGCCAGCGGTCATGCCCCAATCGTAACTGCACCATGCGGCGATGGCGCGCGGGTCCATGGTTTTTGCGGTCACTGCTCGCGGCTCCCCGGAAACTCGGCAGGTTCTAACACGCCGCCTCAAGACTTGAAAGCCAGCGGTCGGATGCCAACCTGTATGCGGGGTGCACCACGGCTGCCAAAGGAGAACGGGGATGGCCAGCTTCATCAGTCATGCGCAGGATGTCATTTGGGGCGCCGGCAACACGGAACTGGCCGCGCTCAACGCCGCGGCGGCGTGTGGCGGCGAGGACATCGAGAGCCTCGACACCGCTCCGGCCACCGACCGCCTGATCGCCGCGATCACCGCGCTGTCCGGGGGGCATCCGGTTTTCCTTGAGGACATCAAGTGGGAAATCAAGCAGGGCCGCGCCGATTTGTGCCAGTAGACGCCCCGGCAGCCCCGGAGCGGGCGGCCGCGGGACGAGTGGCGCGACGGAGCCGTCGTGATCCGCCGATATCCTCAGAGGAATCGGGTGGGGAGGGCTTTTCTGCATCCGAAAGCCGTCCCCCCGGTTCCCCTGAGGATATCCTGGTTTCATGATTTGCCGGTATGATGCCAACGGCGCCTCCGTCGCCACCCCGCCCTTCACGCCCCGCTCCAAGCCGGAAAGACCATGACCATGCACTCCAGCGGCGGGGCGACAGCCGACGACAGCGCGCCCCCCCGGCGACGCAACCTGAAACAGCGCCTGATCTGGCAAATTTCCGCCGTGGTCGCGGCGTCGTTGCTGCTGGTGACCTCGATCGTCATCACCCTCATGGCGCGACATATCGAGCACGCGCGCCAGGAGACGATGCGGGAGACCAGCTATCATGAGCTGCGGCGGATCGAGCAGCGCATCGCCTATCTGCTCGAAACCGTCGACCGGCTGGCCGACACCCCCCTGGTCGCCAACAGCCTGAGCGATCCCCAGGGGCGGCGGGCCGATCTGCCCAAACTAATCGCCACCTTCAAGGCCAACCGCGATGCCATCGGGGTGGCTCTGGTCGATACCGCCGGCACCCCGGTGTTCGCGACCGGAGACGCAGCGCCAAGTTTCAGCGACTATCCGCAGCTGCGCCAAGCCATGACCGCGCACCGTCACACCGTCATTTTGTCAAGTTTGAAAAACAGCATCATCGTTTTCTCGCCGATCGAGCAGGACAACACGGCACAGGGCGCCGCAATCGCGACATTCGATATAAAATCTTTGGAGAAACCCGCCCAGTCCGACGAAACCCTTTACGCCGAGCAACTATATTATACCGACGACCAGGGAAAAAGACGGACCGTTTTCTCTCAGATGTCGCACTCACCTGGGAACTATATCGTCGTCAGCGCCCGACCCGATGACAGCACGCCATACTTGCAAGAGCTGAACATCGCCCTGGATATCGGCGTGCTGCGCGAGCCCTATTACGCGCCGGTCCGGGACACCATCATCAATTTCATTCTGCTGAGCATCCTGGCAACCGCCGTCGCCACGCTCGCGGCGGCCCGGATCGGCAACAGCATCGCCCACCCGATTCTGGACCTCTGCGGCAAGATCAGCCAGCTCGACTCCGCCGACCGGACGACCAGATGCAGCCCGGTCGGAACCAACGACGAATTGGAGGACTTGGCCTGCGCCTTCGATCAGCGGACCGCGGAGTTGTGGGCGATCCAGGACGAGCTTGAACGCAGGGTCGAGGAGCGCACCCACGAACTCAAGGCCGCCAACGAAAGCCTGAAATTCCTGACCTTCGCCCTCGACGAGCACGCCATCGTCAGCGCCACCGATGTCACCGGGCGAATCACCTACGTCAATGACAAGTTCTGTAGCATCAGCGGCTATAGTCGCGAAGACTTGCTTGGGCAGAACCATCGGCTGATCCGGTCCCAGGAGCATTCCGAGGCGTTCTACCGCACGATGTGGCGCGGCATCGCCCAAGGTCAGGTCTGGCATGGTGAAATCAAGAACGCGAAACGCAATGGCGGTTATTATACCATCTCCGCCTGATTCCTTCCACTGGGGGGCTATATGTTGGACCTCTGGGGGTTTCAGGCTGCGGTTGGCCACCAGTGGAATTTTGTATACGAACGAACAAGTTCTGGTTGTTCGCAGAGTTCGCGACACCGTTGGGCTTGGGCGATGGATAGCGCGTTGATCGTCTCGAAGTAAGTATTCGCGATACCTTCGTTCGACAACGGCCACAGACGTTCGGCAGGTTGAAGCTCTGGTGTGTAGGGTGGTAGGAACGACAGATGAATTCCTTCGGGAATTATGAGGTCCTTGCTGACATGCCAGCCGGCATTGTCCAGCACGATGATCACCTGATGATCTTTGCCCGCGCCGATTTCTTTGGCGAAGGCGGCGAGGGAGGCGCTGAATGCCTTGACGTTGACCGTGTTGAAGACGAACCAAACCAGTTCCCCGGTGTCCGGTCGAACAAAGGCATAGAGATACATCCATTTGAAGCGGTGAGCCCCGATCGCGACCGGCCGCTTTCCCTTCGGTGCCCAAATCTTTCGAAGTATCGGCTTCAAACCGATCCGATGTTCGTCATAAGCCCACACGGAAATGCGCGCCTCAGGATGGAGAGATCGAAGGTCTGCAACAGTGCTCAGGAGTTTTTTTTATATTCGCTTTGCTCTTCCGGCGTCGCAGCCTTGGCGTGGCGCGGCCGAGGAGTTTGAAGAGTATGGCCGCAGCGCCGAAGATAGTCCCAGCCGCGCTGCGGGTGAACTTTCTCAAGACCGAGCCGCCGCGCCATCCAGTGCGCCGCCTTCGGGCCCGTCCAGAAGCCGCCGCCCGGTGGCGGACCCGTCAACGCGGTCCGAAACTCCGCCTCCACTTCGCCAGACAACAGAGGCTTCGCGCCTGCGTTGCGCCGTCGCCGGTCGCCCAACCCGTCCGGACCATCCCGATTGAAGCGGTTGACCAGTTCTCGCAGCCAACGCGGGCATAACCCGGTGACCGCAGAAACATCAACCATGCTTCGGCCACTGGCTAGAGCGGTTTCCGGTCAGGTTGAATCGGCTTAAATTTATTGATTCACAAGCTGTTGAGAATTTGCGAATCTCCAGCCACAAGATGTGTGATGTTGGAGGGTGAGATGGCCAAGCCTTATTCGCAGGATTTGAGGGAAC
>CAIOBP010000139.1 GCA_903856295.1 uncultured Rhodospirillales bacterium | reverse complement strand
CTGTGAAGACGACGGAGGCCGGTGGCCCTCGGGGCTACGACGCCGGCAAATGCGTCAAGGGGCGCAAGCGCCATCTTCTGACCGATACCAATGGCTTGCTGGTCGCCGCGATCGTCCATTCGGCCGGTATCCAGGACCGTGGCGGATTCGAAACCGGCCTCGATGGTCCAGCGGAGGCCGGCAAAGCCTGTACCTGGGAAGTCGAGGGATAAATTCAAGTGACTCTGTCGTACTAGCCATAGGCGGCATGGTGCCGCTGAAAACGGATGCGATAAAACAGTGCCTCGCCGCCATTCGCGACACGATCCGTCCCGAAGACGCCGTCGTCCCCAACAGCATCGTGGTCGCATTCATCGCGAACGAAAACGCCATAACCATCAAGGGCGACGGAACAGTCGTAGAGATCGATATCGATGTGTCGGGCGAACCGCGCGGTTGGGTGGTCGACGGCCAGCAGCGCCTGTCCGCTCTGGCGGGACTGCCCGATCGCGACATCGAACTGTTTGTCTCTGTACTGATCTGCCGTGACGAGGAAGAGTTGCGGCGGCAGTTCATCCTCATCAACAACACCCGCCCCCTTCCCAAGGGACTGATCTATGAACTTTTACCGACCGTAGCAAAACTGCCGCTTCGTCTATCCTCGCGCACGCAGGCGGCTTATCTCACGGAAAACCTGAACTACCGGGCAGGACCGCTGTTTGGTCAGATCAACCAGCACACCAATCCCGCCGGCCGGATCAAAGACACCGCCGTCCAGAGCCTGATCATGAACTCGCTCGCCGACGGGGCGATGCGCGAGCTAATCAATAAGCGCGACGGCGAGACGGAGTGCCTCCGTCTGGTGAACAACTTCTTCATCGCGATCACAGAGGTGTTCGAGAAGGACTGGCTGGGGCACACTCCCAAGACGTCGAGGCTGGTCCACGGGGCGGGCATCGTGGCCATGGGGCACGTCATGGAGGAGTTGGTCGGCAAGCACAAAGCGCGTAAGGTGGCAGAATTCCGAGAAGGTCTACGCCTGCTGGTCGGACACACAGCTTGGAGTTCGGGGAATTGGCATTTCGATGAACACGACCGCCGCCCCTGGAACCGCATCCAAAACACAAACCGAGACATCCTGCTCTTGACCGAACACCTCCTCAAGGTACTGAAGAAGGAGGTCCGCAGGCGAGCCGAGGTAGGCGAGCAACTGCCCCTTCTGGCGGGAGCCCAGGATTGACGCCAATCGATCACCACGCGGAGATGCCGAAATGACCGCAACATCCGACCGCCGCGCCCTCGTCCTGTTTTCCGGGGGGCAAGATTCCACGACCTGCCTCGCATGGGCGCTTGAACGCTTCGACTTCGTCGAGACAATCGGCTTCGACTACGGGCAGCGCCATGCCATCGAGATGGACTGTCGCGACGCCCTGCGATCAGGGATGGCGGACCTGAAGCCGACATGGGCGTCGAGACTGGGGTGCGACCATCGTGTCAACGTAAGCGCCCTCGCCGACATCGGCGGAACCGCGTTAACCGGAGAGGCGGAAATCCGCATGACGGCGGAAGGGTTGCCGTCGACCTTCGTGCCCGGTCGGAATCTGCTGTTCTTCACATTCGCCGCCGCGGTCGCCTACCGCCGCAACATCCGCCACCTAGTCGGCGGCATGTGCGAAACGGATTATTCGGGCTACCCAGACTGCCGGGACGATACACTGAAAGCTCTACAGGTGACCATCAATCTCGGCATGGACCGCAGATACGTAGTGCATACGCCGCTGATGTGGATCGACAAGGCGGAGACATGGGGCATGGCTCGGGAAATCGGCGGGACCGCTTTAGTGGACCTGATCCGGACATCTACCCATACCTGCTATCTCGGCGACCGAACCGAACAGCACGACTGGGGCTTCGGTTGCGGCGCCTGTCCCGCCTGCAAACTGCGGGCAACAGGTTGGCAGAGGTTCAAAGACAAATTCGATTGATTCGTCGTGATCCCAAAGGTGCTGATACCGCCAGGAAAGGCGGCCGTGCAAGTTTTTTTCTGTAAATTCGCGCAGAAGACGACTTGATTCGAGGCGGGTAGTTACGCCGCCAGATTTATGTATATCTTACCAGTCATCCAGTCCTCATCGACCTCT
>CAIOBP010000138.1 GCA_903856295.1 uncultured Rhodospirillales bacterium | reverse complement strand
CCATCCTCATCCCAGCCTCCTTCGCCGGAGGAATCGCCGGCGCCCATCTGACAAAACTAGCCCCAAAACCAGCCCTCAAAGCCGTATTCTCAGTCCTCATGATGGCCGTTGCACTCAAAATGTTCATTGGGCATTAGAGGGGCGACTTTCCAGTTTCCTGGCGCGAGCGGCTATGCTAGCTTTGCAACCAACATTGTGATGGTTGCTGTGGGCAGTCCAGCGCGCGGAGGATATGATGGCGGTTTCCCCCACTCCGTTCGAAGAAGCGGAAATCATGGCGACGCTGGTTCGCCATCGCTATCACATCAAGGGCGACGCCCGGGGGCGGCGGGCCGATCTGTCATTTCGCAACCTGTCGCGGCTGCAACTTAAGAATCATCAGTTGAACGGCATCATCCTGAAGGGCGCCTGCCTGACCGGGGTGAATTTTTCGGGCAGCGACCTGACCGGCGCCGACTTCTTCGGCGCGGACATGGAAGGCGCTGATATGAGCGGCGCCAACCTGACCGGTGCCGATTTTCGTGGCGCCAACCTCTCGCGGGCGACCCTGTCCAATTGCAATTTGTCGTCCGCCGATTTCCGGGCCGGCGCCACCCCCGAAGACAAGGCGCGGTTGATCGAGGCTAAGCTCGACAATTCCTTTTTGTGTCAGGCCAACCTGTCGGGCTGTGACATGTCGGGCGCCGAACTGGTGGAAGCCGATTTGTCGGGCGCCGATCTCAGCCAGACGGTGCTGCTGGGCGCCGATCTCTCGGGGGCCTCGCTGAAGGAGGTCAAGCTCGCCGGCACCGTGCTCGCGCTGTCCCAATTGGCGCCGGCCCAGCTGAGTCAGTTGCCGTCCACCGATGGCCTTGCCGAGCCGGTCTATCGCTCGCATCCGGCCAAGGAGATCAGCCGGAAGTTCGCCGCCCATGATCGCTGGGTGGTATCGGTCGGCGCCGAGGGCGCGCGCCTGGACATGGAAGGCGCGGATCTCCGGGGCGCCACGATTCAGCCCGGCAGTCTGGCCGGCGCCCGATTGCGCCACTGTACCCTGCGCGGTGTTGACTTGCGCGGCTTGGTGCTCGACATGGTGGATTTCTCGTATTCCGATTTGCGTGAAACCACCCTCGATCAGGTTTCGTTGCGCGGCGTGACGCTGCGCGGTGCCGACCTTTCCGGCGCGAGCCTGCGGGAAGCATTGTTGGAGCCGATGCCCCTCGAGGGGGCCCGCACCTGGCCGGCAAACCTCTCTCAGACGCTGTTGTGCGGTGCCGATCTGTCCGACGCCTCGTTCGATAACGCGATCATGATCAATACCGACATCGCCGATTGCACGATTTCGAACACCCGCTTTCGCGGCGTCGATCTCAGCAAGGTCAGGCGCAACAACACCAGCGGTGAGCGTCGCCGCTATCAGCGTTTTACGGCGCCAGTTATTTACGTCAAGACCCCGATTGGGGTTTTTTCGTCGGTTAACTGGTCGTTTGGCGGTGTTTGTTTGGCCTTGGAGGGGGAAACCCGCCTGCCGATCAATGAGGATATTCTGGCGGCGCTGGTCGCGAAGGAGCAGCCGCCGCCCCGTCGGGTGTCGTTGGCCGTGGTCAAGGACACGCCCGAGGAAGGCAGGGTCATCCTGCGCTTCACCAGCGTCGACCAGGAGCTTAAGGAGTATCTGGCCGCTCTTGCGAACCGGGCATAAACTCTCAGTCTTCCAGAAACTCGTCGTCCTCTTCCCTGGCCTGTGCGGCGCGCGATGAGCGGCAGCGCGGCGCCAGCCGTCCGCCGAGGGTGAGCAGACCGCTGGCCACGCTCAGCAGCGACTCCGCCTGAAGCAACGGACTCACCGAGTCGGCGCCGCTCCGGGGTGGCGCCGGAGATGGTGTCGCCGACGCTTTCTCGGCGTTCCGGCGTTTGGCGGCCGGTGCGCGGGGCTTTTCCACGACGGCGGTGACGGTCGCTGTCTTGCGCGTGGCCGGGGCCGGTGCCGGCATGGTCAGGCCGGCATGACGCGTGTTCCAGAGCTGGGTCTGGTGGAGAATCGCCTGACGGAGCAAGGGGAGCGCCTTGCGCGCCCGGGCCCAGCGGTGCGGCCGTCCCCGCAGCAGCGTGCTCGCCCCGGCGCTGCCGGCAAGGAACGCCGCGCGCAGTCCCAACCTCAGGGTGGTATCGAGCTGTTCGGGCAGGTCCTGGGCGATCTCCCGCCGCGCCGCGCCGCGCCACCAGTGCCAACCGCCGGATAACGCTTCCCGGCGCCAGCGCGCGAATGCGGCGTCGAGCTGCGGCATCGCCTTGTGTTCCAGGTCGCGGGTCAGGGCTTCGAGTTGGCCCAGCAGCCGGTAGCCCCGGCCGGAGTCGACGGCGGCGATGCGCTGATGAATCGCCGCCAGATCCTGGCCGCAGCGGCTCTGATAGCGCTCGCGAACCGCGGGGTCGGCGATTTCGGAAGCGAGATCGGGATTGTAGAGGCAGAAGAAGCGGCCCTGGGTCAACCCGGCCTGGGACAGGCAGCGCCGCCACGCCCCGACCACCTCATCGAGGTTATCTTCCCGTGCCGTGCTATCGCAATGGTTGAGAATGTAGAGCAGCTTGGCGGCGTCGGTCCGGCGCGCCGCCGGTTCGACCAGATGGTGGAGCATGTCCTGCATCGCTCCCGGTTCGGGCCGGCGGGCATCGAAGAACACCAGCACCAGATCCGAGACATCGACGATGTGCTCGATGATGCGCAGGGTGGCCCGCCGCTGGTCTCCGGCGTCGAAGCCGGGAGAGTCGATGAGGATGCGGCCCTTGAGGCGCGGGCTGGTGCAGGCCTTGAGCTGAAGATAGGAATCGATGTGCCGCCCCTCGTCGGCCACCGCGCGGTCGAGTTCATCGGCGATGCGGAAGAAGGGAAAGCGCATGTCGGCATTGACCGCGCTGCCCGGTAGAGTCAGAGAGCCGCTGCCGTGACAGATCACGGTGAACAGATCGTCCACCGCCTGATTGCCCGAAGACTGCAGGTCGACGCCGAGCAGGTGATTGATGAAGCTCGACTTTCCCGCCGAATACAGGCCAAGGACGCTGACGCTCGGCCACCAGGCGATCCGGCAGGCCAAGCTGTCGCCGGGGGCGAGCAGCCCCAGGTCCGCCAGCACCCGGTCGAAGGCCCGGACGATCGGCAGCAGCTCGAGCAGGTCGGGCTGTTCGGCGCCGAGGTGGGCTTCCAGCGCTTCCAGCCGGCCGGCCAGCGCACGCTCGGGTGTGGCCCGCGCCGCCAGCCAGGCGTTGCGGAGAAAATTCATCCAGAGAGGAGGCGAAACCCGCCAGTTCATGGTATGGTGGAACCGTCTTGTTTCGACAACGGACGCAGGGAGAGCCGCACATGGGTACCGGACACGAGGCCAAGGGCATGCTGGCCCAGGGGGGGGCTGATCGGCAAGCCCATAGTGTGGCCGGGCCGGCGGTTTCGACCGGGGCCGCCGGGCTGGTCAAGGTTCGGGAGGTGGTCAGCCGGCCGCCGCTGCCCTCGCCCGACCTCTATGACGCCTATGTTCGCAGGGCGCCGCCGCAGTTCATCACCCGGCCGGCGGAGCCCGCCCGGGAGTCGGCGCCGGGAGCGGAGCCGCTCACTCAGGAGCAGGTGCGGCAGGTGCGCTCGGATGCGCTGACCGTCAGCCCCGCCGACGCCCGGTTGGCGCTGGAAGCGTGGGCGGTGTTGCCGCACCGGCGCTGACGGGCCGCGCCTTGCCGCTGGCTCGCCCACCTCCGGTCACATCTGCCCGAGCACGTCCGGGATCGGGTCCTCGTGCATCACGGTCTCGAACGCGGCCACGGGCAGATAGGTGTAGGACAGCAGAATTCCGGACTCCTTGTCCTCGTCGTAGATCGGGCTTTTCTTCGACCAGACGTTTGGCGCGACCTTCTGGGAGTTGACCTTGAAAACGATGATCGGCATATAGCCGATCAGGCGCAGGATGTTGGTCGAAACGTCGTTGCTGTCGCTGTAATTCACCGCCGAGTCGTACATATCCTTGGCGATCGAGCGGATATGCACCAGATTGAACGCCTTGAACAACACATCGTAATCCGCGACCCGGCGCCCGATCGACGAGTCGACCGAAGTGGTCGGCAGCAGGCCGTTCCTGAGGATATCGCCCTTGTTCCAGGACGCCGCGAAGTAATACAGCGAGGCCGGGGGCTGCCGGATCATGACCTTGCTGTTGAAGCGGCGGAAGGTCGCGGTGACGCTCTGGTCCGGCATCGTGAAGCTTTCGACGAACCAGCCGAATTCATTGATGAGCGTGTTCAGGTCGTTCAAAAAATTGTCGGGATCGAACATCAGCGACTGATGCACGATATGCTCCCAGTGACGCATGAACAGCGTCAGGTTCATCAGGTCATCGTTGAAGGTGAAGACGCAATAGCTCTTCAGATACATGTGCTGCCATTGCGCGAAGCTCATCGGCTGCCAGTTGTTCCGGTCGGCCTCGTAGGCGTCCCCGGTCAGGGCTCGCTCGCAAATGAGCTCGGTCAACGCCTTCTTCAGGGCGCCGCCGGACAGTGGCGCGCAATTTTCGCGCGACCGGGGCGGGGCGACGGTGCCCCCGATCTTGGAAAAAAGGGTGCGGGAGGCGGCGAGCAACGGAATGCGCCCGGCGGCCTGCCCGAGGGCACCGGTCACGCTCTCGAGCAAGCGAGGGCGGCCTTGGGGCGCCGGAGCGGCGGGCTGCTCATCGGCATCGGGCGGAAGAAGCGGGCCGGTCTGCAAATCGAGTCCTGTGGCGGGAGAGCGAACGGCGCGAGCCTAACACGGAACCCCGCCGGTATCACCAACGACGTCGCCACGAGGCCGTGCAAGTTTTTTTCTGTAAATTCGCGCAGAAGACGACTTGATTCGAGGCGGGTAGTTACGCCGCCAGATTTATGTATATCTTACCAGTCATCCAGTCCTCATCGACCTCT
>CAIOBP010000137.1 GCA_903856295.1 uncultured Rhodospirillales bacterium | reverse complement strand
GTCACCACCCTCGTCGCCCAACCGAAGGTGGAAGATTGCCACAACAGGGGTGGCCTAATTTTGGACGCCGATCACCCCCTCAGGTGGCCGACTTTTCCACGCCGCCGCACACTCAGAACCCTCGAGTCCGGCCTGCGCGAGCCGTAAGCCGGTCAAGAGATGCTGGCGGCCGGCAGGTGGACGGTAAACCGGCTGCCGACGCCCACCGTGCTTTCAACCGACAACCGCCCGCAGCTCAGCCCCACCAATCCCCGGACCAGGGCGAGACCGAGGCCGGTGCCGCCACGGGCGCGGGCATAGCGGGTGTCGATCTGCTCGAACGGCTCCAATATCTGATCGATCTGTTCTGCCGGAATGCCGATACCGGTATCGGTGACGATGAGATCGATGCCCTCGGCGGTGGCCCGGGCTTGCAGCGACACCGTTCCGCCCGCCGGGGTGAACTTGATGGCGTTCGACAACAGGTTGAACAAAATCTTGTTCACCGCCCACTCGTCGGCCCAAATGTCGGCAATTCCGGCCGGCACCTGGACATCCACCGTCACCTCGGACGCCGCCGCCTGTTCGAGAAGATGGCGCGCGGCGCTCCGGCAGATCTGGACGACCGGCAACGGCACGGGCACACAGGCCATCTTGCCGGCGTCGATCTTCGAAATATCGATGACATCGTTGATGATGTCGCGGAGATGGTAGCCCGCCTGCCGGATGTGCTGGGTGTAGTCGCAGCAATGGCTGTGGGCGACCTCGCAACACTTCATATCCTGGAGCAGTTCGGAAAAGCCGATGACCGAATTGAGCGGCGTCCGCAATTCGTGGCTCATGGTCACGAGGAAGCGCGATTTCACCCGGCTGGCCGTCTCGGCGCGCTCGCAGGCCGCCTGCAAATCGGCTTCGAGCGTCCGCCGCGCCGTGACATCGTGGCCGGTGCCTTGGATTTCGCGCACCGCTCCGCCAGCATCGAAAATGGCGAACAGCTCGCACTCGTACCAGCGCACGCCCGCCGCCGTCAGCACCCGGCATTCGACGGTCGCCCGGTGATCCGACCCGCCCAGCACCCGTTGCAGCGCCTCGACACCGGCCGCGCGGTCCTCGGGATGGACGAAGCCTTGCCAGACGCTGCCGACCAGCGCCTCCCGCGGCTGTCCCAGCCGGGCGCAGGTGGCGTCGTTGACGAAGGTGAAGCGGCCGCTCAGGTCCATCCGGACCACCAGATCGGGTTGGGCCTGGACCAGATTGCGGTAGCGCGCCTCGGTTTCGTGCAGCGCGGCGGTCATGGTCACCGCGAGTTCGTGGGCGCGCTCGCGGCGGCGGATCAGGACAGCCACCAGCCAGGCCAGCAGGCCGCTGATCGCCGCTCCGGCCCCGAGCATGACCAGCGGGCCACGGTCGCCATCGGCCTCCCGTTCGAACTCCGGGGTCGAGCGCAGCAGCAATGTCCAGGTCCGGCCGCCGACCGTCAGGATGGAGGCGTGGTCGAACAGACCGGCGCGCATCGAACCGCCCTGGGTTTCGTGGCTGTGGTCGCTGTCGAAGATCGGCTCCGCGCTCTCGGACGCGGCGCCGTCGAACAGCTCGATATCGATGACGGGGTGGCGCTTGGCGACATCATCCATGAAGCCGCTGAGATCGAACGAGGCCAGCACCCAGCCGGCAAGGTCGCGGCGCCGGCCCGCCCTATCGGCGGGAACGGTCCCGCCCTGATAATAGGCGAGGCACAGCGCGAATCCGTGGTCGCCCCCGGGCGCCCCGGCCAGACCGATCCGGGACGACAAGCCCGGTTGGCCGCTGTCGCGGGCCTGCTCCAGAATCTTGCGGAGGTCCGGGTTGGAGCCGGCATCGAAGCCGACGGCGTCGTGGTTTTCCGAAAACGGTTCGACCTGGGCATAAACCAGATAATCGCCGCGCTCCCCCTCGGGTTGAATGGCGAAGCCGGGATTGTCCAGCCGCTGGGCGGCTTCGAACGCCGCGCGCTCCCGCCCCTCGACCCGGGTCACGACCCCGAAGCCGCTGATGCCGGGGTAGTTCGCGGCCAATTCGATCGACGCCGTGAACCGCCGCCACATGTCCATGCTCATCCGGTGGGGATGCGAGAGCATCCCCCGCCCCGCCCTCAGCAACTGATCGTAGAGCTTGAGACGGTCGCGCAGACCGTATTCGACCAGCCCCGCTTCGTGGTCGAAGGTCAGGCGCGCCTGCCGGCTCTCCTGAAGCCGCTCGATGTTCGCGACCGTCACGGTCACCAGGGCGCCGGCAAGCAGAATCAGCCAGGGCAGAAAGACCCGGGCGCGTTGCCGCAGGAATTCGGTGCCCGGAAGCCGGTAACGCCCGCGATCCCGGGGCGCTGTCTTGTGTGAAGCACTCATTCTTCGTTCCGCTCGAAACCGAACATCGCGGCGCCGGCTCTGCCATACCCGGCAGACTGATAGGCCGACAGAAAGTTAAGCTCCTGGGCGATGGTGTCCGAGAACGCCTCGGGACGCACCACCCGGCGCATGACCCGGCCGGTGGCCGGGCAATAGAACACCCGGCGCGCCAGGGAACCGCCAAGGTCCTGGCCGACCAGCGTCAGCCCCTCGCGCCGGATGTAGGACAGGATGAAGTCGGCATTGAGGGCGCCGATGTCGTAGCGGCTGGCGATGACCCGCGCGCCTCCGAAGACCTTGATCTCCAGTCGGTCGCGGCTGCCGCCGTGGCGCACGATGTCGGCGATCAGCGTGTCCATGGCGGCGCGGCCATAGCGGGTCGCCCCTCCGCTCCGCTCCTCCCGGCCTTCGGGCAGGTCGGGCAGCAGGAAATGGTTCATGCCGCCGACAAGAGCGACCGGATCGCGCACGCAGGCGGCGACGCAACTGCCCAAGGTGGTCACCAGGATGCGGTCGTCCCCCCGGCTGACCGCGTGCTGGCCGATCACGACCTTGACCAGATTGGCGCCCATCCGGGCGTCGAAGTAGCTCACGACCGCATCCGCGCCGTCCGGCGCTTGCAGCTGGTCTCCGATCGCCGGACCGGTTATCACGGCATGACGGTCAGAACAGGTCGAGGTCGTCGTCGCCACCGGACCCTCCTGCCGTCGGGGCGTCGGTGGCACCGGGTTCATCGACCACGATCGCGGACCGCCAGGGGGCCGGGCATGAAGGACGCCCTCTCCCGCAGGGTCCGCGAGTCATCGACGGTCACCACCTTGGTTCTCATGCCCGGCGTCCTCATGGTCGTCTCCACCCTGGGCCGGTCGCAGGGGCGCGGATCAGTGCGCGGCGTCGGTGGCCTCCCCGGAATCGCCGGCCGCGTGCTCGATGGCGATAACATCCCGCGCGAACAGGCGGGCGACATCAAGCAGCGTCACCATGCGCTGCTCGACAGTGAAGAGGCCGGTCAGATACTCGGCGTGCTCTTCGCCGGTCTCCATCGCCGGAACCGGCCTGATCTGATCTCGTGAGATGGTCAGGATATCCGAGATGGCATCGACCAGCAAACCGCGCGCGGTCTCGCCGACCTGGATCACCACCACGACATGGGTCTTGGTCGCCTCGGTCATGCCACCGCCGAAGCGGGCGCGCAGATCGAGGATCGGGATGATGGTGCCGCGCAGGTTGATGATGCCCCGGACATGGGGCGGCAGGTTGGGCAGCTTGTTCTCCGGTGTCCAACCGCGGATCTCGCGCACCGCCAGGATGCCGACACCATACTCCTCGTGGCCGACGGTGAAGGTGATGAACTGCCGGATGTCATCCCCGGCGGACGAGGCCTGGACGGCCGGTTCGATCGGCGTCATCCCCCTGGTGGCGGGGGCTTTGCCGGGCTGAAGACTCTGGGACCTCATGGATCAGAACTCCTTCCACTCCTTGTCGGCGTGAGCGTCGTCGGCATGACGGAGCGTATGCCCGCCCGCAGGCTTCGCGGCGGATTTACGGGCCACCGGCGCCGCCGCCTTGGCCGCGACCGGTTTGCGGACCGGGGCGTGGTGAGTGGGGGCATGGTGAGCCGGGGCGTGGTGACCCTCGTGCATCGCCGCGCCCCGGCCGCCTCCGGCCAGCTTGAAGAACGACATTTGCTGGCGAAGGTCGGAGGCCTGCCCGGACATCGACTGCGCCGCCGCCGTGGTCTCTTCCACCAGCGCCGCGTTCTTCTGGGTCATCTCGTCCATCGAGGCCACCGCCGAGTTGATCTCGTCGAGGGCGCTCGCCTGTTCGGCGCTGGCCGAGGCGATCTCGCTGATCAGCGCCGCCACCTGCTGGACCGCTCCGGCGATGCCGCCCAATGAGTCGCCGGCCTTCTTGACCAGCTCGACGCCGTTCTGAACCTGATTGTCGCTGTTCAGGATCAGAGTCTTGATTTCCTTGCTCGCCTGGGCCGAGCGCTGGGCCAGAATCCGCACCTCCTGGGCCACCACCGCGAAGCCCTTGCCGGCGTCGCCGGCCCGCGCGGCTTCGACCGCCGCATTCAAGGCCAGCAGGTTGGTCTGAAAGGCGATCTCGTCGATGACGCCGATGATGTCGGTGATTTTGCGGCTGGCGTCGGCGATATGCTTCATGGCGTCGATCGCAGACCCGGCCACCGTGCCACCCTGCTCGGCGGCGCCCCGGGCATCGCCGGCCATCTTGTTGGCGCGCTGGGCGTTCTCGGCGCTGGTGCGCACGGTGGCGCCCAGTTCCTCCATCGAGGCCGCGGTTTCCTCGAGGCTAGAGGCCTGCTGTTCGGTGCGTTCGGCAAGATCCGCGCTGCCCGAGGACACTTCGGCCGAGGCCTGGGAGATCGCCTCGGTGGCCTCGCTGATCTGGCCGACGATCTCGCCGAGCTTGGCCGAGGTGGCGTTGACGTCGGTCTTCAGCTGGTCGAAGGCGCCCTGGTAGTCCTTGGAGATGCGCTGATTGAGATCGCCCTCGGCAAGCGCGCCCAAGACCCGCGCAATGTCGGAAATCGCGCCCTGGACGGTGTCGGTCAGGCGGTTGATGCCGTCGCTCATGGTCCGGTAGAAGCCGTCCTTGCCGGCGAGATCGATGCGCGAGCTGAGATCGCCCTTCGAGACCGCGTCGATCAGATGGGCGATTTCCTGGCCGATCGCCGCCTCGCGCGCCCGCTGGGCCTCGGCGGCCTTGCGTTCGGCCTCGAGACGCTCGCGCTCCGCCTCGTCCATGCGCTTCTTCTCGATGGCGTTGTCCTTGAACACCTGGACCGCCTTGGCCATCTCGCCGATTTCATCCTGATCGGCCAAGGCCGGGATGGCAACGGCAAGGTCGCCATGAGCGAGCTTGGTCATCGCCGAGGTCATCTCGATCACCGGGCCGGTGATGCTGCGCGCGATCAACCACGCGAAAAGAATGCCGAACAGCGCCGCTCCGATGCCGATCGCCGTCACGAGGCTGGTGCCGGCGGCGATGCTTTCGTCCTGCTCCTTGCTGGTGGCCTCGAGCGCGGCATGCTGGGACTCGCCGGTGGCCGCCGCCAGTTTGGCGAACTCCTTGGCCTTGGCAGACATGTCCCGATCCATCAGGGCGTGGCCGGCCAAAATCGACTCTCCGGCCTCCTTGAACGCCGCCTGATACTTGTCGATGTTGGTATCGACGTCCTTGGCGAGACGCTTCAGGTCGGGGGTGCGGAAGCGGTCAGGCAGGCTGTCGGTGAGCTTGCTGAGGTCGCCGATCATGTCGATGATGCCGGTGAAGTCCTTTTCGTTGGGCTCGGCGATGAACTTGACCGCCGACAGGCGCGTCAGCATCACCTTTTCCATCAACAGGCCGAGATCGCTGGCGAGTTCGAATTCCTTGGCGTCTCTCGATGAGACGATGAGCTGCGCCACCTGTTCGCGCACCAGCTTGCCAAGCGGATTCATGCCCTCGTTGACCAGCTTGTCGCGCTTGCGGCGCAGATCGACCAGCTTCTCGAAATCGGCGCGATAGCCCTCGAACTGGGCGGTCATCGTCTCCAGATTGGCTTTGCGCTTGGGGTCGAGCATCTTGCCATGGGTCAGCGCCAGCAACTCGCCCAGCTTCTTCTGGGCGTCGCGAACGGTGGCGATGAAGGATTCGTCACCGGTATAGCCATACTGGCGAACGCCGCGCCGCATCTCGGCGACCAGGCCGTTGATCGTCGCCACCCGTTCGGCGTTGGCCGAGATGGTTTCATAGCGGGCCGCCATCGCGTCGATGGCGTTGAAGCCCCGGATGCCGGCAACCGCGACCACGCCGAGGAGCAGAAGGATGACCAGGAACCCGGTGTAGATTCGGGTTCCGACCTTGAACCGCCCTGAAAAACTGCCCTTGTCCATCTCCGCCCCCGCTTCTCTGAAAACCTATACAAATAGTGCCGCTTATCTCCCCAGGACCGGTTCGATACAACGTCTCATGAACAGTTGTAGACTCTTATACTCTCATTCGTATGCGACGAAACCTGGGAGAATTGCGGGGAAAAACGGGGCTCCTACAACCGGATCAGCCGGTGCAGGCTGGCTTTCATGACCGCCTGGGTCCGGGTGGTCACTCCCAGTTTGTGCATGGCGTTGCCCAGATGGAAATCGACGGTGCGCTCACCGATGCCCAGCAGCGCCGCGATATCCACCGAGGTCTTGCCGCGCGCCGCCCAACTCAGCACTTCCGCCTCGCGCCGGGTCAGCGGGACCTCCAGCGTGCGGCCGAGCAGGCCGGGCGGTCCCAGCCGGGACTTGATCACCTCGACCAGGATATCGAAGTCGATCGGCTTGGTCACATAATCGTCGGCCCCGAGCCGGCGCCCTCTGAGAATGGTCTCGCGGTCGGCCAGCGCGGTCAGGAAGATGAACGGAATCGGCCCCATCTGGTCGCAGGAAAGGGCCGACAGGCGTTCCAGCAGATCGAGCCCGGAGTCTCCGGGCATCAGGATGTCGCACAGCACCAGATCCGGCGGATTGTGCAGAATTTCGGTAAAGCCCTCGCCGGCGTTCGCCGCGACATCGACCACGAAGCCGCGCAGGCTGAGCATGTCGACCACCAATTGGCGAACGTCGGCCTCATCGTCAATGCACAGCAGGCGTGCGCTCATGGCCGGAAAGCTCCTGATCGGAAGGGTGTTCCAAGGGCAGGCGAACGGTAAAGGCAGACCCGGCGCCCACGACGCTGTCGGCCGTGAGCATGCCGCCATGACGCTTGACGATGGACTGGGCGAGATGCAGGCCAACGCCGTTGCCGGCAAAGCGATAGGCGTTCGAAGCGCGGAAGTGGCGCTCGAACAGGCGCCCGATCTCAGCCGCCGGAATACCGATGCCCTGGTCGCGAACGGTGACCTCGGCAAAGCCGCCATCGGCGCGCACCTCGACCTCGATCCGCGACCGCGGCGGCGAATATTTGCAGGCATTGGCCAGAAGATTGTCGAAGACATAGCGCAGCAGTTTGCCGTCGCCGGCAACGGGCAACCGCGCCGTGGGCGCGCGAAAGCCGATCTGATAGTCGGGCGAAACCTGCCGGCGGATCTGGCAGGTATCGGCCACCAGGGTATCGATGTCGACCCGGCCCGGCTGGAAATCGAACAGATCGTCTTCGATCCGGTCCGAGAGCAGGATACCTTCGACCAGCCCCAGAATACGTTTGACCGAGGCCCGGATGGCATCCAGCCGCGGCCGGGCCTGCTCGGCCGATTGCGGCCCGGCCGCCAGCAGATACTGGGCATGACCGTCGATGACGGTCAGCGGCGTCCGGAACTCATGGGAGATCGTGGCGACCCGGTTGCGTTGCAGCTCTATCTGCCGCCGTTTGGCCGTCGCCTTCGCTTCCGCCGCCTCGGCCTTCTCCTTTTCCGCCTGGAGATTGAGGGTCAGGAAGCGGGCCAGCGCCGCCGCGTCCCGCCGTTGCCGGATCAGCAGCCGCAGGATCGTGATGCCGGCCGCGGCGATCAGCAGGGTGCCGACGACACCGCCGCCGGTCAGCAGGAGCGCCTCCTCGTCGGCCTCGGCAAAAATCTCATCCCGCGCGACCTGGACCAGCACCACCAGCGGATAGCTCGCAAGCCGGCGATAGGCGATGAGGCGGGGCACGCCGTCCTCGAGGCTCGTCGACTGAAAAATGCCGCTCCCTGGCTTGCTCTGGTCGAAATAGGGACGGTCGGCCGGCTCCAGGCCATCCGAAACGTCCCGCAAGTCCCCGGCGATCGAGGTCCGGACCCGGAGCATCCGGTCCATCCCGACCAGCGCGATCACGCCGCCAGCGCCGATGTTGATCGACTTGTAGAAATCACTGAACAAGGATGGCGGCATGGAAACCACCATGACCCCGGCGAATTTCCCAGAATGATCAAGTATTTTTCGCGTGAATTGCAGGGTAATCTTGTTGGAAACCCGACCAGTGATCGGCGGGCTGATAAAGAGATCGTCGCGATCCGAAGCCTGATGCACCGTGAAATGCGGCCGGTCGCCCAGATAGATTGGCGTGAAGCTCTTCTGGACATTGCTGAACTTCAGCATCCCGTCCGGCCCGATCACCGAAACCTGAAGGATGAGATCGCCCAGCAGCGACCGGAAGCGGGTCTCGCACTGCCCGCCGAAACCGGCCTCGTCATCCAGGTAGACATTGCGCAGGGTCAACAGAATGGTGTCGATGTGGTCGACGGTCCGGCGGACGTTTTCCTCGAAGGAGCGGGCCAGATTGCTGACGTTGGACTCCGCGAAGCGGGCGGCGTCGCGGCGCTCGTCGGCGATGACGAACCGCACCCCGGCCCAGAGCGCGACGATGAGCACCAGGATAACGGCCAGCCCTCCGGGCCCCATCATAGTCGCGATACGCATTCCACCCCCGGAACCGGCGCAGGGCCGCGCGCAGCCGTGCCACCGGAGCAGGATATCGCCGGACCGGGCCATCGTCCATCGCTGGCTGGGTCAGGGCGGAGGGCGGTGCGACGCACGCGCTCCGCTACACTTTTTCCCGTCTATACTTCCGTGAGAAATCCGGGTACGAAGCGGCAGTCGCGGTGTGGAGAAAGCGATGCCCCTCGCCAGGGAGTTACGGTTTGCCCGCAGGTGTTACGGCCATCTTGCCGGGGCGCTTGGGGTGGCCGTGACCGAGGCCATGGTCGCGCGGGGGATGCTGCGGATCGCGTCGGCAACGGCCTACGACCTCACCCGCGCCGGCCACGACTGGCTCGACGGCTTCGGACTCGATCCGCACCAGCTGACGCCATCAAAAGCGGGACTGGCCCGGCGATGCCTCGACGGCAGCGAACGCCGCCATCATCTGGGCGGCCCCCTGGGGGTTTCCCTGCTGGAGCGAATGATGGCGCTCGGCTGGCTGGAACGGCCGGCGCCGGGGCGGGCGTTGCGCCTCACCCCGGTCGGAACACAAGAATTGGCCAACACCTTTGGGCTGTCCCTTGACGGACCCGCCCAGGACCATTGGCCGGCACATGAGGGAACGCAATGATCACGGCCTTGAATAATATGTGGATCCGCACCCGGATCTTACTCGCGATCGTGCTGCCGATCTCCGGGCTGCTGTGGCTGGCGGGTACGGCGCTGGTGCAGAAATACCAGACCGTCACGGCCACCGAACAGCTGGGCCGGCTGACCGGTTTGACCTCGGATATCAGCGCCCTCATTCATGAGTTGCAAAAGGAGCGCGGGCTGTCCGCGGGGTTCATCGCCTCCCGCGGCGCTGTTTATCGCGACCAGCTGACCGCGCAGCGTCAGGAGGCCGACCGGGCCAGCCGCCGCCTGACCACCGTCCTCGCGACCATGCCCACCGACGCCACCCTCTCCGCGCCGATCGTCCACGCGCAGGCTCTGCTCGGCGACCTCGAGAACCGGCGCGGCCGCATCACCCGCCTGGAAATGACCGGACCGGAGTCTTTCGCCTTCTATTCCGAGACGATCGGGGCGTTGCTCGGGGGCGTCACGCAACTGGCCCTTTTGAGCACCGACACCCGGATCAGCAACGTCACCGCGGCCTATCTGCACCTGATGCAGGGCAAGGAGCGCGCCGGCCAGGAGCGCGCCATCGGCAACGGCATCTTTTCCTCCGGAGCGATCACGCCCGAGCAATTCCGGCGCCTGATCGAGCTGGCGGCGGCCCAGGACACCAACTTCCGGGTCTTCGAGCGCTTCGCCCCGCCCGAACTGGTGGCGATGCTCAAGAGCGCCCTGGAAAGCAACAAAGACGTCGATGGCATGCGCCTCGCGGTCGAGCGCGAACTGGTCAGCGGCAAGGTCACGGCGTTCACGCCGCCCCAATGGTTCCAAACCACCACCGCCCGCATCGACCGCTTCAAGGCCGTCGAAGACCGGACGGCGCAGGTGCTGGCGGCGCTGGCAGCGAAGATCCACGATGAGGCCTTCAGGGCCCTGGTGACCACCGCTGCCCTGGTGTCGGTGCTGCTGCTGCTGACCGGGCTGGTGGTCGCGATCATCGTGCTCGGGATTTCCCGCCCGCTGGCCGATCTGACCCGGGTGATGAAACGGCTGGCCGAGGGCGACACCTCGGTGGTGGTGTCCGGCGTCGAATTCGGCGATGAAATCGGCGCCATGTCGCGCGCGGTCGAAATTTTCAGGGAAAACAAGATTACCGCCGATCGGCTGGCCGAGGCGGAGCATCGCGAACAGCTGGCCAAAGAGCGCCGGCGGCTGGCGCTGGAACGGTTGACCTCGACCTTCGACCACGGCGTGCGCGCCGTGCTGGCCGGGGTGGCCACGGCGGGCTCCGACATGGCCGGCAACGCCCAGGCCCTCGCCGTCACCGCCGAGGAGGCCAGTCACAAGGCGGCGGCGGTGGCCGCCGCGGCGCTGAAGGCGTCCGCCAATGTTCAGACCGTCGCCGCCGCCGCCGAGGAGCTGTCGGCCTCGATCAGCGAAATCAGTCAGCAGGTGTCGCAATCCGGTCAGGCCGCGCGGGCCGCGGTGGCCGAGGCCAACCGGGCCAACCATAAGGTTCAGGGGCTGGCCAGCGCCGCCTCGCGGATCGGCGAAGTCGTCGACCTGATCAACGCGATCGCCAGTCAGACCAATCTGCTGGCGCTCAACGCCACCATCGAGGCCGCCCGCGCCGGGGACGCCGGCAAGGGCTTCGCCGTGGTGGCCAACGAGGTCAAGGCGCTCTCGACCCAGACCAGCAAGGCCACCGACGAAATCACCGCACAGGTCACGGCGGTGCAAGAGGCGACACGGGAAGCGGTGACCGAGATCGAAACCATCGTCAAAACCATCGCCCAGCTCGACGGCATCGCCGCGGCGATCGCCGCCGCCGTCGAGGAGCAGGGAGCCGCGACGAGCGAAATCGCCCGCAACATCCAGCACGCCGCCAGCGGCACCGACGAGGTCACCCACAACATTGCCGGTGTCGAGCAGGCCGCCAGCGACACCGGGACCGCGGCGACCCGTGGCCTGGCCGTGGTCGCCGCGCTGACCGAACAATCGACCCGCCTGCGCCGTTCCGTCGAGGAGTTCCTCACCGGCATCGAAGCGGCGTGATGCCCTCCGATCTTGCTCTAGCTATTTGATGTTAGCGCGTGATCACATTGACTGTTCGCAGTCAATGTGATCACGCGCTAGTCCGGACTCCGGCACAACTTGCGGCGTTCGCATCCTTCGATCCAGGGCTCCGCGTCCTCCGGAGGCGAATCGGACGGCCCGTCGCCCGCGATGACAGGGTGGACAGTCCGCATCATGTTGAAGAGTTCGGTGGGCTGAACCCCATCCTTGCTCATGACCTGACGGCACACAGGATCATCAATCAGCTCGACCAGTTCCTTTTTCGTCTTCGGCATCTCGTCATCCCCCGTGATTGCGGGAAATCGCCCGGTTTCGAGGCGGTTCAACTTATTACCCTGGATCCCCATGGTAATGTGGTGGCTCCCTCCCGCCAGAACGACGGGGGCGACCGCCGGCCGGTGAAAAAATTCGGCGCCGCTCAGCCCTTGGCCTCGCCGAGTTCGCCGGCCAGATCCTGGATGAACTGCCAAGCCACCCGGCCGGAGCGCCCGCCCCGGGTGACCGACCATTCGACGGCGCGGGCCCGCAGGTGCGCGGATGGCAGATCAAGGCCGAAATGGGCGGCATAGCCCTCGATCATGGCAAAAAAGGTCTCCTGATCGCAGTTGTGGAAGCCCAGCCACAGCCCGAAACGATCCGAGAGCGACACCTTCTCCTCGACGGACTCGGCCGGATAGATCGCCGTCGAACTCTCGTTCTCGATCATGTCCCGGGGCATCAGGTGGCGGCGGTTGGAGGTGGCGTAAAACAGCACGTTCTCGGGCCGGCCCTCGAGGCCGCCCTCCAGCACCGCCTTCAGCGACTTGTAGTGGCTGTCCTGGCCGTCGAACGACAAATCATCGCAAAACAGGATGAACCGCCGCGCCAGTCCCCGCACCTGCGCCAGCAACCGGGGCAGAGAGGGTATCTCCTCACGGTGGATTTCGACAAGGGTCAGGCTGCCCTTGCGGGATTCCCATGCCTGTTCACTGCATATGGTGGCGTGAACCGCCTTGACCAGCGAGCTTTTACCCATACCCCGGGCGCCCCACAGCAAAGCATTGTTGGCCGGCAGTCCAGCGGCAAAACGGCGGGTGTTAGCTAGAAGAATCTCCCGCTGTTGCGCAACACCATGCAAGAGCGACAAATTGACACGGTTGACGGCGTCGACCGCCTCCAGCCGGCCGGTGTCGGCGTGCCAGACGAAGGCGGCGGCGTCCCCCAGTTCGGGCGCCGCAATCGGCGGCGGCGCCAGTCTTTCCAAGGCTTCGGCGATTCGAAGCAGCGCGGGCAGCAGCTCCGGGGCAAGCGAGGGACTTGGTGTCATGCCCGGTTTTCCTTGCGGGTGGGGGTGGGGAACGGCCGTCGCGACGAGCCCGGCGGGAGGCTACCCCATGTGATTAATCCGATATAGTCATGGAAATTCGATGGCAGCCTCGCATATCGCTCTATGTGCACAGAAGCGGATGGCGGCGAAAACGGCAGGGGCGCGTGAGCACAGCGGACATAACCCTGAGCAAGGCGGCCATAACAGCAAGGGGGCGGACATGAAGAGCATGCCGGCCGGCGGCGAGGCGACGATAGCCTTGACCGGAAGGCGGGGCGGCTCGGGTCTCGGCCCAGCCACCGAAGATCGCCATGGCCGGATGCTGGCCTGGGTCGCGGGCTTGGTCATCGCCGCCCTGCTGGGGATCACGGCGGCGCAAATCCACTCCCTGCGCGAGGAGGCGCTGGACGCGGCTGAGACCAACATAGCCCGCGTCGATTTCGTCCTCGCGGAAAATCTCGACCGCACCTTTCAGACCGTCGACCTGGTGCTGGCCGATGCCGCGCACGCCATCGCCCTCCACGGCGTCGGCGACAGGCTGTCCGGCCAAGCCGGGCACGATTGGCTGGCCGCGCGGATCGCGGATCTGCCGCCGGTGCAGCGCCTCTCCTTCTCCGACGCGACGGGCCGGGTGATCGCCACCTCCCAGGACCGGGTGATGACCGCGACCTCGATCGCCGACCGGACCTATTTCGTCGCCCTCAAGGATCATCCGGGCTCGGGGATGGTGGTCAGCGAACCCCTCCAGAGCCGGGCCGACGGCCAGTGGACCTTTCTCGTCAGCCGGCGGATCGAAGGCCCGGACGGCGGCTTTCTCGGCGCGGTCTGGGCGGCGATCGATCTCGGATATCTCGACCGGCTGTTCGCCGCCGCCGCCCCCGAGGCCGACGCGCGGGTGCATTTGCTGCGTGACGACTTGAAGCTGCTGCTCCGGCACCCTTACCTTCCCGGCGTGCTCGGGCAGTCGATGGCCGATACCCCGACCTATGCCGGCATCTTCGGCGACGGCCGCAAGGCCGGGTCGGGCCGCTACGTCAGCTCGCTGGATGGCCGCGACCGGGTGGTGGCGTCGCGGCGGCTCAGCCGGTATCCGTTCGCGGTCACCGTCGCCGTGCCCGAAAACACGCTCCTGACGCCCTGGCGTCAGCTGTCCATCGGGATCGGCTCGGCGGTGCTGGCGGTGGCGCTCGGGCTGGCGCTGCTGGTCACCGCGATGCTGCGCCAGCGGCGGTTGCTGCGTACCGGCGAGGCGGCCCTGCAAAAGACCGACGCCTCCCTGTGCCAGGAGCAGGAGCGGCTGGCGTCGGTGATCGAGATCACCAGCGACGGTTTTTGGGAATGGCACATCGAGACCGGCATGGTCGACTGGTCGGAACGCTGCTGCGCGCAGATGGGCATGCCAGCGGCGGGCGGGGTGCTGCATTTCGACGACGTGATGGGGATGATCCTGCCCGAGGATCGCGACCGCTACCTCGCGGCGATCCGCCGCCACATCGATGGCGGCGCGCCGTTCAGCATCGAGATTCGCTGGCGCTGCCTGGACGGCGACACCCGCTGGATGGCCTCGCGCGGCCGGCTGATCCGGGACGCCGCCGGACGGCCGGTGCGTCTGCTCGGCGCCAACACCGACATCACCGAGCGCAAGCTGCTGGAAAGCTGCCTGACCCGGTTCGGCGGCGAGGACTGATCCGGACCGCGGCGGGACGGGACCCTACCCCCGAACATCCTCGACCATGCGCCGCAGCGCCCGCAAATCGCGAATTTGCAGGGCGGAGTCGAGGCGCTCGACCACGCCGTCGCGGGCGAGATCGTTGAGCACCCGGGCCACGGTTTCGCGGGTCGTGCTCACCCGGCTCGCGATGTCGGAATGAACCGGAATCGGCGCGATGACCGCGGTGTTCGCGCCCTTGGCCTCGGACTTGGCCAAGCGCAGCAACTCGGCGTGAATGCGGTTGTTGGCGCCGAGCGTGCTGAGGTCCATGATCCGCTCGGTCGAACGCCGGACCATCCCGGTCAGCCGCCGCATCACCGCCAGCCCGACTCGGGGCGTGCTCAGCACCAGGTCTTCGAAGCGTTTGGGCGAGAGAAAAGCGACCACCGTCGGGGACAGGGCGATCACGGTCGCCGAGCGCGGCTGACCGTCGATCGCCGACATTTCACCGAAAAAGCCGCCGGTTTCCACATCGTCGAAGCTGATTTCCCGGCCGCTCATCGAGTGATTGACCACCCGCGCGCGGCCCTCGATGACGAAACACAAATCATGCGTGTCGCCAAGGCGGTCGACGATCTGCTCGCCCTCCTCGAAGCGGCGCCATTTGCACTGGCGGGCGAGCGCCGCCCGGTCGGCCGGCGCCAGCGGTGACAACAGCGCGACATTATCGAGAGAGGCGGGGCGTGTTTCCGTCACATCGAGACTCCTGAGGCTCATCGGCCTGCCCTTGATCATACTCAATGATACCGCCGCCGGTCCAGCGCGGTTCCCATTGGCGGGCCGCCGCAAAGGGTGCTATACAGCCGGCTAGCCGGCCGACATCGAGCACCAACCCGCGAGTTTCCCTGCCATGCAGAAAGAACCGCCCGTTTCCCCGCCGAACGGTGCGGAAAAGGCATCCGCGTCTTCTCACACGCACAAGCTCGGGCTGATCGGCAAGCTACGCGCTTATTTCCTGGCCGGCGTGCTGGTAACCGCGCCGGCCGCGATTACCATCTACCTCGCTTGGCTGTTTATCAATTTCATCGACGGAACGTTTGGCACGCTGCTCCCCGGGCGCTACAACCCCGAGCAGTTCATGCCCTTCACCATTCCCGGGCTCGGCTTGCTGACGGTGGTGATCGTGCTGATCCTGGTCGGCGCCTTCGCCGCCGGCTATGTCGGCCGGCTGGTGGTCGGACTGGGCGAGGGCGTGGTCGAGCGGATGCCGGTGGTGCGCGGCATCTACGGCACGATCAAGCAGATTTTCGAGACCGTGCTGGCCCAGCGCTCGACGGCGTTCCGGGAGGTGGTGCTGCTGGAATATCCCCGTCTCGGCGTGTGGTCGATGGGCTTCATCACCGGGCCGCCGCACGCGGAAATCCAGGAAATCTCAGACGACGAACTGACCACGGTGGTGGTGCCGACCAGCCCGATTCCCACCGCCGGCTATTTACTGTTCGTGCCGCGCAAGGATTTGCTGATCCTGGACATGACCGTCGACGAAGGCTTGAGGGTCGTGATGTCGGGCGGCATCGTCAACCCGCCCGACCGGCGCAAGCGGGTGGCGGCGGCCAGCCCGGCCGCGCAGCAATAACCGCCGCCGCTCAGGCCTCCCGGCCATGTTCGGCGGCCCCGGCGGCAGCGGCGGCGACGTCGGCCCGGGCTTCATTCAGGGTCGAGGAGGCGCCCTCCCGCACGGCATGGCCATCGACGGCCACGAACCAGTGCCAATGGCCCCAGTCTCTTTGCTCAATGATCAGGACCGCGCCACGGGCGTTGGTTCTCCAGCGACCATCTTCACCGAATACCCAAGGGTTGCTCAACGCGGCCTCCGTTCACCGGTCACAGGACAGCGAGGCGTCGCTAGTCAGGGCGCCACGCTTCCAGACATACCCCGAGCCCGCTCGCGTTGCAGCAAAAATGTCGGCCGCCGCCGCGACAGGGGCTCTCCTGTTACATGCGACAGGGTGTCACAGCCTCGACGCCCCCTTCCTCCGCCCCGATTGCCCCCGCTCCGGCCCCGCCGTCCCCTTGCGGCGTCCGGGCGCGCTGTGGCAGGGTGCGGGACGGTGCGCCGGCCTTGGCGGAGCGGAAGTTGCGGACGGGAGTCGAAGATGGATGACAAGACGCGCTTCTACCTGGCTTTGGCGGCGGCCGGCACACTCGCGATGTCACTGTTCATTCAGTTCGGATAAGGGCCAGTTCGGATAAGGGCCAGTTCGGATAGCGCCCGGCGGGAAAAAACTGCCGGGAGCTGGGCAGTTTCTGCACGGCACGCACCACCCCCTCGCCGCGCGCACACTGCCCCGCCCCCAGGCGCACCCTGGCGGCGATGGCCCCAAAGGGCTGAGACATCAAGGTCTTGGCCGGAGAGGGGCGCGAAACGCGTCGTGCTGGCTTTCCTGGACTTTTTCCTGCCCGTTCTGGTACAGTGTGTGCATTGACTCTAAAGCCCGGCCCATGCTTCGTGGCCGCCGGGACGGGAGTGCGGGCTTGGCCCGGCCGAAACGAAGCGCTCTCCCAGAATGGGCAGGGTGAACCGGTAGAGCAAGAAATCAGGAGTCTGCCATGACTTCCATCGGTGGGTTCGACAAATACGGTGGCTTGGGGGCGCTCTCCCAGCTCAACGCGGCGAACGTGTCCGGGACCGGCATCAACTCCCTGACCGGCCAGCCGTTATCGTCGGCCCTTCCCTCGGCAACCATTTCCGCCCTCGGCGTCAGCCTCGGCGCAGGCAGCGCGGCAGCGACGATTCAGCAATTGGCGCGCAACCAGACCATTCAGACTCAGAAGAACAACATATATAAGGCCATCTCCGATCGGATCACCGCCATCTCGAAGGGCCAGCTCACGCCGAGCGCCGACTGGGAGAAACTGGCGGGCTACTACTCGGGCATCGGCAAGCCGTTCGTCGTTTCGCTGGACAACAAAGGCCAGCCGGTCATCACCTCCCAAGACCAGATGGATGCCTCGCGCTACTCCACGGCGCAGCGTGGCAAGCTGGCGAACGCGGTGACCTCGCTGCTGAAACTGGCGCCGCAGATTCAAGACAATGTCGATCACGACAAGTTGAAGAACCAGTGGGATAGCATCTCGGTCAATCTGGTCGACATCAAGAACAACCGGATGGTCCCGACCAACGACTGGCAGCAGCAGGCGGTGCCGATCCTGGCGCTGAACCACCCGATTTCCTTCTCGCTCGACGCCAAGGGCAACGTGTCGGTCGAGGATCAAACGACCAGCATGTTCCAGGACCAGGACCCGTCGGTGCGCAGCACCCTGATCAAGGCCTCGCGGATCGCCGCCGACGCCGTGTCGACCGACATGGCCTACAACGCCTATACGGCACAAGGTCAGAGCGTGCCCCAGGCGGTCCAGGACAAGGAAGCCCTGTACTCTCAGTACAGCTGGGTCAGCGAAGCCTCATCCTACGCGGCGATGGGCGTTCCCTACACCCTCGGCGTCGATCAATCCCAGATCGACACCTCGGTCAACTATGTCAGCAAGACCGAGAAGACCGTCTTCAGCAACAGCCCGACGCCCTCGGTCAACTCCTACACCGTGCAAAACAACGGGATGGACAATTTCGGCTATCCGGACACCACCACCGACGCCAGCAGCCCGCGGCCCTACGCGGCCAACAGCGCCATCACCACCACCATCGCCGGCTTCACCGATGGCGCCGGCAATGCGATCACGCCGTACCAATACACCAACCCGGTCAACATCTCCTCCACCGCCAACAACACCCTCGCGGTCACCGACACCGTGACCGGCAACACCGACACCTTCAGCTATGACGGCGCTGGCACCACCACCGTCACCACCACCAACAAGCTGGGCGTCCAGACCGCCACCAACTCCTACGGCAACACCACCGGCCTCAGCGCGGTGGCCACCGAGCCTGCGACCCACCGTTTGGTCGATGGCGCGGGCAAGTCCATCCTCGCCCCCGGCTCGGGCCTGCCGATCACCTACAACTTCCCGGCCACGGTCAACCGGGCCTCGGATGGCCTGTCGATGACCGTGACCAACACCGCCAACGGCAATGTCGACTCCTATGCCTTCCAGCTCGACGCCTCCAGCAATCCGATCACCGACACCAACGGCAATTATCTGATCACCGCCACCCACACCGACAGCCTGGGGCGCACCATCGCGGCGGCCCAGACCCTGGGGGCGAGCACGGGGACCCTGAACGACGTCGCGACGACGCCGAATTCGAAGACCATCCTGGCCGACGGCGCCAACGCCACCGCGCAAATCACCGACGGCTCCGGCGGCACCCTGACCGACACCCTGGGCAATGCCGCCCCGACCTACGGCACGTCGATCTCGATCAAGGACGGCGGTTACGGCAACTTCTCGATCACCGACACCACCACCGGCAATGTCGACCAATACGCCTACGACCTCAAGAACCAAGCCCTGACCATTACCCACAAGGACAGCGCCAACAACACCGTCGCGGCGACCCAGTCCTTCACCTCGGTTTCCGGCATCGGCAAGTTCTGGACCCCGATTTCGAACCAGACCATCCTGCCGGTCGACAAGTTCACCTCGGCGGCCGGCAGCAACGGCAACAAGCTGGCCAGCATCGTCACCGACGGCAGCGGCAACGCCCTGGCCACCTACACCGATCCGGTGTCGATCGCCAACGACGGCGCCGGCACCATCACGGTGACCCATCAGCAGTCCAAGACCGTGGATAAGTTCGTCGACAATGGCGACAACACGATCTCGCTGTCCCATCTCGACTCGGCTGGCGACACCCTCAGCGCCGGCTCGACGATGACCGGCGTCGGGCTGAACGCCATCGTCGCCCAGACCCCGACCATCAGTTTCACCGATGGCAGCGGCAGCGCCATCCTCGATTCCAGCGGCAACGCCATCCCGACCTACACCAACCCGGTGACCTTCACCAACAATGGCGCCACCTCGCCCGACAAGGGCTACACCGTCACCGACAACGTGACCGGCAATTACGACCAGTTCAACTTCGACAGCGCCTCGTCCACCCTGACCGTCCGCCACAACGACAACCAGGGCAACCTGCTCTACACCCAGACCGCCACCGGGGTCAGCGACCTCGTTCCGGCCAGTTCGCCGGTCTCGATCACCGATGGCTCCGGCGGCACCCTGACCGACACCCTGGGCAGCAACGCGCCGACCTACACCACTCCGGTGTCGATCAAGGATGCCGGCGGCGGCAATTTCTCGATCACCGACTCCCTGACCAACTATGTCGATCACTACGCGTATGACAGCGTCGGCCAGACTCTGACGATCACCCACAGCGATAACGCCAACAACACCCTGTCGACCCAGAGCTTCACCGGCGTCACCGGCATCACCCAGCCCTGGGCCTCCCAGCAGGCGACCACCCCGACCACCGTGAGCATCACGCCGCAGACCGCCGCGGTCACCGACGCCTCGGGCGGGGCCTTGACCGACACCCTCGGCGTCGCGGCGCCCACCTACGTCAATCCGGTGACGATCTCCGATGCCGGCGGCGGCAGCTTCTCGATCACCGACAACGCCACCGGCTACGTCGATCAATACGCCTACGACAGCACCGCCCAGACCCTGAGCATCACCCACAAGGACAACACCAACACCACGCTGTCGACCCAGGACTTTACCGGCGTCACCGGCATCGCCCAGCCCTGGGCGGCCCAGCAGGCGGCCAGCCCGACCGCCTGGGCCGTGGCGCCGACCTCGTTCGGCGTCACGGATTCCACCGGCGGCACCCTGACCGATACGCTCGGGGCGGCGGCGCCGACCTATACCAATCCGGTGACGGTCGCCGATGCCGGAGCCGGCAATTTCACGGTCACCGACAACAACACCGGCTACGTCGATCTGTATGCCTACGACAGCACCAGCCAGACCCTGAGCATCACCCGCAACGACAATGCCAGCAACACGCTGTCGACCCAGAGCTTTACCGGCGTCACCGGCCTCACCGCGCCCTGGGCCTCGCAGCAAACCGCCAGCCCGACCAGTTGGAGCGTCGCGAGCACGCCGTCGAGCGTCACCGACGCCTCCGGCGGCACCCTGACCGATACCCTCGGAACGGACGCCCCCACCTATTCCAACCCGATCACGGTCTCGGACTCCGGCGCCGGCAATTTCTCGATCACCGACACCGTCACCGGCTATGTCGACAATTACGTCTACGACAGCGCCAACCAGACCATGGGCATCACGCTCACCGACGGCGCCGGCACCACCCTGTCGACCCAGAGCTTCACCGGCGTCACCGGCATCGGCGTGCCCTGGGCGTCCCAGCAGGCGGCCAGCCCGACCTCGTGGACCGTGGCGCCGACCGCGATCGGCGTCACCGACGCCTCCGGCGGCGCCTTGACCGACACCCTCGGCGCGGCGGCTCCCACCTACACCTCGCCGATCTCGGTCTCGGATGCCGGCGCCGGCACGTTCTCGGTCACCGATTCCAGCAACGGCTATGTCGATCTTTACGCCTACGACAGCGCCGCCCAGACCCTGAGCATCACCCGCAACGACAACGCCAGCAATACGCTGTCGACCCAGAGCTTCACCGGCGTCACCGGCCTGACCGTTCCCTGGGCGTCCCAGCAGGCGGCCAGCCCGACCTCGTGGTCGATGGCGCTGACGCCGCCGGTCAGCGTCACCGATTCCCTGGGCGCGGCCCTGACCGACACCCTGGGGGCGGCGGCGCCGACCTATGCCAACCCAGTATCGATCCGGGATTCCGGCAGCGGCAAGTTCTCGATCACCGACACCACCACCGGCAATGTCGATTACTACGCCTATGACAGCGCCGGCCAGAACCTGACCATCACCAGCAAGGACAGTCTCGACAACACCCTCGGAAGCCAGAGCTTTACCGGCGTCAATGGTCTCAGCCACCCCTGGACCTCCCCGACCGCCGGCGCGGCGACCTGGGATGTCTTCAACAAGACCACCAACAACACGACGCTGACCTCGGACAGCAGCTACAACACCAGTTACGACACCAGCACGTTCGACATCACGAACCCCAGCGCCCATGTCAACACCGCCGCCGCCTACACCTCGAGCACGACCTTCTCCTACACCAGCAACAACGTCCTCAACCCGACGCTGATGCAGAGCGCGCTGCCGGACCTCAAGCTGAACTACGTCGTCTCGCCGAAGATCACGGTGACGGCGGTGACCGATCTGCCGATGCCGACCACCCTGGCCTCCAGCACCGAGCCGCACACCTTCAACACCAACACCATGGAGCAATGGCAGAAAGACGCCATGAACTTCATGAAGGCCGGGACCCCCTTCATGCTCGATTTCAATCAGCAGGGAGGTCTGGTCGCAAAGCCGTTGACCGGCGACAGCATCATCAGGTTCAACAATCCCCAGGCCGGCATGGGCAGCTACAGCGGCGGTGGACAGGCGTCCCAAACCTACGCCTACTCCGGCGTACCGTCGCTGCTGTCGACCATCGCCTGATTTGACCGCCGCAGAGCCCCGGGACAGGCGCGCAAGGCCGCTCCTCCCGGGGCTTTGTTGCTCGGGCAGGCTCGGACACGGGAGCGCTTTCATGATGGCGACACGGCCGTGCGGATTGTGTATCTGGAGCGCCGAGTATCTGGAGAACCGGATGAAACAAGTGGTCAGGAAGCCCGTTCGGTCCGGACGGGCGGCACGCGCAGCGATTGTCCTGGCTATTCTTTGTCTCTCAGTGGCGGCGTGCTCTCAAATGCCGGCAAGTGTCGACATACAAACACTCATTTTCTACAATTCTCAGGTTGATGAACAGCACAAGTCGGATCACCACCCTTTAATCGGAATGTACAGAGCGACTTATTTTGCTCAGTCGCTTGTCAAGCGCCGCGAAGACGCAAACACCGTCAACGGCGATCTGAGAATCGCCGCCGTAAAGAGGGGCGGAGACATCGATTTTGTTTCCCTATCCGGCTACAGAAGTCTTGGCGGCTGGCTTGATCAAGGCAGAGGGTTTTCCATCAATATGCAAGGGGCTACGCTCTGGTCCTTTCCATACGAAAAGAGATCAGCTGACAAGACTGAGTTCAAAGGCTCCCCCTCAAGAATATTCAACGCAAAAAAGTCAGGAACATCTACAGCAACAATAGTTGGTCAGGGATTGCTCCGCATCCAAACAACATACGATCACGGGTATGAGCCCAACACATATTTCCTGATCAAGATGCAGGAGCAATAACCATGAGAAGACTGTCAATCATTCTTCTTTCGATTTTGTCGCTGGCCGGGTGCGCCCGCAACCTGCCTCCCATCCTGTTCCTTCCCAGTACCGTTGAATCCTCTTCAATCCCCATAACCGACGCCGCCCTCGGGGCGGTAACCGTAACCACCAAATCCAGCGGCGTTGAAAAGCATATAAGCGCGGACACCTTCAAGGTAGCCCTCGTGGAAATTTTAAAACGAACAAACTATTTTGGCGATGATCGGACAAAAGCCATAAAGATAGATGCCGAGATATACCAGGCGACGTTTCCACTCTTTGGCTTTATTATGAAAAGCGACCTGGGCGTTCATTACATCGTGAGCGCATCAGGCGGCAAAGTCCTGCTCGATGAATACGTCTTCTATCAGGGCAGAGCCACGATTGCCGATGAGCTTATGGGCTCGGTGCGAGCGCTGCTTGCCTTCCAAAAAGCCAACGAAGGCCACTTTGCCATCCTGCTGCCAATGCTGAAAGCGGCCCTCTCACGCTGTCGGGGCAGGTGCTGACCCTGGCCGTCCACCGGTCGCACCCTGCGGCCAACAGCCGCCGAGTCGTCCGCGCCACAGCCAAATGGCAGATACTACGCCATGCCGTTAGCCTTGACGCGCCGTTCGCGGCGGCAAGGCGGTGGTGTCCGCGGCGGGATTCGAACCCACGGCCCCAGGATTCATACCACTTCGGCTTGCGCCGCCGCGCCCGGTGGCGCCGGGAGCGTTCGTGGTCTGGACTGTCCCTTCGCCATGGGCCGGAAACCGGCCTTTAGGCGCTGCCCATCCAGTCTCTACACCTTCCCCGCTCACGCGCGAGCGGGGCTTGGCTCGGGATTGGCACCGGCGCCAGACGCGCCCGAGCGTTCCCCGACTTTGAGCAGATCCGCCGCCCCGTTTCCAAAGGCGGCGCCCAGTTTCACCAACAAGGAATCCTGTGCTCTATCCTGCTGAGCTACGCGGACAAGACACGCCCCCCTTATACGCGTCCGCCCCGGCCCCGGCAACCCCTCGCCCGCGCTCCGAGAGCCGTCGCTCATTGTTGCATCAGCAATCACAAGGGTCTGTCATCGGCGAGTCGTTTCGGTTACAGTCCGCCGCCATGCGAACATTGTATCATTATCCGCTGTCGCCATCGTCCCGCCGCGTGCGAGTCGCCCTCGCCGAGAAGGGCCTCGAGTATGAGGCCGTCGTCGAGCAGCCGTGGCGCCGCCGGCCGGAATTCCTGGCCCTCAACCCCGCCGGCGAGGTGCCGGTGCTGGTGGAGGATGACGGCGCCGTGGTGGTCGGGGGGGCCATCGCCGAGTATCTCGAGGAAGCCCACCCCAAGCCGGCGCTCTGGCCCGCCGACATCAAGGCCCGGGCCGAGGCCCGCCGGTTGGTCCAGTGGTTCGAGAGCAAGTTCGACCGCGAGGTGACCGAGAATCTGGTCGGTGAGAAGGTGATCAAACGGGTGAGCGCCCTCGGCCAGCCTTCGGGGCTGGCCATCCGGGCCGGACTCGCCAACATTCACCTGCACCTCGACTACATCACCTATCTCGCCGAGCGCCGGACCTGGCTGGCCGGAGACAGCTACTCCCACGCCGACATCGCCGCCGGGGCGCAAATCTCGGCGGTGGATTACTGTGATCTGGTCCCGTGGGACGACTACCCCGAAGCCAAGGACTGGTACGCCCGCATCAAGTCGCGGCCGAGCTTCCGGCCGCTGCTGCTCGACTTCATTCCGGGAATACCGCCGCCGCCCCACTACCAAGACCTCGACTTTTAAAGCACATCACCCTTCCCAGCGCCCAATTCCGGGTGCGTCGCCGATCAGGAATCCGGACGTGCATAAGACTGCCTCAGCCGGCGCCACCACGCCGCACACCTCCCCCGAACTGGCCGCCGATCTGCTGGCGCGGATCGACGGTCGCAGCCTGATCGTCGGCGTGGTCGGCATGGGCTATGTCGGCCTGCCGCTGGCCAAGACCTTCGCCGAGCAGGGCTTCTCGGTGGTTGGCTTCGACATCGACCCGGCCAAGATCGAGGCGCTCAACGCCGGCCGCTCCTACATCAAGCACATCCCCGCCGCCAGCGTCGCGAGCCTCTGCGCCTCCGGCCGCTTCCGCGCCACCGCCGATTACGATGAGCTGCGCGCGGTCGACGCCATCATCATCTGCGTGCCGACGCCGCTCAACGCCTACCGCGAACCCGACATGAGCTACATCCAGGTGACCAGCGAGGCGATTCAGCCGCGCCTGCGCCGGGGTCACATCGTGTCGCTGGAATCCACCACCTATCCCGGCACCAGCGCCGAGTTCATGCGCCCGATTCTGGAGCGCGGCGGGTTGGCCTCGGGGCGCGACTTCTTCCTGGTGTTCTCGCCCGAACGCGAGGACCCGGGCAACCCGGTCTTCAACACCGCCAGCATTCCCAAGGTGGTGGGCGGCGATGGCGCCGAAGCGCTGGAAATCGGCTGCCGGCTTTATGGCGCCGTGGTGCCGAAAACCGTGGCGGTGTCGTCGCTGGCTGCCGCCGAGGCGGTCAAGCTGACCGAAAACATCTTCCGCTCGGTCAACATCGCCCTGGTCAACGAGCTGAAGCTGGTTTACGGCCGCATGGGCATCGACGTCTGGGAGGTGATCGACGCCGCCAAGACCAAGCCCTTCGGCTTCATGCCCTTCTACCCCGGCCCTGGCCTGGGCGGTCACTGCATCCCGATCGATCCGTTCTATCTGACCTGGAAGGCGCGGGAATACGGGCTCTCGACCCGCTTCATCGAGCTGGCCGGCGAGATCAACACTTCGATGCCGCTGGTGGTGGTTCAGGCCACCGCCGACGCCCTCAACATGCGACTCGCCAAGAGCCTCAACGGTGCGCGGATTCTGCTGCTCGGCATGGCCTACAAGAAAAATGTCGACGACATCCGCGAAAGCCCGGCCTTCGAGCTGATCGAGCTGCTGGAGGCGCGCGGCGCCACGGTCGAGTTCTACGATCCGCACGTGCCCGCCATTCCGCCCTCGCGCGAGCATGCCGCCCTGGCCGGACGCAAGGGTGTGGCCTGGGACCTCGAGGCCTTCACGAGCTACGACGCCGCGCTGATCTGCACCGATCACGACGGCGTCGACTACGCCGGCTTGGTCACCGCCTCGAAACTGGTGATCGACACCCGCAACGCCACCCGCGACTGCACCGTCGGCCGCGAGAAGATCGTCAAAGCCTGACGTCCCGGTTTCCAAAGGCCGCCGGCCTTTGGCGGGGTCCAGGGGCAGCGCCCCTGGC
>CAIOBP010000136.1 GCA_903856295.1 uncultured Rhodospirillales bacterium | reverse complement strand
CGCCCGGTCCGGTGCCGCCCGGTCCGCCGCCGCCACCCGGTCCGGCGCCGCCGCCGCCACCACCACCACCGCCGCCGCCGCCGCCACCACCGCCACCACCGCCACCACCACCGCCGCCGCCCGGTCCGGCGGCAGTCGCGAAATTCTCGGCCGTCGCGGCGGAGTTCAGCGAGCCGACCACGATGTCACCGGACAGCATCGTCCCGTCCGAGAGCACGATTTGCGGCGGATTCGGCTCACTGGCGGCAGCGACGAAGTTTTGCAGAACCACCACGCCGCCATCGGGAAAGGTCAGACGCAGATCGGCGCCGCTGATTTCCGGCTTCGCGCTGTTCGGATCGAAGGCGACGGTGATCGCCGCCCCCGGGGCCACGGCCATCGAGAGCGTTTGCCCGGCCGCAGGAGACGGAATCGTGGCGCCGGGAGGGAGAATCGTGGCGCCGCCCGCCTGCGCGCCTCCTTGCCCTTCCGAAGAAAGCCCAGGCCCTCCCGAAGAAAGCCCGGAGCCGTTGCCGGCATCCCCCGCCCCATTGGACTCCACGTTCGACTCGGGCGCCTGCTGCGTTGCCATGACTTTCTCCACATGACGGCCCGCCGCGACCGGCGGCGCCGCCCCCTCCTGCCGACTCGCACCCGCCCCTGAGAGTCCGGTGCGCAATCATAGACCTTGTGAATATAGCATTGCCCTTCATTCGGCGCACGAACAAATTCTGGCGCAACGATGCTTGTTTGCCGAATCTTTCCCGGCCCGATGGCGGCTTACGCGGCCGGACGCCACCCGTTGTACTTTCAGTGCCGACAACAAAACCGTGCGCCGATTCGCGCGCGCCGCCGGCCCGGCGGCCACGCGAACACTGGCCTGCCCCCCGGAAAACTGCTAGCATGGCCTTCGTCCGACCAACGCCGACGCACTGGAACCGCCTCATGCCCTTCGTTAAACGCGATGATTTCGGCCGGATCGTTTCGGTTCATCTTGAGAGAGTCGAAGGCAACCTTGAGGAAGTCCCTACGACTTCCAAGGATTTAATGCAATTTTTTATCGAAGCTGGTGATATTATCAATATTCGCGAATACTTTGATCGCCTGGATAAAGACTTTGTTCGAGTGATTGAGGATGTCATTCATCTTTTGATCGAGCGGCGCGTGATCGCACTCACCGACATGCCGCTTCCGGCGCAGCACAAACTCGCCGAGCGGCGGAATTTGCGTGGCAAGAAGGGCGATCTCTGCATGATTGTCGGCAAGGTTGATGACATCATTTATCCTGAATGATTTCTTAGTTTTCTCACGACATGCCCACCCCCGCTCGCCGCGATGACAGGCGATGCCGCTTCCGGTCGCCATGAGCGCCATGACGACCGGCCCAACACGAGAACCACCGGAATGACCTCGGAACACGATCTGGCGATGGCGGCCAAGGCATGGCCGTTCGAAGAAGCGAAAAAGCTGCTGGCGCGACTGAACGGCAAGACCCCCGAAAAGGGCTATGCGCTGTTCGAGACCGGCTACGGCCCCTCGGGCCTGCCCCACATCGGCACCTTCGGCGAGGTGGTGCGCACGACCATGGTGCGCCGGGCCTTCGAGCGGCTCTGCGATATCCCGACTCGCCTGTTCGCCTTTTCCGACGATATGGACGGGCTGCGCAAGGTTCCCGACAACATCCCCAATGCCGAGCTGATTCGCCCCCACCTGGGCAAGCCGCTGACCCGGATTCCCGACCCGTTCGGCACCCACGAGAGCTTTGGTCACCACAATAACGCCCGGTTGCGCGGCTTCCTCGACAGTTTCGGCTTCGAGTACGAGTTTCAGTCGTCCACCGACTGGTACCGCTCCGGCCGTTTCGATTCGACGCTGCTCGCGGTGCTGCGGCATTACGAAGAGATCATGGCGGTGATGCTGCCCTCCCTGCGCGAGGAGCGGGCGGCGACCTACAGTCCGTTCCTGCCGGTTTCGCCGGCCAGCGGCCGGGTGTTGCAGGCGCCGGTGCTGGAAACCAATGTCGACGCCGGCACCATCGTCTTCGAGGATGAGGACGGGGTGAAAAAGGAGGTCCCGGTCACTGGCGGCCACGTCAAGCTTCAGTGGAAGCCCGACTGGGGCATGCGCTGGTTCGCGCTCGACGTCGATTATGAAATGTCGGGCAAGGATTTGATCCCTTCGGTCGAGCTGGCGCGCAAGATTTGCAAAATCCTGGGCAAGCCCGGCCCGGAAACCTTCATCTATGAACTGTTTCTCGACGACAAGGGCCAGAAGATCTCCAAGTCCAAGGGCAATGGCCTCAGCGTCGAGGAGTGGCTGACCTACGCGCCCGCCGAAAGCCTTGCTCTGTTCATGCATCAGAAGCCCAAGGCGGCCAAGCGGCTCTACTTCGACGTCATTCCGCGCGCCGTCGACGATTACCTGACCTTCGCCGGCAAGTTCCAGGACGAAGACCCGGCCAAGCGGCTGGAAAATCCGGTTTGGCACATTCATCGCGGCGCCGTGCCCGCCGTGCGCGCCGACCTGTCGTTCAGCCTGCTGCTCAATCTGGCCGGCGCCGCCCATGCCGAAACCAAGGCGGCGATGTGGGGCTTCATCAGCCGCTACGCCCCCGGCGCCACCCCCGAGAACGCCCCCTTCCTCGACCGGCTGGCCGCGCACGCGCTCCATTATTACAAGGACTTCGTGCTGCCGACCAAGCGCACCCGCGCCCCCGACGCCATCGAACGCGCCGCCCTCGCCGATCTGCTCGGCGCACTCGAGGCCCTGCCCGAGGGCAGCAAGGCCGAGGTTTTCCAGACCGCGGTGTATGAGGTCGGCAAGCGCCACGCCTTTCCCGAGCTGAAGGCCTGGTTCAGCGCGCTCTACGAGGTGCTGCTCGGCCAGACCACCGGGCCGCGCATGGGCTCGTTCATCGAACTCTACGGTCTCGCCGAAACCCGCGCCCTGATCCAGGAGGCGCTGGCCCGCCCGTCATGATCCGGAACGGAAACGCCGCGCCACTTGTGAAATGCCGGCAAAGGCGTATTGTTGATCAGGTTTCTGTCCGGCCGGGTTGACGGAGGCGCGGCCCATGGCTCCTAAAGCGCGTGTTGCCCTGACTTTCCTGCTGGTGCTGCTGGCGGTGCTGCTGTGGGGCGTGTCCCAACTGCCGCTCCAGTATGATCGCGGCGCTCTTGGTGGTAGCGAACGCCTGTTCGCCGCCGGCCTGTTTCTGCTGGCCATCGTCATCAACCTGTTGGGGGCGGTCAAGCCGAGGAAACGTCCGCACTCCGAGTCGCAGGACTACTACGTGCATTTCGACGAGGCCGGCCACCACCCCCAGCCGCCACGCTACGCTCAGCCCCACCACCCGGCCGGCCACACCGCCGGCCACCCGCCGCACGCCGGGCACCACGGCCCGCCGGCCCAGTCCGACCCCCTGCACGACCGCCGGCATTAGAACCGGTCGCGGAGGACGGGGAAGCGCCCCGAAGCGAGAATCCGCTCTGGAAACAACAGGGTAGAGCGGGGTGCCGCTCCGCGCCAGCGCATCACGCTCCGGGGGAGCGCGCGTGGAATCGTGTCGGCGTCTTGATTCCACGGGGTGCCGCTTGTAGAACACGGGCGGAATATCTCCGGACACGGCGTGAAGGAACGGTCAATGAGCGGGCGACGGAAGCTGATTGCGGGCAACTGGAAGATGAACGGCCGTCACGAGGACGGCGTGGCCCTGGCCACCGGCCTTGCCGAAAAGCTCCGGGGCGCCGGGACCGTGCCCTTCGACCTGCTGGTCTGCCCGCCGGCAACCCTGATCTGGCCGGTGGCGGCGGCGGTGACAGGCAGCGGCGTCGCGGTCGGCGGCCAGGATTGCCACGTCAAGACCAGCGGCGCCCATACCGGCGACATCAGCCCGGCCATGCTCACCGATGCCGGCTGCGCCTATGTCATCGTCGGCCACTCGGAGCGCCGGCAGGATCACAAAGAGAGCGACGCCCTGATCGCCGCCAAGGCGGCGGCGGCCCATGCGGCCGGACTGGTCGCGATCATCTGCGTCGGCGAAACCAAGGAGCAGCGTCAGGCCGGACAGGCCGGCGCCGTGGTCGCGAGCCAGCTCGCCGGGTCGATCCCGGCCGGCGCCACCGCCACCAACACCGTCATCGCCTATGAGCCGGTGTGGGCGATCGGCACCGGCCTGACCGCCACCCCCGCCGATGTCGCCGAGATTCACGCGCTGATCCGGGCCGATCTGCTCAAGCGTCTGGACAGCGGCGCCGCGGTGCGCATCCTCTATGGCGGCTCGGTCAAGCCCGACAATGCCGTCGAGCTGATGGCGGTTCCCGACGTCGATGGCGCCCTGGTCGGCGGCGCCAGCCTCAAGGTCGCCGATTTCTGGGGCATCGCCTCGGCCTGCTTGTAAAAGGGGTCTGGGGCCTTGCGGCCCCAGTGGGGTCCAGGGGCAATGCCCCTGGCCGTCGGAGACCCAAGGGGCTCTGCCCCTTGGAACCCCGCCAAAGGCCGTGGGCCTTTGGAAACCATGACTTAGGAATGCCGATGATCCCGCGTTATAGTCGTCCTGAGATGGTGCGCATCTGGGAGCCGGAGAACCGCTTTCAGATTTGGTTTGAGATCGAGGCCCATGCCTGCGACGCCCAGGCCGCGCTCGGGGTGATCCCGAAAGAGGCGGCCGAAGCGGTGTGGGCCTGCGACCGGGCGTTCGACATCGCGCGCATCGACGAGATCGAGCGGGTGACCCGGCACGACGTCATCGCCTTCCTCACCCATCTCGGCGAGAAGGCCGGGCCGCTGGCCCGCTTCGTTCATCAGGGCATGACCAGTTCCGACGTGCTCGACACCTGCCTCGCGGTGCAACTGTCCCAGGCCGCCGATGTGCTGCTGGCCGACCTCGACGCCCTGCTCGCCGCGCTCAAGCGCCGGGCCGAAGAGCACAAATACACCCTGACCATCGGCCGCAGCCACGGCATCCACGCCGAGCCGACCACCTTCGGGCTCAAGCTGGCCGGGCATTACGCCGCCTTCACGCGCAACCGGGCGCGTCTGGTGGCGGCGCGGGCGGAAGTGGCCACCTGCGCGATTTCCGGCCCGGTCGGCACCTTCGCCACCATCGATCCCAGCGTCGAGGCCCACGTCGCGGCCAAGCTCGGGCTGACGGTCGAGCCGGTGTCGACCCAGATCATCCCCCGCGATCGCCACGCCGCCTTCTTCGCCACCCTCGGCGTCATCGCCTCGTCGATCGAGCATCTGGCCACCGAAATCCGCCATCTCCAGCGCACCGAAGTCCGCGAGGCCGAGGAGTTCTTCCATCCCGGCCAAAAGGGCTCCTCGGCGATGCCCCACAAGCGCAACCCGGTGCTGACCGAGAACCTCACCGGGCTGGCCCGGCTGGTGCGCTCCGCCGTCACCCCGGCCCTGGAAAACGTCACCCTCTGGCACGAGCGCGATATCTCCCACTCCTCGGTCGAGCGGATGATCGGCCCCGACGCCACCATCACCCTCGACTTCGCCCTGGCCCGGCTGACCGGGGTGATCGAAAAGCTGGTGGTCTATCCCGAGCGGATGCAGGCCAATCTCGACAGTTTGGGCGGGCTGCATTTCTCCCAGCGGGTGCTGCTGGCCCTGACCCAGGCCGGGCTGAGCCGCGAGGGCTCCTATGCCGCCGTCCAGCGCAACGCCATGAAATCGTGGCAGGAAGGGCTGGATTTCCAGGCCCTGCTCAAGGCCGACGCCGAAGTGGCCGCCGCCCTTGGAGAGGACACCATCACCGGGCTGTTCGATCCGGGCTTTCATACCCGGCAGGTGGACGCCATTTTCGCGCGGGTGTTTGGGGGGTAGGATTCGACGGGAAGGCCAGGGGCTTTGCCCCTGGACCCCACCAAAGGCCTCGGGCCTTTGGAAACCGGGTTTTAGTAGTGGGAGTCTTCTTCCATCGGCTTGCGCAGCACGCGCTGCTGGCCTTGAATGGCGCGCATCAGGGTGTCGTGCTCCCAGCTCAGGCCACTGTCCCAGGGCACCAGGCTGAAGCGGGCGGTCGGCAAGGGCAGCAACTTGACCCTCAGCTCCTCGACGAAATAATCGTCGCTGCTGTTGATGCTGAGCAGAGTGTAAATGATCGCCCGCTGGGCCATCGACAGCGGATCGCGATATTTCTCCTCGTGCCGGCGCAACTTGCGCTCAAGCCAGTTGACGTCGCCATCCGACAATTCGCGGACATAGCGGAACTTGAACCCGACATCGGGCACGACGCCGACATCGGTGGCGATTTCCTTCAGCTTGTAGCCGGCATCCCCGACCAGCTGCCAGAAATCGTCAGGGTCCTTGGACTTGAACCCCTTGGTGAAGGTTTCCGGCGTCGGCGGCGTCAGGCCGTCGGTAATGCTGTTGTAGGTGGACGCCAGCCAGTAGGCGGCGGACTGATACCAACGGCCGATCGCGTCGGCAACCGAGCCTCCGGCGCCCGGACCGGCCGCATCCGCGGCGACGAAATCGAGGGTCATGACCCCGCCGCCATCGGGCAGGCCGCCGAGGACGCTCCGGCGCGCCACCAGCCCGGAGTCTCTGGCGATCAGCGGCGCGCCTTGCGGCGGCACGATCTCCAAGGGATGGCGGCTCTCGGTGGCGGCGGCTCCGGTCTGGGCGTGGGCGGGAACGCCGCTCGCCGCCAGCAGGGACAGGGCGAACGCGGCAATCAGCCGGGGAGTGCGGGGCGCGATGCTCATGCGATCCCCCTCAGCGCCGGAACGGATAGAGACGCATCGCCGATTCGCGATCGCGTTTGCGATCGGGCGGATCGTCGACCACCAGCGACATGGCGTCGAGGTAACCGTTCGGACCAATGGCCTCCTCGCTCATCAACTCCTCGACGAATTTGTAGAGCCCCTTGACCACGCCATCGCCGCCGAGGCTCGGCTCCATGTGCTTGCGCTTGACGTAGTAGCGCACCGGCGACACCGCCAGATAGTCGTCGCTCCGGATCGTGGCCTCGGTCGGCACGACACCATCGACCGGCAGCAGATCCAGCCAGTTCTTGTTGGCGTCATAGACGGTGAAGGGCACCACGGCGATCGAGCCCGGCGGGGCCTTTTCCATCGCCGGCTTGAAATTGACCGCGATCGGCGCCTTGATCCCGGTGAACACGCCATCCTCGCGCACGGTGGTGCAGCTCTTCACCCGGTCCGCGGCATTGTAGAAGACCTTGAACTGATACAGCCCGCGGCAACCGCCCTCCATGAAGAATTCCTTGAAGAAGGCATTGATCGCGGTGCCGTTCTCCGAGCCCAGCACGTGAATTTCCTGATCGGGCAGGCGCGGGCTGAGGTCCCGCCAGCGCTTGACGGCGTTGCGCGTGAACTCGACACCGGTGGGCACTTCGGCGGCCAGCGCGAAATACATCGCCCGCGGCGTCATGTTGAACACCGGATCGCCCTTGCGCGCCACCAGGACCAAAGCATCGAAGCCGACCCGCAGCTCGACGATATCAACGACGCCGTTCTCGATGCATTGATTGTACTCCCGCCGGGCCATCTGGCGGGGAATGGCCACGACGTCGGGGGTGTTGACGCCATAGCCGGCGCAGAACGCCTTGACCGCCGGCGCCGCCAGCATCGACTCCACCTGGAGCGGCGGCATGGCGTATTTCTTGACCAGCTGCTCGCTCAAGGCGCCGGTGAAGCGCACTTCGAGCGGCGAGGCCACCACCCGGATCGCGGTGCGGCCGGATGGAGCCGCCGGCACCTCCGCCAGCGCCTGGGTGGCCAACGCCGGGGTGGCCAGCAGCGCCACAATCGCGGTGCAGATCAGCCTGAAGGTCAACAAGCCACCCCTCCAAATGCGCATCGCCATACATACGGACTACCGGTATAGGGCCAGTCCCGGAAAAGCGCAAGCGCGCCTCCGCCGCTCCCGCTTCCGGATCAATGGCTGTAGCCCAGCACCACTCGGTGGGCGTCGCCGTCGCTTTTCACCGAAACCCGGTCGGCCGAGCGCGCCATCAGGAACGAGGCCAGACGAACCATCGCCCCCTCATCCTCGAGCAACTCGTCCTCGGTCGGCATCATCCGGGCAATCTCCAGGGGCTGGCCGTGATAGGCGATCTCGACGCTCAGGAGGTACTCGTCGAAGGAAGCGGTGACCGCAACCCCGCCGCCCGGCACCACCAGCACCGGGGAAATTTCCGCGAATTCGCTGACCCCGCGGATCGCCCGCTGAATGACATCCTGGCGCGCCGCCCAGACGCCGCCCTGGAGCTGAAGAAAACGGTACATCTGCTCGGCGGCCTCGGGACCGGGCGTGAAGCCGGTGGCCACCACCTTCCTGACGCCGAACCGGAACAAGCCGTTGAGCAGCAGCGCCGAGAGAATCGACAGCACCACCGAGGATTCGACGAAGGGTTGAACCCAGGTCGGCACGGTGTGGAACAGCTGGGGAAACACATCGTGGCCGATGCCCAGCACCATCGACACCCCGACCACCACGGTCTTTCTCATGTCGATCACCCGCGACATGATCATCGAGAGACCGTTCATGATCACCAGACAGCCGGTGAACAGCATCACCGCCCCCAGCACCGGCCGGGGCATCACCGCCAGCACCATGGCCAGACCGGGGATGAAGGAGAGCAGCGCCATCAGCCCGGCCATGGCATAGCCGACCCGGCGCGCGGTAACCCCGGTGGCCCCCGAGAGCCCGACCCCCGAGGACGAGGTGTTGGAGCCGATCGAGCCCAGGAAGCCGGCCAGGATGTTGCCAAGGCCCGAGGCCAGGATGCCGCCCTCGATGGTGCTGATCTCGGGCCGGCTCCAGTTGGCGTCGTTGATCTTCTGGGCGGTGGTGACATCGCCGATCGAGCGCAGGCTGCACGCCAGCGCCCCGACCACGAACGGCAGCACCAGCGACGGCGCAAAGGAAAACTGGGGCGGATGGGTAAGCACATGGGGCAGATTGAACGGCGCGCCGCTCCAGACCCGGGCCAGGGCGCCCAGGTCCAGCTGTCCGGTCGCCGCCGCGACGGCATAGCCGCAGACGATGCCGATCAGCACCGAGAAGGTCCGCAGCGCGCCCTTGCTCCACACCGAGGCGATGACGATCACCGCCAGCGTCACCGTGCCGAGAAAGGCCGCGTTCGGGTCGCCCTCGAGGGTGCCGACCGAGGAGGCGCCGGCCATGGCCCGCACCCCGATCATGCCCATGCCGAGCCCGATCATGAACACCACGAACCCGGTGATTTCGGTGGGAAAGTACGGACGCAGCCGGGGCAGCGCGAAGGACATCAGCGCCTGGGCCACGCCCGCCAGCATGGTCATGCCGAACACCAGCGGCAGCCCGCCCTCATGGGCCGCCAGCAGCATCCCCGGCAGATAGGAGGTCGCGAACACCGCCGGCACCAGATACCCGGTGCCGACCAGACGCCAGCGCAGGCAATGGAGCAGCGTCACCAGCCCCAGCGCGACCATGGCAACGCGCAAGGCGTTGCTCGAGGTTTCGATATCGGCATGGGCGGCATCGAGCACCGCGATCAGGGTCGCGAAACTGATCGCCGCCGTCGCCGCCGTCTGCTGCGCCGTGCTCAGGATCAGGATCGGCAACGGGGGCTGGTCGTCGACACCATAGAGAAGGCTGGCTGGGCGCATGGCGGCGATCACCGGGTACGAGACAAGGCTGGAGCGCGCCGAGCATAGCGGAAAGCCCCGCAACCGTGAACCCGCCGCGGTTGCCGTGTACCATACGCCCTGTATTATACGCCCCGTATTGTATGTGATGCCCGACGAAGGGGCGCGCGGCGCGGGCAGAAGCCTCGCGCCGCAGCAGCAACGCCGCCTCAGGCCTGGGTAATGCAGTCGGCGGGGCAGACCGAGACGCATTGCGGGCTGTCGAACTTGCCCTCGCACTCGGTGCATTTGTCCGGATTGATCACGTAGGTGTCGTTCGCCATGCGAATGGCGTTGTTCGGGCACTCGGCCTCGCAAGCGCCGCAGACGGTGCATTCGTCGGGGTTGATCTTCAGGGCCATTAGAAACCGCTCCTTGGGTCTGCTCTGTTAAGGGTTAATGCTCGGTTAAGGGTGCGCGTGGCGGCAGATTCAACAGGTTGCCGGGCCGGCGTCAAGAGGAAGCCACGCAGAGCGGCCAAGCAGCCTTACAAAGAGAGGAAATGTTTCAGCTGATAGGTGCCGAACCGGGCCAGGATGCCGACCCGGCGAATGGCGTAGGGCGAGTCGCCGGGCGCCATCGAGCCATATTTGGTGGTCAGGAACGAGCGGTAGCCCAGCGCCTTGGCGTTGGCGGTCTCGCGCTCGGTCTTGAAGTCGCGGTCGGGCTTGCCCCAGGGACAGCAGAAATGATCGCAGCGGATGCCCAGCGCCGCCTCGATCGCGGCCTTCGAGCGGCGCAGCTCCTCATAGGCCTCGTGGTCGGAGAGCGAGATGAAGGGCCGGTGGCTGGCGCTGTGCGAGCCGATGGTCATGCCGCCCGCGAGCAGGGTCCGGCAATCGTCCCAGCTCAGGAACGGGATCGGCTTGCGCCGGGGACCGAAGAAGCGGCGATGCTCCTCGGTGGTCTCCACCGGGTCTTCTGGCACCAGATCGGAGACCACGAAGAACGCCGCCGGAATGCTGCGCTCGGCCAGCATCGGCAGGGCATTGGTCACGCAATTGCGGAAGCCGTCGTCGAAGCTGAGGCAGATGTAGCGGCCATCGAGCGGCGCGCCGCCCTCGATCAGCGACACCGCGTCGTCGAGCCCGATGAATTCGCCGTAATTGCGCATCGCCGCCAGATGCTGGGCGAAGCCCCAGCGCTCGTCGGCGAAAATATGGTGGTAGAACGGAAAGCGCAGCCAATTGCCTTCAGTATCGACCGTCGACTTCAGCGACTTCAGATACACCTTGCCCTGATTGAGCAGGACATTGACCTTCGACGGCACCGAAGCCGGCCAGATATGCTGGAAATAGGAGCCGGGCTCCTTGGGCTCCGGCTTCTCCGGCTCGGCCGCCCCCGCCGCCGTCGGCTGCTGGTAGAGCGCGGCGACACCCCGGGCATAGGCCTCCCAGCTATAGGTGTTGGCAGACTCCCGGGCCGCCGCCGCCAGTGCGCCGCGCAAGGCCGGATCGCCGATCAGCCGCCCCAGCGCCGCCGCCAGCGAGTCGACGTCGGCCGCTTCCGCCACCAGCCCGTCGACGCCATCGCGGACGATCGACCCGGTATGAGGCGTGACCACCGGCGGCAGCCCATAGGCCATCGCCTCGTACACCGCCTTGGCCGAGCCTTCCATCAGGCTGGGCAGCACGAAAAGATCGGCATCGGCGAAGAAGGGCGCCATCTCGGCCTGAAAGCCCTCGAAGCGCACCCCCGGCGGGGCGCCGCGCACCCACTCGGCGGCTTCGGCGAACACCCGGCCGCACATCACCAGTTCGGCCTGTTCGGGCGGCAGCGCCAGCTTGCGCCAGGCCTCGAGCAGGAAAGGCACGCCCTTGCGCCGGTTGACGTTGCCGGCGAACAGCACCTTGAGCGGCCCGCCGCGCTCGCCACGGGCCGGCGGCGCCGTCACCGGATCGGCACCGAACGGAATCACCACCGCCTTGTGCCGCGCTTCGGCGGGCAGGCTCTCTTTGACGAACTCCGAGGGGCAAACCAGCACGTCGGCGATGTCGACGCAGGCGTCGGCCGAGGGGTCCTCCAGCGGGCCGACCGCGGCGGCGTCGATCCGGCCGGAGTCGACCAGCGGCTGGTAGCAGCGCGGATGCGCCATGTGCAGATCCACCAGCACCCGGGCGCCGCGCGTCTTCCAATAGGCGGCGGTGCGGGGCAGATGGTCCCAGAGATGCACCGCCTCGGGGGTTTCCTTGATCCGGCGGCTCCGCCATTCGCACAGCATGTCGAACAGCCCCTGCTCGATCTCCCGCGCCGGCAACTTGGGGAAAAACTTGATGCGCAGGAAATTCAGCCCGCGCGGGATCAGCGAGCGTCCGGGCAGCGGAAAGTGAATCGGCGCGTAGTCCACCGCCGAGCCGCGCGCGATCACGCGCGGGTGGCAGGCGTCGAAGCGCACCAGCTGCCAGGGCCGGAAGCCCGGAGCCTTGCGGGCGCCGAAAACGGAATTGACGATGAAGAGGATGGTCATGGGGGCCATAACGGAATGGCGGGAGGGGCGTCGCCTATCGTATGGTCTTCCGCATCACAGCACAAGTTCCCGCCATGACCGCAGCCGACGTTCTTCTGGTGACCCGACAATTCGCAATGCGCTGGGGCGGCGCCGAGCACTCGATCGCCGAGGTGCTCGACGAACTGACCGCCGCGCGCGCCGGGATCAAGGTGACGGTGACCGATGGCGGCTTCGACCCGCCCGACCGGCTGCGCCAGCTGCCGCTGGTCAACCTCGCGCGGGATCGCGCCCGGCTGCGGGCGGCGATCTCCGGCGGGCCGGCGCCGAAACTGATGCTGGCCCAGTCGCTGGTGGCGCCGGTGGCGATCAACGCCGCGGCCGAACCGGTGCCGGTGGCCTATTTCCTGCGCGACGTCGCCTATTGGGACCAGTGGCCCAACAACGAAACCGGCCTGCGCCACTGGGCCAAGGAGGCCTACCGGCTGGCGCTGGCGCCGTTCGTCGCCTTCTTCCGCCGCGAGAACCGCAAGGCGATGAAGCGGGCCGATCTGCTGGTGGCCAACTCCTCATTCATGGCCGAGCGCATCCGCGAGGTCTGCGCCCGCGACGCCCTGGTGGTGTTTCCGCGCACCCCGGTGGCGCCGCGGCCGCTGGAGCCCGGCGACACCGTCGGCATGGCCGGCGACGGTGCCGACAAGGGCGGACGGATCGTGCGCGCGCTGGCCCGGCATTATCCCAAGGTGCGCTTTCGCGTCCACAGCCGCGCCGCCGCCCTCGACGATGTGCCGCCCAACGTCGTCGCCGCGCCCTGGGAGCGCGATACCGCCCAACTCTACCAGGGGCTGCGGCTGATGCTGGTGCCCTCCCAGGTCGCCGAGGCCTACGGCCGGGTGGCGCTGGAAGCTCAGGGCTACGGCGTGCCGGTGCTGGTCAGCGGCGTCGGCGGCCTGCCCGAGAACGTCCCGGGCTCGCTGTGGCGGGTGAACGAGTATCGCTCTCCGGCGGCCTGGATCAGCGCCTTCGAACCGGCATGGCGCGCCGCGCCCGACGCCCGCGACAGCGTTCACGGCTTCGCCCAGCACCGCCGGACCGAGGCCGACCGTCAGCACCGCGAGCTGATTCGCCGGCTCGCCGGTCTGATCGAACACGGCCGCGCGAGGAGTTAGACGATGCGGGATTATCCGGGCTATCGCCGACACCTCGCGGTCAAGCGGCTGCTGACCGCCAGCCTGCGCGCCGGCTGCGCGCTCAAGGTCCGGCTGCGCCCGGCCAGACCACCCGCGACGGTCACCGGCACCGTGGTGCTGCTCGACCGCTGCCTCGGGCTCGGCGACGCCCTGATGATCTCCCCCGCCCTGCGCCTGCTCGAAAGCCTCGGGCCGGTGACGGTGGTGACGGCGCTGCCGCCGCTGCTCGACTGGGATGGCGACTGGCGGCGCTGCCCCGACTGGCCCGCGATGACCGCCGCGGTGAAACGGCTGAGCGCCGAGGGCCGCCTGCTGCTGGTGCCAAAACTCGGCGTCCGGGGCCTGCTGACCCTGCTCTCCTGGCGCGGCCGCCTGCCGGCCGGAGTGATCCGGCTCGGGCCGCAGAGCGTCGTCGACACCGTATCGGGCCGCCCCGGCACCATCGCCGACCGCCACTACACCGACGGCGCCGTCGCCGCCGCCCGCGCCCTGCTCTGGCTGGCCGGGGGCGATCCCTCCCCGCCGACGCCCGAGCGCCTGCCGCCCCGCCTGCCCGCCGCCGGCAGCGCAACGCCGGCCCTGCCGGAAGGGCCGCTGGTGACGCTGGCGCCCTGGGCGACCTCGCGCATCCGGCGCTGGCCGCTGGAGCATTGGAGCGCCCTGCTCTCCCGCCTCGCCGCCGCCCGCCCCGACCTCGGCTTCGTGCTGCTCGGCTCGGCCGAGGAGCGGCCGTTCGGCGACATCATCAGGGCCGGCGCGCCGGCGGCACGGGTGGAAAACCTGATGGGCGGGCTGTCGCTGGCCGAAACCGCCGCCGCCATCGCCGGCTCGGCGGCGCTGGTCGCCTGCGACAACGGCCTGATGCATCTCGGGCTCGGGACCGGCACGCCACTGGTGGCCATCTTCGGCAGCACCGATCCCATGGCCCGGCTGTACGGCACGCGCTGGCGGCTGGCCTGCGAGCCGGGGCTCTGTCCCCACGGGCGGGCGCCGTGCTATCCCGATCTCCACCGCGATCCCGCCTGCCCGACCGAGGCCGAATGCCTCTCGGGCCTGACGCCGGACCGGGTGGCGGCACTGGTCCTGGAGTTGTTGGAGAGCGCGGAATGAACAAGCTGAAAGCCCTGGCCGTGGTTGTCGCGGCGCCGCTGCTGGACCTGTTCGGCATGGTCCGCCGCTGGATCGACCGCCGCGCCGGGCTGCGCTACTACCATGTCTCCTCGGACTATTCCGGCTATCTGCACCGGGGCGAGGCGGCGGCGTTCTGCCTCTATCACGCCAAGCGCTTCTGCACCGGCACCGGCGTCGATGTCGGCGCCGGGCGCTGGCCGTTTCCCGGCGCCCGCGCCATCGAGGACAATCCCGAGGAAAACGCCTATCGCCTGAACGCCGCCGACGGCAGCCAGGATTTCGTCTTCTCCTCCCACTGCCTGGAGCATCTGGAAAACTGGCAGGGCGCCCTGCTGGAATGGCGGCGGGTGCTGAAGCCGGGCGGCGTGCTCTATCTCTACCTGCCCCACCCGGCCTGCCGGATGTGGCGCCCCGATGTGCTGCATCATCACGTCTGGCAGCCCGAGCCCGACGCCCTGCCGGCGCACCTAGCCGGCATCGGCTTCGAGATTCTCGAGTCGAGCGCCTTTCCCGACGCCTACCTGTCGTTCCACGTGGTGGCGCGGCGGCTTACGGCGCCGTCGGCACCGTGAACCAAAAACGGCTGCCCGTTCCGGCCGTGCTGGAAACGCCGATCTCGCCGCCCATGGCTTCGACCAGCAGCCGGCAAATGCTGAGTCCGAGGCCGGTGCCCGTGACATTGATCGAAGTGTCGGGCAAGCGGTAGAAGGGCTGGAACAGGCTGGCCGCCTGCGCGGGGGAAATGCCCGGACCACCGTCGGCAACGCTGAGGCACAGGTGGGAGCCGCCGGCGACCAGCTCGGCGCCAAGCGTGACCGTCCCGCCCTTGTGACCATATTTCACGGCATTGGACAGCAGGTTGAGCAGGACCTGCTTGAGGCGCAGCGAGTCGGCGAGCACCGGCGGCAACCGCAGGCCTTCGGTCTCGTTCCTGAGCACCAGGCCCTGGCGGACCGCCTCGGGCTCGGTCAGGGTCAGGCAGTCGCCGACCAGCACCGCGACATCGAGCGCACTCGGGGTGATGCGCAGCTTGCCGGCTTCGATCAGGGCCAGATCCAGCGCATCGTTGGTCAGGTGCAGCATGTGCTCGCCGGCCGACAGCACATGGGCGACGCAGGCCCGCTGCCGTTCGTCGAGCGGGCCATGGCGTTGCAGCAGCTGGGCGTAGCCGAGCACGGCATTGAGCGGCGTCCGCAATTCGTGAGCCATGCGCGAGATGTGCACGCTCTTGGCGGCGTTGGCGGCGTCGGCGAGGCGCCGGGCGTCCTCCAGCCGCTCCGCGGCGCGCCGCCGCTCGGTGATGTCGCGGATGATGCCGGTGAAATAGCGCCGTCCGCCCGCCCGCCACGAGGACACCGAAACCTCGACCGGGAACGCGCCGCCGCAGCGGTTGCTGGCCTCAAGCTCGGCGGTCCGCCGCCCCGAACCCTGGCCGCGCCGGTTCAACAACCTCAGCAGCCGGCTCCGATGCGCCGGCGCGACCAGAGACAGCACCGGACTGTCGAGCAGTTCGCGGCCATCGCAGCCGAAGGCGCGCTGGGCGGCGGCGTTGGAGTAGATGATCCGTCCGGATTCGTCGGTGGCGATGATGGCGTCATTGGCGGTCTGGGCCACGGCGCGAAAGCGCTCGCCGCTCTCCGACAGGCGGCCAAGGGTGGCATTGAGCTGGCGCGACCACTCGGCGCGGGCGCGCACGGTGGCGATCAGCAGGTCCGGCGGCACCGGCTTGGTCAGGAAATCGTTGCCGCCGCTGCGCACCGCCAGCATCCGGTGCTCGGGACTGTTCTCGGTGGTGACGAACAGCAGCGGCACATGCTGGAAACCGGGCATCTGGCGGATCGCCGCCGCCAGATCGATGCCGCTGCACCCGGGCATGTGAATATCGATCAGCAGCACCTCGGGAGCGACGGCGCGCAGCACCTCTAGCACCGAGCGGGCTTCCGTGACCACGGTGGCCTGAAACCCCGCCCGTTGCAGGGCGAGCGCCATCACCTGGGAGGTGAAGCGGTCGTCGTCGATGATCACCACCCGGTAGGGATCGGCCCGGTAGGGATCGGCCCGGTTCTGTTGCCGCAGCCAGTCGAGGGTCTCCGCGAGCCGGGTCGCGGGCTCGCTCCGAACCATATGGGCGTCGAAGCCGGCGCGCACGGTGGCCAGGCGGGAGTCAAGGTCGTCGCGGTCGCTGATCACCAGCACCGGACAGTCGAATCCGGCGACGGCGCGCAGGGCGGGCAGACTCCGGCCCGCCGCCACATCCTGATCGATGATCAGCGCCGCCGGCCGGACCTGGGCCACGGCTTCGGGCAGATCGTCGAGCCCCGGCACGATCCGCACCGGATAGCCGAACTCGGAGAGCTGGCGGCTCAGGGTCAGCGCGGCTTCGTCGCAGCGCTCAACCACCATCACGACGCGGCCGGACGCCGCTTCGGCCCGGCTGCGTGGCGATCCGGCTGCTTCCGCTTCCATGGCGACGTCCTTGCGCTGATCCCCTGCCGCACCCCGCACCACGTCGGATGCTGCATTGCAGCATGGCGCAGTGATGATATGTCAGGCGATCAAAAAAGTGTCGGTCTTTTTTCCGGCACACCGCAAATTCTCGCGGAGGTCGTCACCCGCGTGAAAACTCGCCCGGGCTGCCCACCGGCACACCGAAAAACTCGAGCTGCCAGATCATTTCGTCGGCGGTCATCGGGTAGGCGGCGCCCTCGCGCGGATAGACGAACTGGGTGGGCGGAATCATCATCATGTCCTTCTGGAGCATGAAGGCGGTGCGCATCGGCAACTCGGCCCGCCAGGCCAGCGCGGTGATCGCCCGGCCGCTGCGGGAGCCCAAAATCTTGTCGACCAGCAGCGGCGGGATGCCCGAGCGCATGGCCAGGGCGGCGCGCACGAACTCGACCTGCTTCCAGGACAGCGCGTCTTCGAGCGCCGCCTCGTCGAGCGTGCCCTTGCGGAACATGCGCGCGGCCCGGCGTTCAGGACCCTCGGCGGGGTCGGTGCCGCGCAACCAGTCGATGCGCCGCCGCGCCACCCGCACGATGTCCCGAACGGTGGCGGCGTCGAAATCCTCGCGGCCGCGCAGGTATTCGAGCGCCGCCTGATCGACGAAACCGGCGAGGCGCATGGCCAGCCGGCGCGGCATCGCGGGACGGCGCACCAGCTTTTCCTGCCACTCGCTGTGCATCCGCGCCTCTTCGATCAGGTCCTCCAGAGTATCCTCGGGGATCACCGCGCCCTGGTTATCGAGCAGGATGGCGGTGGCCTCGCTGTCGCCGATGTCGCAAACCGCGGACGACACCGGCTCGGAGACCTGCGGGCGCCCGGCGATCGCCGCCACCGCCCAGGAGGGCGGCCGGCCCTTGAGCATGGCCAGCAGGTCGCCGTCGCCAATGGCGGCGCAGCAGCGTAGAATCGGCTCAGCGACCACACGCTCGACGTCCTGGGCCAGCCTCAGACAGACCGAGGGCGGCGCGCAGGCGATGTCCTTGATCGCGGTGGCCAGGGCCATCCGGACCACCGTCGCCTCGTCCTGCGCCAGTTTTTCCAGCGCGAGACAGGTGAGTTCGAACACCCGGTCGCGACCGCCGCGGGACAGGCTCGGCAGCAACCGCCCCAAACGGCTGGCCAGCGCCGCGCGCACCGGATCCGAGCCCGACAGATCGAACACATCGCCCTCGGCGACCGGCACCGGCAGTCCCGTCCCGTGCGACAGCATCTCCAAAGGCTCGGGCTCGGACGGCGGCGTCTCGGATGGAGCGTCGAACAGGTAATCCAGCGAGTCGGCGTCCGATCCCGCCTCCGCCTCGGAGTCCCCGCCCCGGCGCGGGGACCGGCCGGACAAACCTGAGAACAAATCCTTCAATCCCATGGCCATCCTCCGACGAGTTGGCGCCCCGGCCCCAGTCTTTATAATCCTGAACGCGGCCAAAAACAGGCTAATTCCCTGCTCCCGTTCAAACGTGCTATTCTCCGAGCATAGTGTGGCGGGGGAGGCGCGGGCGATGGCCGGCGAGCAGCACAACGGGGATGCCGGCCAGGATGCCGGTTGGGACGACACCGAAACGACCAACCAAGGCGCCGGACTGGGAATTTGCGGCCTGCTCGCCGACATGACCCCGGATGCCCTGTCGGCGCTGGAACAGGCGTGCGACTGGTTGCGGCTGCCGGCAAACCACCTCCTGTTCCGCCATGACGATCCGCCCGATGCGGTCTATTTTGTGGTCAGCGGTTCGGTTCGCGCCTTCATGCCGGTGCAGGACGGGATGGAGGTCAACTACGCGCTGTTCGGTCCCGGCGACATGGTCGGCGAACTGGCCGTCCTCGACGGCCGCGAACGCTCGGCCGACGTCATGACCGTCAGCAGTTCGCTGATCGCGGCCTGTCCGCGCGTCGCCTTCCTGGAGGTGCTGCGCCACAATCCGGAATTCAGCTTGCGACTGCTGGTCCGCCTGGCCAACATCATCCGCCAGTCGAGCCAGCGCATCGCCGAAATCAGCAGCCTGAACGATGTCCAGCGAGTCTATCTGGAGTTGCTGCGCCTCGCCGTGCCCGATCCCGCCGGGGGTAATTGTTGGGTGATCCGCCCGGCCCCCCTGCACAAGGAGATCGCCGGCTGGGCCGCCACCACCACCGACATGGTCGGCCGGGCGCTCGGCCATCTCATGAAAACCGGGTTGGTGCAGCGGCGCCTGGGCGGGCTCCATATCCTCGACCGCAAGCGCGTCGAAACCATGGCCCGCGAACACGACGCCCCGCCGGTGTGAACGTGCCAGTCCGGCGCGCGACCGGGTTGAAACGGTGACCGGGTTGAAACGACAACCGGGCTTTCCTACATTCCCTCCGCAACCGGCCCCCTCACGACCGGCACCATGCCCCGCCAGGACTCATGATTTCCGAACTCAACCAGCGCTCCCGGGACATTTTCCGCCATATCGTCGATGCCTATGTCGGCAATGGCGAGCCGGTGGGCTCGCGGACGATTTCGCGCCGGCTCGGTCAGAGCCTGTCGGCCGCGACCATCCGCAACGTCATGGCCGACCTGGAGGAGCACGGGTTGCTCTACGCCCCCCACACCTCGGCCGGGCGGATTCCCACCGAGGCCGGGTTGCGCCTGTTCGTCAACGGCCTGCTGGAGATCGGCGCCCTCACCGACACCGAGCGCGAGTCCATCGAGAGCCAGTGCGCCAGCGCCGGCCGCTCGCTGCCCGAGGTGCTGGGCGAGGCCGGACTGATGCTTTCGGGCCTGTCGAGCTGCGCCGGGCTGGTGGTGGCGCCCAAGATCGACCGGCCGCTGCGCCACATCGAGTTCGTCAATCTCGGCCAGGGCCGGGCGCTGGTGGTGATGGTCACCGAGGACGGGCTGGTGGAAAACCGGGTGATCGAGGTGCCGCTGGGCGTGCTGGCTTCGACGCTGGTGATGGCTTCCAACTTTCTCAACGCCCGCACCATCGGCCGCACCGTCGAGGATGTCCGCGTCGAGGTGGCGCGCGAGATCGAGGAGCGCCGCTCCGAACTCGACGAATTGTCGTCGCGGGTGGTGGCGGCCGGGCTCGCGACCTGGGCCGGCGGCACCCGCTCCACCGGCCAGCTGATCATCCGCGGTCAGGCCAAGCTGCTGGAGGACGTCACCGCCCTCTCGGACCTGGAGCGCATCCGCGCCCTGTTCGAAGTGCTGGAAACCCGCGAGGCCATGGTACGCTTGCTCGAGGAAACCGGGCGCGGCGACGGCGTGCAGATTTTCATCGGTTCGGAAAATCCGCTGTTCAAGCACGCCGGCTGCTCGATGGTGGTCTCGCCCTACATGAACAGCAAGGAACAGATCATCGGCGCCATCGGCGTGATCGGCCCGACCCGCATCAATTACGCGCGCATCATTCCCCTTGTCGATTATACTGCCAAAGTGATCGGCCGGATGCTCGGCTGAGCCCGGTCGCTGCCAGGAGAGAGTTTCAGACCATGCAAGACCCGTTGAACAGGCCTCTTCCCGAAGCTGAACACGAAGCCGCCCCCGCCTCCGAGCCGACCGGCGCCAACGGCACCGGCAGCGGCGGCAACGGTGGCGCCAGCGCTGGTGGCGGCGACGCCCCGCCCGCCGCGGACCGGCGCGCCCAGAGCCTCGAGGCCGAGGTTTCGTCGCTCAAGGACCAGTTGCTGCGCGCCCTGGCCGAGGCCGAGAACTTCCGCCGCCGCGCCCAGCGCGAGCGGGAGGACATCTCCAAATACGCCGTGTCCGGCTTCGCGAAGGACCTGCTGGCGGTCGCCGACAATCTGCGCCGCGCCCTCGAGGCGGTGCCCGCCGACAGCCGGGAAAACGACGAGCTGCTGAAAAATCTCGCGACCGGCGTCGAAGCCACCGAACGCCAGCTCTCCTCGGCCTTCGACCGGGTCGGGATCAAGAAGCTCGAGCCGCTGGGCGAGACCTTCGATCCCAACTTCCATCAGGTGATGTTCGAGGTCGAAAACACCGGCCGCGCCGCCGGCTCCGTGGTTCAGGTGCTCCAGGCCGGCTACACCATTCACGGCCGGCTGCTGCGCGAAGCCATGGTCGGAGTCGCCAAACGCGGCGCTGAAACCAGCCCCCAAGGCCACATCGACACCAAAGCCTGACAGGGTCTGGGGCCCGCGGCCCCAGTGGGGTTCAGGGGTAGAACCCCTAACCGTCGGAGACGCCAGGGGCGCTGCCCCTGGACCCTGCCAAAGACCGGCGGCCTTTGGAACCCGGGACTGCCTGAACGGGGGCGAGCGTGAGCGTCAGGAAACGGTCGGTGCTGATCGCCGGCCATTCCACCAGCGTCTCCCTTGAGGAGCCCTTCTGGGACGTGCTCAAGGAGATCGCGGCGGCGCGCGGCTGCTCGCTCAACGCTCTCATCGAGTCCGTCGACGGCACGCGCGAAACCAATCTCTCGAGCACGCTGCGCGTGTTCGCACTCAATGAGGTTCGCCGCTCCGCCTGAGCGGCGGCGGCAGCGGGGGCGCCACCACCACCCGGCCCGGCTTGGCGTGCCGAACCGGCCTGACGTGCCTGACCGGCTTGACCGGAGTGGCCGGCGCCGGCGCACCCAGATTTTCGAGAAAGACCAGGTTCTCGCGCACCCGCACCGTGGCGTTGGGCAGGGTGACCGCCGTGCGCAGCAGCGCCTTCGCCTCGTCGATCCGGCCGGCCAGCGCCCGCGACAACGCGTAATTGTTGTAGATTTCGGCGTTGTTGTTGGCGTCCAGCCCCAGGGCCACGCGGTATTGCGCCTCCGCCTCGTCGAACAGACCGAGCCGGTCCAGGGCGATGGCGAGGGTGGCCGGGCCTTCCCAGTCGCGCGGGGCGAGGGCGATCGCCGCCCGCAGGGTGGTCACCGCCAGCGCGGCATTGCCCAGGGCGATTTCCACCTTGCCTTTTTCCACCAGCAGCCGCCCTTGCGGACCGAGCCGTGCCAGCGCCTCGTCGAGCGTCGAGATCGCCTCCGCGAAATTGCCGGCGTGCCGCTGATTGCGCGCCAAGCCCTCGATCACCGCCAGATCGCTCGGGTTGCTCTGATAGAGCGAGGCGTAGTGGCGCGCGGCGGCGGCGAAGTCGCCCCCCTGCTCCGCCCCCGCGGCCTCGCGCGCGACCAGGGCGTCGAGCGCGGCCAGTGCAGAATCGGAGGAGCCGGACGACAGACAACCGGCCAGCGCCGGCAACAGCAACGCCAGCACGCAGGCGGACAGCCCGAAGCGCTTGGAGATGGGCGGAAGCGATGGCATGATGGAGCACCGTCCGATCCGGTCTGAGACCGCCCGTTTTTACAGCGCAGCGAGAGGCAAAGCGAGATGTTTCCCCGGTGGATGTCCGTTCCGGCCCTGTGCGTCGCCGCAACCTGCCTGAGCGGCGGCTCTCCGGCCCGAGCGGAAGAGCAGATCAAACTGACGCTGGGCACCGTGACCCTGCTCGACGTCGCCAGCGATATCCAGACCGTGGTGGTCGCGGCGCCCGACGTCGCCGACGCCACGGTCACCGCGCCGCGCAAGCTGTTCCTGCTCGGACGCAAGACCGGCCGCACCAGCCTGCTGGTGTTCGGCGCGAACGGCGTGCCGCTGCGGGAAGCGACGGTCATCGTCGCCGCCTCCGACGCCGGAACCGTGACCCTCAATCGCGGCACCAAGGAAAGCACCCTGTCGTGCACGCCCCGCTGCTCCGAGGCCGACATCAGCAAGAGCGGCGCCGACAGCGGCTCGCCCTCGTCGCCGCCGGCACCGCCCGCGCCCGCCGGACCGTCCGGCGGCGCGGCTCCGGCGGCGGCGGCCCCGGTCTCGACCGGGCACTGACCCGCGCTTTGAGCCGCCGGGGCTTTGAGACACTTGACAGGCCGGGGGCGGGCGGCTCCATTGTTGTCCCTGCGCCCGTCATGAGGTTGATTCCGTCTGTGACCAAGATACTCCGCCCAGCATCCCTTCCAGGCGCGCCGCTGGCGCCGCGCCGGACCGTTTCGTTGCTGGGATCGGCGTTGCTCGCGCTCGCCCTCGGAGGCTGCAACGACTGGCCGCTCTTTGGCGGCGGCGGCGGGCGCTCGGGCGGCGAGACCGCGATGCTCGCCGCGCCGGCCGTGGAGGGCGGGCTCCAGCGCCTCAAGACCGAGTTCGAGCAGCTGCGTCCTTCAAAGAAGCCGCTCCGCCCCGACGATCCCGGCGTCGCCCTGTTCGCCGAAGTCTTCAGCCGGGTGGTTCAGGATCACGTCCGGGCGGTGGAACCGACGGCGCTGATCGAAGGCGCCATCAAGGGCCTGCGCAAGGCCACCGAACCGGCCGAACTCCATGCCGGGGACAAGCCGGCCGGAGAGAAGCCCGCCGGAGAGAAGCAGGGCGCCGAGAAGCCGCCCGCCGAGAAACCGGCCGGAGACAAGCCGAACAAGGACAAGCTGAACGACCGCCAGCTGATGGAAGCGGCGATCACCGGCATGATGAGCACGCTGGACCCCTACTCCAGCTACCTCAATCCGGAAAGCTACCGGAATATGCAGGCCCAGACCCACGGCGAGTTCGGCGGTCTCGGCATCGAAGTCACCATGGACCAGAAAACCGGCTTCGTGCGCGTGGTGGCGCCGATCGACGGCACGCCCGCCGCCGAGGCCGGGCTGCGCTCGGGCGATCTGATCAGCGCCGTCGACGGCTCGCCGATCAAGGGCTTGACCCTGGTCCAGGCGGTGTTCCGCATGCGCGGCCCGACCGGCACCTCGGTGCGCCTGACCCTGCACCGGGCGGAAAACGAGCCGCCGCGGGTGGTGACCCTGATCCGCAGCATCGTCAAGCTGCATCCAGTGCAGGCGCGGACCGAGGGAGAGGTCGGGTACATCCGCCTGACCACCTTCAACGAGCGCACCGCCACCGAAATGGAAGACGCCATCGCCAGATTCAAGCAGACCCTCGGTTCGCGCTTCGCCGGACTGGTGCTGGATCTGCGCAACGATCCCGGCGGGCTGCTCGATCAGGCGATCGCGGTTTCCGACGACTTCATCGATTCCGGGCAGATCGTGGCGGTGCGCGGACGGCGCTCGGTCGAGGGCCGCAGCTACGATGCCGGCGGCGACAATCTGATTCCCGGCCTGCCGGTCGTGGTGCTGATCAATGGCGGCTCGGCCTCGGCCTCCGAGATCGTCACCGCCGCGCTTCAGGATCACCGGCGGGCGCTGGTGTTCGGCACCCGCTCCTATGGCAAGGGCTCGGTCCAGACCGTCAGTCCGCTGCCCGATGGCGGCGCCCTGCGCCTGACCACCGCCCGCTACTACCGCCCGGCCGGCACCTCGGTGGACTGCGTCGGCGTCAACCCCGATCTGGAAATCAAATCGCCCCAGCCGCCCGGACGGGCCGAAGAACCCCACCAGGATCCCGCCACCTGCGCTGGCACCGTCCAACTCGCGCCCCAGCCGCCCAGCCTGCGCATGGCCGACATCTGCCCCGGCATCGAGGACGCCCCGGCCGCGCCCGAGGCGGCGGCCAAGGAGAGCAAGGACGGAAAAGACGCCAACGCCAAGGACGACAAGGACGACCGGGAGGCCAAGCTCGGTCCGGACCTTCCCTTGCGCTGCGCCGTGAGCGCGATCACCACCAAGCGAATCGTCGCCCACCACTAGGGCAAGATCGCGAAGAGATGGACTCACCTCGTAGCGGGAATCTTGCTCTAGCTATTTGATTTTAGAGCGTGATTCACACATTGACTGTTCGCAGTCGATGTGATCGCGCTCTAACTGCCTCCGGAGCCCCCGGGCCAACAAGCCGTCTCGTGCTTGACTTTGGTTTTCTTGCGGTTATTGTCGTTTTCTTTACAGTCGGCACCGGCTGCGCAAGTTCGGGGCTTCGCGGCACTGGGCGGTCGTCTGTGATCGCGTCCGTTTACATCGGATCGGATCGCACAAGGGACGGAGTGGGAAATGGCCTGGGATTTATGGCTCGGAGGCATGGTCGCCGCACTGCTGATCGGCTACCTGGCCTTTGCCCTGGCCCGGCCGGAAAATTTCTGAGGGACTGAAACAGCATGACCATTCAGGGTCTGGCCCAGATCGCCGTGTTTCTGGCGTTGCTGGTCGTGGCGGTTCCGTTGCTCGGCGGCTACATGGCGCGCGTGTTCGCGGGTGAACCGGTGCCGCTCGATCCGCTGCTGAAGCCGGTGGCGCGGTTGGTCTACCGCCTCGGCGGCATCAACCCCGCCCGCGAGCAGCACTGGACGGCCTACGCCACCGCCATGCTGACCTTCAACCTGCTGGGGGGACTGGCGCTGTTCGGGCTGGTCCAGATGCAGCATCTGCTGCCGCTCAATCCCACCGGGGTTTCCGGGGTGTCGCCGGCCTTGGCGTTCAACATCGCCGCCAGCTTCGTCACCAACACCGACTGGCAGGCCTATGGCGGCGAGCAGACCCTGAGCACCCTCAGCCAAATGCTCGGCCTGACGGTGCAGAACTTCCTCTCGGCCGCCACCGGCATCGCGGTTCTGGTCGCGCTCACGCGCGGCCTGACCCGCAAGACCTGCAAAACCATCGGCAATTTCTATGTCGACGTCGTGCGCGCCACCCTCTATGTGCTGCTGCCGCTGTCGCTGCTGATGGCGGTGTTCCTGGTCTCCCAGGGCGTGCCCCAGAGCTTCGATCCGCCGGTCACGACCACGACCCTGGAGGGGCCGGCCCAAACCCTGATCACCGGCCCGGTGGCCTCCCAGGCGGCGATCAAGCAGCTCGGCAGCAATGGCGGCGGCTACTACACCGCCAACGCCGCGCACCCCTACGAGAATCCGACGCCGCTGGCCAATCTGATCCAGAGCTGGGCGATTCTCGCCCTGGCCGCCGCGCTGACCTTCACCTTCGGCCGCATGGTCGGCGATACCCGCCAGGGCTGGGCGCTGTTCTCGGTCATGCTGCTGCTGTTCGTCGCCGGGCTCGGCGCCGCCAGCTATTTCGAGAGCCGGCCCAATCCCGCCCTGGCCGCGGCCGGCATCGACCAGAGTTCCGGCAACATGGAGGGCAAGGAGGTGCGCTTCGGCGTCGCCGCCTCGGCGCTGTGGGCGACCGCGACCACCGCCGCCTCCAACGGCTCGGTCAATGCCGGGCACGACAGCTTCACCCCGCTCGGCGGGCTGGTGCTGCTGGTCAACATGCAACTCGGCGAAGTGGTCTTCGGCGGTGTCGGCGCCGGGCTCTACGGCATGCTGGTGTTCGTGATCCTGGCCGTGTTCATCGCCGGGCTGATGGTCGGGCGCACCCCCGAATATCTCGGCAAGAAGATCGAGGCCCGCGAAATCAAGCTCACGGTGCTGACCCTGCTGGTGGTGCCGGTGGGCGCGCTCGGCTGCGCCGCGCTGTCGCTGCTGCTGCCGGCCGGCGCCGTCTCGATCGCCCAGCCGGGGCCGCACGGGCTGTCCCAGCTGCTGTACGCCTACGCCTCGGCCATCGGCAACAACGGCTCGGCCTTCGCCGGCTTCGACGCCTCGACGCCCTATCAGGAGGTGATGCTCGGGCTGGTGATCCTGATCGGCCGCTATCTCACGATCGTGCCGCTGCTGGCCATCGCCGGCTCGCTCGCCGCCAAGAAGACGGTGCCGTCCTCGGCCGCCACCCTGCCCACCCACGGCCCGCTGTTCGTCTTCATGGTCACCGGCATCATCCTGGTGGTCGGCGGCCTGACCTTCATCCCGGCCCTGGCGCTCGGGCCGGTGGTCGAGCATCTGGCGCTGCTGCACGGAAAACTGTTCTGAACCCCGCCGGTCCGACCCCTCAGGAACCCGCATGATCCATCGCCCCGCCGAAGTTTCGCTGCTTGACCCCGCCATCGCCGGACCGGCCCTGCTGGATGCGGTGCGCAAGCTCAGTCCGGTGCTGATGATCCGCAACCCGGTGATGTTCGTGGTTGCGGTGGTCACCGTGCTGGCCACCGGCATCTTCCTGCGCGATCTGGCGCTCGGCAGCGGCGAGAGCAACCTCGTCGGCCAACTGGCGGCGTGGCTGTGGTTCACCCTGCTGTTCGCCAACTTCGCCGAGGCGGTGGCCGAGGGCCGGGGCAAGGCCCAGGCGGAGTCCCTGCGCAAAACCAAGGCCGACATGGCCGCCCACCGGGTGGCCAGCATCGGCGCCACCCAGTTCGAGACCGTGCCGGCGGCGGCGCTCAGGGTCGGCGATCTGGTGGCGGTGGCGGCGGGCGAGATCATCCCCGGCGACGGCGACGTGGTCGCCGGCATCGCCACGGTGGATGAATCGGCGATCACCGGAGAATCGGCGCCGGTGATCCGCGAGAGCGGCGGCGACCGCTCGGCGGTGACCGGGGGGACACGGGTGGTCTCCGACCGCATCGTGGTCGAAATCACCGCCAATCCCGGCGAATCCTTCCTCGACCGCATGATCGGGCTGGTCGAGGGCGCCAAGCGCCAGAAGACGCCCAACGAGATCGCCCTGACCATCCTGCTGGTCGGCATGACCATCATCTTCCTGATCGTGGTGGTCACCCTTGAGGCCTTCGCCGCCTATTCCGGCGCGCTGGTGCCGGTGGTCTATCTGGTGGCGCTGCTGGTGACCCTGATTCCGACCACCATCGGCGGCTTGCTCTCGGCGATCGGCATCGCCGGCATGGACCGGCTGGTCAAGGTCAATGTGGTGGCCAAGTCGGGCCGCGCCGTCGAAGCGGCCGGCGACATCGATGTGCTGCTGCTCGACAAGACCGGCACCATCACCCTGGGCAACCGCATGGCCTCGGAGTTCATTCCGGTACCCGGCGTCACCGAGCGGGACCTTGCCGAGGCGGCGCTGCTGTCCTCGCTGTCCGACGACACCCCCGAGGGCAAATCGATCGTCTTGCTGGCCCGCGACCGCTATGGCCTGCAAGCCCTCGAGGACGAGGCGGCCAGCGGCCGGCTCGGCACCCTGCGCTTCATCCCCTTCACCGCCCAGACCCGGATGAGCGGCGTCAACCTGCCGGGCTCGGAAATCCGCAAGGGCGCGCCCGATACCATCCTCAACAACTATCTGGCCAAGAAGGCCGCCGGCCAGCCGGTGCGCAACGCCCGCGAGCTGACCCTGGCGGTGGAGCGGGTGGCCAAGGTCGGCGGCACTCCGCTGGTGGTGGCGCGCGACGGCCTGGGGCTGGGGGTGGTGTTCCTCAAGGACATCATCAAGCCCGGCATTCACGAGCGCTTCCTGATCCTGCGCCAGATGGGCATCCGCACCGTGATGATCACCGGCGACAATCCGCTGACCGCCGCCGCCATCGCCGCCGAGGCCGGGGTCGACGATTTCCTGGCCGAGGCGACGCCGGAAAAGAAGCTCGAGCTGATCCGCTCCGAGCAGGGGCTGGGCCGGCTGGTGGCCATGTGCGGCGACGGCTCCAACGACGCCCCGGCCCTCGCCCAGGCCGATGTCGGCGTGGCCATGAACACCGGCACCATGGCCGCCCGCGAGGCCGGCAACATGGTCGACCTGGAAAGCGACCCGACCAAGCTGATCGAAATCGTGATGATCGGCAAACAGCTGCTGATGAGCCGGGGCTCGCTCACCACCTTCTCGATCGCCAACGACGTGGCGAAGTATTTCGCGATCATCCCGGCGCTGTTCATGGCGGCCTATCCGGAGTTGGCCGGGCTCAATGTCATGGAGCTGGGCAGCCCCGACAGCGCCATCCTTTCGGCGACCATCTTCAACGCCCTGGTGATCGTCGCCTTGATCCCGCTGGCCCTCAAAGGCGTCGCCTACCGCCCGGTCGACGCCGCCAGCCAGCTCCGGCGCAACCTGCTGGTCTATGGCGCCGGCGGGCTGCTGGTGCCGTTCATCGGCATCAAGCTGATCGACCTCGCCGTCAATGCCCTGCGTCTGGTGTGATCCATGTTGAGCGAACTCAAACCCGCGCTGCGCCTGCTGCTGGTCCTCACGGTGCTGACCGGCGCCATCTATCCGCTGGCGGTGACCGGCGTCGCGCGCCTGCTGTTTCCCGCCGAAGCCAAGGGCAGCCTGTTCGAAAATGAGGACGGCAAGCTGATCGGCTCGGCGCTGATCGGCCAGCGCTTCGTCTCGCCCGGCTATTTCCACTCCCGGCCCTCGGCCGCCGGGAACACGGGCTACGACGCCACCCAGTCGGGCGGCAGCAACCTGCCGGTGACCAGCAAGACGCTGGTCGCCGACATCGCCGCCCGCGCCGCCGCCGCCCGCGCCGACTACAGCGCCGCCGAGCCGGCCGGCAGCGCGCCGCCGGTACCGCTGGACCTGGTGACCACCTCGGCCAGCGGCCTCGACCCGCATGTGTCGCCCGCCGCCGCGCTCTATCAGGTGCCGCGCGTCGCCCGCGTCCGCCGGATCGGCGAGGGCGAGCTGCGCACCCTGGTCGACCTGCTGACCGAGAAGCGCGACTTCGGCATTCTCGGCGAACCGCGGATCAATCTGCTCAAGCTCAATCTCGCCCTCGACGAGTTGGTCAGCACCCTGGCGCCACCGCCGCCCCCTCCTCCACCCCCGCCTGCGCCCACGCCAAAAATCAAATAACCGAGGTCGGATCATGAGACTTTTGCCCCGGCTGCTCGTCGCCACGCTGCTGTTCGCGGCGCCGTCCGCGCTGGCCGACGACGCGCACACCCTCTACCAGACCTCGATCATCGACGCCCTGCTCCAGGGAGTCTACGAGGGCTCCACCACCATCGGCGACCTGCATCAGCACGGCAATTTCGGCATCGGCACCATCAACGGTCTGGATGGCGAACTGATCGGGCTTGAGGGCCACTTCTATCAAGTGCGCAGCGACGGCAGCGTTCACACCCTTGATGACGATGTTGCCGTGCCTTTCGCCACCGTCATCGAGTTCGAGCCCCAGGAGCATGTCGACCTGCCGGGCGCCAAGGACTTCGTGGCCTTCAGCCGCGCCCTCGATGGCAAACTGAGTTCGCTCAACACCGTGGTCGCGGTGCGCATTCACGGTCAGTTTCCCTGGCTGAAGGTGCGCAGCGTACCGCGCCAGACCCCGCCCTACCGGCCGCTGGCCCAGGTGGTCGAGGGTCAGTCGGTGTTCGAGTTCGTCAACATGCCGGGCACGCTGGTCGGCTTCCGCACCCCCGACTTCATGCGCGGCCTCAACGTTCCCGGCTACCACCTGCACTTTCTTTCCGACGATGGCGAGCATGGCGGGCATGTGCTCGACATGCGGCTGGAGCCGGTGATCGTCGATCTGGACTATGCCGAAAGCGTGGAAGTCGACCTGCCCAAGGACCGCGCCTTTCGCGGCGCCGGCCTCAACCGCGACATGAAAGACGACCTGCGCAAGGTCGAGCAAGGCGGAAGATAATGGGGTCTGGGGCCCGCGGCCCCAGTGGGTCCAGGG
>CAIOBP010000135.1 GCA_903856295.1 uncultured Rhodospirillales bacterium | reverse complement strand
TATCGTTTCCATGCGCACCACTCCCGGGTCTCCGGCCAAAAAGCCGGAGTTTGCCACAGGTCACAGGTGGAAACTTTTCAACGCTGTTTCCCCCGCCTGCCTGGAAACTTTTGCACGCTGTTTCACAACCATGCCGGTAAAGAGGCCGTAGAGCCGGTCGACCTCCGCCTGGAGTGTGGCCCGCGCCTCGTCGGAGAGCGGCGCATGCGGGTTGGCGTCGGCTTTCCTCTCGCCCGCCGTGATGTAGTCGTAGCGGACGCCGGCCTTCTCGTCGGCCCCCGACTGGTCGGCGTGCAGGGCCACCACACCGATGGAACCGACCGCGCCGGTCTGGGTGACGTAGAACCGTTCAGCCCCGCAGGCCAGGGCATAGGCGGCGCTGAGACAGGCTTCGTCGGCGATGGCGTAGACTGGCTTGACCCCGCGCAAGGCCAGCACCCGGTCGGCGAGATCGAAGACGCCGCCGGCCTGTCCGCCATTGGAATCGACATCGAGCAGGATGCCCTTCACCGCCGGATCAACCGCCGCCAAATCAAGCTGCTCGCCGAGCCGGACATAGGAGGCGAGCCCGCTCATCGCCGCCAGCCCGAAGGTGCGGTTGGCCAGGGTGCCGAGCACCGGAATGATCGCGATGCCGTTCGGCGTCACCACGAAGGGCTGGTCGCCGGTCGGAACGGCGGGGTCAGTTGAGTCTCCCTGCAAGCGGAAGGAGAGCACTTGGAGAATGGTGTCGAGCTTCGGTCGGGCGATCATCAGCGGCGTGCCGAAGACCAGTCCGCCGAGATGCGGCAGGTCGGGAATGGACATGGTGACTCCGATCAGATGTGCGACTGTTCGTCGGCGGCCGGAACCGGGTTATCGAAGACTGCTCGCGATACGGGAGCGCCTAAAGAGAAACTCAATCCGAGCTTCCGCTCCCGTTCGCGGTCGGCGGCGATCCGCGCGTCGACCTCCTCGGGGTCGTAACCCATGGCCTCGACCACGTCGGACCGGGCCTTGAAACCGGCGGCTACCGCCTGCTGCTCGGCCTTGATGTCCTTCAGCGGATCGACCCACTCCCATTTCGGCGGAATCCAGCGCGCCGCGAGCCAGGGGCCGGGATCGCGATTAAACCCCGGAAGATCGAGGGTGCCGGCCAAAACAGCCATGTTCAGCCAGCGCTCCCAAACCGGTCGGCAGAGCTGAAACACCAGCACCGAATGCTGAACGGCATCGATCCGGCGGCGAAACTCCAGCAGCGCGGTGCGCGACGACGAATAGTTGGCCTTGTTGGAATCGACGACGTTCTGATAGGGCACCCCCAGCGCCGCGCAGACCGCCAGGAGGGTCCGGTATTGAAACGCCTCGTAGTTGCCGCCGACATCGGCCGGGCTCGAGAACTTCACGTCCTCGCCCGGCAGCAGCACCTGCATGGTGCCCGGCTGGAGACCGGCGACGGTGGTGCCGGCGGCATCGGGTGCCCCTTCGCCCATCATCGACCCGTCGCCGTCCGGCCGGGTGACGAAACCGGCGAACAGCGCTGCCACCTTCTTCCGGTCCAACTCGGCATCGTCATAGAGGTCCAACAGCCAAAGTTTGACGATGGCCGGAGCGAGGCGCGACAGCCCACGCAACTGACCGCCCTCGACCGGATCGAGGATGTGCAGCACCTCCGAGGCCGGCACCCGCACCGGCACGCCGCCGCTGAAGCTGCGCTCGGTGATGTCACCGGGGTGATTGCGCCAGAACCAGTATGCCACCCGCTGGCCGATGGCGTTGAACTCGATGCCCTGACGAACGACGTTGCCGTTGCCGACCGGTTGGCTCAGCGTCATCGAAAGCTGTTCCGAGGGCAGCATCTGAAGCTGCAACGGCACCGACAGCCCGTCCGATGGGCGCCGGGGCCGAAACCGGATGAACACCTCGCCCGCGATGAACAGCTCCCGCGCGGCCCGCCGGAGCTGACCATAGAAGTCGGTCAGGCCCTCGGCGTCGGACTCGTCGGTCCATCTCAGCCACGCCGCCTGGATCGCCTCCTTCAGCGCCGCGTCCTTGACCAGCGACGACGGCTTGATCCCGGCGCCGACCACGTTGCCGGCGAAGCTCTCGACCGCCGCCATGGCATAGCCGTTGTTGCGGACCAGATAGCGGGCGCGGGCATTGACCGTGCTGCCCGAGGCCGCGATCAGCGTGTTCACATGGTACGATGCCGGCACGAACGAGGCGAGCC
>CAIOBP010000134.1 GCA_903856295.1 uncultured Rhodospirillales bacterium | reverse complement strand
GCGGCCAAGCCTTCCGCTTCGACGCCCCAGCCGCAGACGTCCCACTCTACGCAAGAACAATAAAAGTAAACGGAAGACCCTGCCAACTAAGATCAGACGAAGGCTTCGCTCTCTGGTCAAGCAAGCTCGGGAACCGGCAATGAAGTGGCTCGACCGGCTGATCGATCGCATTCAAGCTCTGGTGCCGGCTAAGGTCTGGCTGGCCTGGGACTGGTTCAACGAGCGCTGGGCGCGCGCGGTGCTGCCGCTGATGGCGCTCGGCGTCGTGGTCGCCGCTGGTCTGTTCTTCGTGACCTTTGGCCGGGCGGTGATGGATGTCAACGCCGAGGTGCCGGTGCGGGTGGTCGACGGCGACTATCTCGGCACGCTGCCCCGGCCGATCAGCCCGACCCTGCTGGATCCGCTGACCAACCTGTTCCGCCAGCAGCCCGATTTCAAGATGATGGCCATCCGGCGCATTCCGCCGATCGTCGCCGGCAGCGGCATGCCGCATCCCTATGTCGGCGCCTGCACCAATTGTCACCTTTACGTCGGCGGTCCCGGTCCGGGCAGCCAGTTCAAGACCCCGGTCGGGGCGATGCTGGAACAACTGTCCCGCCTGCACAAGCTCGGTCCGCCGATCTGGCCCAACGCCGAGATTCCCCATCCGCCGGCCGGGCGTTGCATCAAGTGTCACGACATCGTGGTCAAGGTGCCGATTCAGCGCACCCAGGGTGGGTTCATCTGGAAGCTCTGATCGGAGTTTCGGGGTGTGTCGATGCAGGTTTTCGGAACATCATCGCGGCCGGCGGGACCGGCGCGGGGCCAGGAGCAAGGAACGGGGATGGCGGCGGCACCTGAGGGCAAACGGCAGGCGGCATCGCCTCGGCAGTCGGACGACAGCCGGCAGTGGAACGCCCTGTATCTGGTCGCGGCGCTGACCATGATCTTCATGACCCTGGCGGTGGCGCTGCAACCGCTGTTTCTGCGCAAGGTGCTGGGCGTTTCCCTGGGCAGCGCCGGCATGATCAACGCCAATGTCGAGGTGGTGGCCGAACTGCTGACCCTGATGGTGATCGGCTCGCTCGGCGTGGTCTCCGACCGCATCGGCCGGGTGCGCATCCTGGTGGCCGGTTTTGCCATCGGGGCGGTCAGCGCCTTCCTCGCCCCGTTCAGTCCCGAGCTGGGGGCCGCGCTCGGGGTCGGCGGCGTCGCCATTTATTATCTGACCCGGGTGGCCATGTCGCTGGGGACCTGCGTGGTCGGGCCGCAATTGACCACCCTGGCCGGCGATTTCACCAGCTATGGCGACCGGGCGCGGCGGATTTCCAACGTCACCTCGATGACCGCTTTCGGCGGCGCACTGGTGTTCGCGGTGCTGATGCAGATTCCCCGTCACACCGGCGTGGTGCCGGTGATGCTGTTCAACGCCGGGCTCGGCGCTGGCGCCGCTTGGCTGGCTTGGCGCCTGCTGGTCGATGTCGCACCCCGGCGGACCGAGGCGGCGCTGCCCTGGCCGCAGGTGTTCGCGCTGCTGCACCGGCAGCCGCGTCTGCGGGTGGCGTTCGTCACCGCGCTGTTTTCCCGCAGCAATGTCGCGGTGATCAGCCTGTTTTACATGCTGTGGAGCATCTATTTCGCCGACCTCGCCGGCCGGAGCCAGGAGTTGGCGGCGGCCAAGGCCGGGACGCTGATCGGGGTCGCCGGCCTGTTGCTGGTGGCCACCAGCATCGGCTGGGGCGTGGTGGTCGAGCGGTTGGGCCGGCTCAACGCCATTGTCGCCGGCATGACGGTTTCGGGGCTGGGCTTCGGCCTGATGAGTCTGGTCGTGGATCCCTGTCACTGGCTGGTGCTGGTGCCGATGACCCTGATCGCGCTCGGGCAGGCCGGCGCCCTGCTGGCGCCCGACCTGATCGCCTTCGACCTCACCCCCCGCGACCTGCGCGGTTCGGTGATCGGCGCGCTCAATGTCACCAGCGGCATCGGCATGATCGTCACCCTGGAACTGGGCGGCTGGCTGTTCGACAGCGTTGGCCCTTATGGGCCGTTCATGCTGGTCGGCGTGGGCAACCTGCTGGTCGCGGCTTTCGCCTATATGACAGTGCGCCACGATGCCGGGGCGGTGCCGGACGAGGTTTCCGAGCTGGAGTCCTGACCGGCCGGTGCGACGACCAGGGTGCTCAGCATCCGCGTCAGGGCGGCGTGGTTGAAGGGCTTGTGCAGGATGGCGTTGCCTGCGGCGGTGGCGTATCGCAGCAAATGTTCGTCGGTGTCCCCGGTGGTCAGGAGCGCCGGCACCGGGCTGCCGATCAGGATGCGCAGCAGGGCGATCGCCTCGACGCCGGAGAGCGGGCCGGGCAGGCGCAGATCGCTGATGATCAGGGTCGGCTGTTCGGTCACTCCGGCCGTGATCAGGTCGGTGGCCGCTTCCGGGCTGGCGGCGCAGAGCACGCGGTGTCCGGATTCCTCGAGCAGCAGTTTCAGGGCGCCGCGCTGCATCTCGTCGTCTTCGACCACCAGGATGCATTGAGGCGGCGGGCTATCGGGAATGACCGGCGGCTGCTCGGGCGGTTCGGGTTCGGATTCGGCGGCGGTGGCCACCGTCAGCGTGAACACCGAGCCCCGGCCGGGCTGGGAGTGGACGGCAATGGTGTGGCCGAGCAGCTTGGCCGTGCGGGCGACAATGCCGAGACCCAGGCCAAGCCCCTGGGATGGGCGGCGTTCCTGGTTGCCGACCTGATAGAAATCTTCGAAGACCAGCTCGATCTGGTCGGGCGGAATGCCGATGCCGGTATCCCAGACCTGGATTTCCACCTGACCGCGACGGCGGCGGCAGCCGATCAGGATGTGTCCGCGCTCGATGTAGCGCAGGGCGTTGGCGATGAGGTTGCGCAGGATGCGTTCCAGCAGCACCCGGTCGCTGCGGACCACGATTCCGGTCGGCACCAGTCGCAGCGCGATGTTGACCTGGATGCTTTGCTCCCGGAACTCGGCGACCAGAGTTTGCAGCGAGGGCAGCAGGGGAAAGCTGGAGAGTCTGGGGGTGATGACGCCGGCATCGAGGGTTGAAATGTCGAGGAGCGCGGTCAGCAAATCCTGTCCGGCCTTGATCGACTCGCCGAGCTGGGCGCACAGCTCCTGGTGCAGTGGCTCGGTGAGGCGGACGCGCAGCAATTCGTACAGCAGCAGCATCGCCTGGAACGGCTGGCGCAGATCGTGGCTGGCGGCGGCGAGGAAGCGCGATTTGGTGGCGACGGCGCGCTCGGCGACCGCGACCGAGCGGTTCAGCTCCTCCTTCATGTGCTTGGCTTCGGTGACGTCGATGGAGACGCAGATGATGCCGATGATCGCCCCGGTGCGGTCGTGCAGTGGCTCGATGCGCAAATCGCGAAAATAGGTGTGGCCGGCGGCGACCAGTTGAATTTCTTGGCGCGCACTCAGGCCGGTGGTGATCACGCGCCGCTTCAGCTCTTCCATCTCGCGGTTGGCGCCGCCGGGGAACAGCTCCGAGTGCCGCTTGCCCACGATGTCCCGTGGTTCCAGCCCGACCAGATTGGGGTTGAATATCCAGGTGTAGCGCAACTCGCGGTCCTGGCTGAACACCGCGACGTGGGAGTCCCGGAGGGCGAGCCGGAAGCGGTATTCGCTGGCCCGGAGCGCCTGCTCAAGTTTGAATCGGCGGTCGACCTCGGCCATCACGATGCGGGTCGCCGTGCGTTGCTTGACCAGGAAGGTGGTCAGGGCGGCGGTCAGCATCAGGCCGAACACCAGCACCGCCCAACTGGATTGGGAAATCTGGCTGCCCCAGTCGCGCGGCATGGGCACGAACATCAGGTCCAGCTTCAGTCCGCCGATTTCCATCATGTGGCTGGCGCCGGTTTGCGCCGTCAAGTCGCCGAGGCTGAGCGGGGCGGGATTGGGATTGTGGCTGGGGGTGCCGTAAAAGCCGATCACCTGCTGCCCGGCTTGGGCCTTGGGGTCGACCAGATAGATGTCGGCCTCGATCGGCGGCAGCGTCCGGAAGGAACTCACCAGCAGCACATCGACCCGCAACAAGGCGCTGAAATAGCCGGTCAGGCCGGGGCAGGGCGAACCGGGCGGCGCGCTCGGGGCGTTGGCGACGTGAACCGCGAGATAGAGCGCGAGATAACCAAGGCCGCCGCCGCGGTCGAGCAGGGCGGGCCAGTTGGCGGCCAGCACCCCGCCGCTGTTGCAGTTTTGGCCGAGAAACTCCTTGCGTCCGGGGGCCGACAGCAGGTTGGTGCCCAGAGGGGCCTGATTGCGATCGTGCGGGCTGTTGCCGCGCGCCGAGAAATAGACCGGAAAGACATCGTCGTCCGGGGAGAGCCCGGCGCCTGCGGGCGCGCCGCCGATATTGAGGACTCTGAAGTTTTGCAGGCCCGAGGCGGCGGCGGCGCGTTCGGTGGCCGCGATGTTCCGGACCTTGACCCGCGGAATCCAGGCGATGACGTGCAGGCTGGGAAAGAAGCGCTGCAATTCGTCGGCCAGGGTATCGAAGGCGATGCGGGAAATCGTGCCGGTGCCGGCGTGGCTGCCGCGGAGCGAATGGAGCAGAATCTGCGCCTCGGAAAAACCGTGCTGGAGGGCTTCGCGGTAATTGCCGGTTTGGGCCGCCCAGACCGCCTGGGAGTTGCGCAGCGACTGCACGGTCAGCAGCGCCGACGCGCCCAAAGACGCCGCGACGCCCAACAGGGCGAAGGCGAAAATCCAATAGAGGTGCAGCGGCTTCTTGCGGGCCGGGGCCTTGCTGGCCGGCAGCGCCTCGGCCAATGCCTCAAGACCCGTCGAGTCGCCGAAGGGCTGGAAATCCTGCTCAAGAGGCCGGAGCGACATGGTTGTGATCAATCGCGCCAGACGGGCGAGGCCCCGCGCTCCCGGTGGCAAGCCGGGGGCGCGGGGGAAGCCGTCCAGGCGATCGCTCTCAGAACGTCAGCGCCACCGCGGTGACCACGCCGGAGGTGCCGCGGATTTTCTCCAGCACGGCTCCGCCGATGTCCTGGTCGACCGAGACCAGCGCCACGGCATCGGCACCGGGGGCGGTGCGGCCGAGGTGGAAGGTGGCGATGTTGACCCCGGCGTCGCCGAGCATGGCGCCGAGGCGGCCGATATAGCCCGGCTTGTCCTCGTTGCGGGTGAACAGCATGCGCGGCGACAGTTCGGCTTCCACCGCCACGTCGTCGATGCCGACCAGCCGGGGCTTGTCGCCGCCGAACAGCGAGCCGCTCAGGGTGCGGGTGCCCTGGTCGGTGGTGACGGTGACCCGGAGCAGGGTGTGGTAGTCGGTGCAGCGCTCGCGCTTGGTCTCCGAGACGCCGATGTTGCGTTCGCGGGCGACGATCGGGGCGTTGACGGTGTTGACCGATTCCAGCTGCGGCGCCAGCAGGCCCTTCAGCACCAGCTGGGTCAGCGGCTTGGTGTTGAGTTCGGCGACCTGACCCTCATACTCGATGGTCACGGCCTTGATGCCGGTGTCGGTGATCTGGCCGGCGAAGCTGCCGAGCTGTTCGGCCAGTTTCATATAGGGGCGCAGCTTGGGCGCGTCCTCGGCCGAGACCGAGGGCGAGTTGAGGGCATTGACCACGGCGCCGGTGACCAGGAAGTCGGAAATCTGCTCGGCGACCTGGAGCGCGACATTCTCCTGGGCTTCATTGGTCGAGGCGCCCAGATGCGGCGTGCAGATCACCTGATCCATGCCGAAGAAGATGCTGCTCTTGGCCGGCTCGACGGTGAAGACGTCGAGGGCGGCGCCGGCGACATGGCCGGACTCGATGGCCGCCTTCAAATCCTCGTCGACGATCAGGCCGCCGCGCGCGCAATTGACGATGCGCACGCCCTTGCGGCATTTGCGCAGGGACTCGGCGTTGAGGATGTTGCGGGTGCCGTCGGTGAGCGGCGTGTGCAGGGTGATGAAGTCGGCGCGGGCGAGCAGGGTGTCGAGTTCGACCTTCTCGACGCCGAGTTGGCCGGCACGCTCGGCCGAGAGGAACGGGTCGAAGGCGACCACGCTCATGCGCAGGCCAATGGCGCGCTCGGCGACGATGGAACCAATATTGCCGCAGCCGATGATGCCCAGGGTCTTGCCGGTGACCTCGACACCCATGAAGCGGTTCTTCTCCCACTTGCCGGCGTGGGTCGAGGCGTTGGCGGCCGGGAGTTCGCGGGCCAGCGCGAACATCATGGCGATGGCGTGCTCGGCGGTGGTGATCGAGTTGCCGAACGGCGTGTTCATGACCACGATGCCGCGCGCGGTCGCAGCCGGGATGTCGACGTTGTCGACGCCGATGCCGGCGCGCCCGACCACCTTGAGATTGGTGGCGGCGGCGATGATCTCCTTGGTCACCTTGGTATTGGAGCGGATGGCCAAGCCATCGTAATTGCCGATGATCGCCTTCAGCTCATCGGGCTTGAGCTTGGTGTTGACGTCGACCTCGACGCCGCGTTCCTTGAAAATCTCAACCGCGCGCGGGCTGAGGCTGTCGGAAATCAGAACCTTGGGCATGTCTTGGGAATCCCTCATGGCCTCTCGCGCCTTCCCCCGCGCGGGGCGGGGGAAGGGGAGGCGGTGGTCAGGTTTCTTACTTGGTGGCTTCGGCGTAGGCCCAGTCGAGCCAGGGCAGCAGCGCCTCGATATCGCTGGTCTCGACGGTGGCGCCGCCCCATACCCGCAAGCCGGCGGGGGCGTCGCGATAGGAGCCGATGTCGTTGGCCACCCCTTCCTTTTCCAGGAGCGAGGCGATCTTCTTGGCGACGTCGGCCTGGGCCTCGGGAGCCACCTTCGGGTCCACGATCTTGAGGCAGATCGAGGTGCAGGAGCGGGTCGCCGGGTCCTTGGCGAGGAAGCCGGCCCAGGAACTCTTGGCCTGCCAGTCGGATATCGCCTTGAGGTTGGCTTCCGAGCGGGCGATCATGCCGGCGAGGCCGCCGACGCCTTGCGCCCATTTCAGGGCGTCGATGGCG
>CAIOBP010000133.1 GCA_903856295.1 uncultured Rhodospirillales bacterium | reverse complement strand
GTGATGGTCGCGCACTTGACGCCGACGCCGTACTTGGCGATGGCCTCGGCGGACTCGACCGTGACCTTGTCGTCGGTCTTGTCGCGGTTCTCGATGCTCAGATCAAAGTATTTCAGATCGACGTCGAGATACGGCAGAACCAGCTTGTCCTTGATGAACTGCCAAATAATGCGCGTCATTTCGTCGCCGTCGAGTTCGACGATCGGGTTGACGACCTTAATCTTGCTCATGGGGTGGATGACTCCCGGGTGGTGGGCGCGAGGGGGGGACCGGAATACCGCTACGACCTTGACGCAGCACGAAGGCGGCGCGCCAAAAACGGACCGCGCCTGTATAGCACCACGCGGGCCGGGAATGAAAGGTTCGCTCGCGTCGAGTGCGCGAGGAACCGGGAATTTCAGGCGAACAGGGAGTCGATGTCGCCCTGGCCCATGGCCGGGTCGGCGCCGGTCTCGGTAACGGCGTCGTTGGCCGCGGGCTTGACCTGGGGCGCTGGCGGCGGAGGCGAAGGCGGAGGCGGCGGAGCGAGCGGCGCGGCGGCGCAGGGAGCGGTGGGGGTAAAGCTGCCGCCGAGCAGACGGTCGATTTCATCCTGGTCGACGCCGTTGTCGCTGGGACCGTTGAGCAGATGGGCGTCGGGGCGGGTATCCACCGCCCCGGCGATCTGACCGCCAACCGCCCGGGTGTCGCCATCGGCGCCCCAGATCGACATCATGGCCATGACCCGCTGCTCGATATAGCGCAAGGCGTTGACCACCTTGGTGGTGCGCTGGCCGGTGAGGTCCTGGAACGAGCAGGCGGTGAAGATGTTGGAAATCTCGTTTTCGATGTTGGCGCAGAGATCGGCGGGCGCCTCGGCGGCACGCAGCTTGGCGGTCTGCTCCATCATGCGTTCGGCGGCGTTGAGAATCTCGAACGAGGCGCGCTCGGTGGACTGGACGATGGCGTCCAACTCGTTGGTGGCGGTGACGATGCGGTCGTTGCCCTCGCACTCCTCCTTGGGACGGAGCGAGGCGATCTCCCGGCGTGCCCGGACGATCGAGGCGCTCATGTCCTGAAGCTCCCGGCGCAGCACATCGACCCGGGTCGCGCTGTCGACACCATCGGCGTGCTGGCGCCAGCTGTCGCGCAGATCGTTGATCAGCCGGATCACCTCCTCGGCGGCCAGCTTCTGAGAGCGGCGCTCATGCTCGCGCAGAAAGGCCCGCCCTTTCGGCGTCCGGGCAACAAACCGCCGCAGTTCATCGTAGTCTTCATCGCTAAAGTGCGTGACTTCCGTCATCGTTCGACTCAGGGCGGGCGGCAAATCTTCCAGAACGCGGTCCGTGATATTAACTATTTCGCACTGCGGCGCAATGACTTTGTCCGCCGCGCATGATTTCCGCGCAGGCCGGCGTCACGACCGGGTCGCCAGCACCACCAGATTGGGCGAGGGCTGGTCGTTCTCGGTGCGCAGATTGGCGGTCGACAGATGCGCGAGGCTCAGGCCATGGGCGGCGAGGCGCGCGCGCACAGCCGATTCGCCGTGCAGGTAGCGGCCGTGAAGCGCGAGCACGAAAGGCGCGTCCGGGTCGGGCGCCTGTTCGACGGTGAAGACCAGGGCGCCGCCGGGTTTCAGCGCGCCGGCCAGCCCGGCCAGCACCGGTCCGAGGTCGCCGGAATAGCACAGCACGTCGGCGGCGGCGATCAAGTCGAAGCGGCCGGGATTTTGCCCGAGCCAGCCGGTCAGCTCGGCGGCTTCCAGCGAATCGTACAGCCCCCGGCGGCGGGCCAGGGCCAGCATGGCCGGGGAGACATCGACTCCGGTCAGCCGGCGCGCCCAGGGTTTCAGGACCGGCGCGCAAAGACCGGTGCCGCAGCCGGCATCCAGCACCTCGAGATCGCCTCCGGGCACCGGCGCATGGCGAGCGAAGGCGGCGGCCATCAACTCGGGACCGCAATAGCCGATCGAGAGCAGTTCGTGCTCGAAACTGGGGGCGAAACCGTCGAACAGCGTGCGGACATAGCCCTCGGGCGGCTGCGCGGGCGGCGGGCCGTCGGCCAGCAGGGCGCGGGCCATGTGGCGGACGATCGGCTGCTCCGGATAGGCGGCCAGCCAGTGCCGGGTGCGGTCGCGCGCGCCTTCCGGGTCGCGACGGGCCAGGGCATAAAGGCAGCAGCCAAGGGCGTTGTGGAACTCGGGGCGGCCGGGCTTGAGCCGGCAAGCCTCGGCGAAGGCAGCGACGGCCTCGTGCAGATGGCCCTTGGCCTCCAGCACCTGACCGAGATTGTTGGCGGCCTCGGCATAGGAGGGCCACAGCCTGAGGGCGTCGCGGTAGCAGCGAATCGCCTCGTCGAGCCAGCCCACCGTCTGCACGGCGGTGCCGAGGTTGAAGAGCACCCCGGCGTCGCCCGGGCTGAGGGTCAGCGCCTTGCGGTAATGCCGGACCGCCTCGACCATCCGGCCCTGGGCCTGAAGCACGGCGCCATAATTGACATGGGCCGGGGCGAAATCGGGCTGGGCCTTGAGCGCCTGCCGATAGACTTCGGCGGCAGCGTCGAGCCGGCCCTGGCTGTGCAGGACGGTGCCGAGATTGACCAGGGTCGGCGGATGGCCGGGCCGGATGTCCAGGGCGTCACGGTAGCAGTCCTCGGCCTCCTCCAACTCTCCCAGCGCCTGAAGCACACCGCCGAGGGTGAAGCGGACCACCGCGTCCCCGGGATGGAGCGCCACCGCGTGCCGGTAGCTGGCCGCCGCGTCTTCCAACCGGCCGAGGGCGTGGAGCGCCGCGCCCAGCCCGGCATGGGCGGCGGCATCGAGCGGCTGCTCGGCAACGACGCGGCGGAACTCGGGCTCGGCCTCCCCCGGACGCCCGAGGCTGTGCAACTGCTGGGCGAGAGCCTGACGCACCGCGATTGCCTCGGGTGCCAGCGCCGCCGCGCGCCGGTAGTGTTCGAGCGCCTCGACCGGCCGCCCCTGCCCCTGGAGCGCGGCGGCAAGATTATAGTGATACTTGTAGCTTCCCGGCCGGAGCGCAATGGCCCTGGAGATCAGCGCCACCGCCTCGGCATCCTCACCGCGCTGATGCCGGATCACCCCGAGCAGGTGCAGGGCGTCGGGATGCTCGGGCTCGGCGGCGAGCAGGCGCTGGTAGCCGCTTTCGGCCTGATCGAGCCGTCCGGCCTGATGGGCGGCGACGGCGCTGGCGAGACTGTCGGACATGGTGTTCAGGCCGGTCTCCGGGAAACGGGAACGCGAAACTACCATCCCCCGCCGACGGTTGCGAGTTCTGTGGCCTTGACGACGCACTTCATTTAGACTAGCAGGCCATCTGGATTAGCAGGCATTGAGCCTTTCCCGGTCTGGAAGCGGGGTCGAGAGAGACGGGCATGGATTTTCAACAGATTCCCGCCGGCAAGGCGCCGCCCTGGGATATTAATGTCGTGGTCGAGATTCCCTTGCGCGGAGATGGGGTTTACGCCCCTCCGGTCTGCCATCCGGGCAATTTCGGTTTCGTACCGCGCACCGTGATGGCCGATGGCGAGCCCTGCGAGGTGCTGGTCGTGGGCTCGGTCTCGGTGCTGCCGGGGGCGATTCTGCGCTCCCGTCCGGTCGGGCTGGTGGAACTGGCCGATGACGAGGGCGGCCCCGACCAGACCCGGCTGCTGGCGGTACCGGTGCAACGGATGCACCCGTTCTTCGCCGGCACCACCTCGCTGGAAAGCCTGCCCTCAGCGCTGCTGGAACAAGCGGAACAGTTTTTCATCGAGATGCGCGATCTGCTCCGACCCCACTCGCTCCGGGTGGTGCGCTGGGGCGGCGCCGAAGAGGCGGCGGAGGTGCTGGAACGGGCGCTCGCGGCCTATCGGCCGGACGCCGAACCGGCGCGGTCCCTGGTGCGGGAGGAGTGCCGTGCCGGAGGATGACGGCGGGCTCGGAGCCGGACCGCGTGTGCGCGTGGTCGAAGGCGATATCACCGGCGAGTCGGTCGACGCCATCGTCAATGCCGCCAACGGCGCGCTGAAGCGCGGCGGCGGCGTCGACGGTGCGATCCATCGGGCCGCCGGCCCGGAACTGCAAGCGGCCCTCGACCGTTTCGGCGGCTGTCCCACCGGCGAATGCCGGGTGACGCCGGGGTTCGGCCTCAAGGCCCGCGCGATCATCCATTGCGTCGGTCCGGTCTGGCGCGGCGGCGGTTCGAACGAGAACACGCTGCTCGCCTCCTGCTATCGCAACGCCCTGGCCGCCGCCGTCGCGGGCGGCTGGCGCAGCCTCGCCTTTCCCGCGATCAGCACCGGCATTTATGGGTTTCCCCCCGAACGGGCCGCCGAAATCGCGGTGGCGACGGTCCGGGAGACGCTGGAATCGCCGGGTGCGGCGGCGATCATCGCTGAAGTGCGCTTCGTGTGCTTTGACGCCGCGACCGCCGCGCTGTACCGTTCACGTCTTCGCTCCGCATGACAGCCACGCCGGCATGACCCAACTCGACACCAGTATCGTCATCGACGCCACTCCCGAGCGGATATGGGAAATCCTCACCGATTTCGCCGCCTATCCGCAGTGGAACCCGTTCATCACCAAGATCACCGGCGAGGTCAGGGCCGGCGCGGTGCTGGTCGTGCAATTGACGCTGCCGGGCAAGCCGTCGATGAATTTCAAGCCAACGCTGAAGGTGGCGGACCGCCCGCGCGAACTGCGCTGGGCCGGACAGGTGCTGGCCCCCGGCCTGTTCGACGGCGAGCACGGCTTCGAAATCGAACGGCTGGAGAGCGGCCGCTGCCGCCTGCGCCATGTCGAAACTTTCTCCGGCGTGCTGGTACCACTGTTCATCCCGGCGCTCCAGGACACCACCCGCGCCGGCTTCGAGGCGATGAATCAGGCGCTCAAAAGCCGGGCCGAGGCGACGGGCTGAGCCACCGCCGGACCGGCCAGCCGTCAGCTTTTCTTGATCAGCCCGTCCTTGCGCAAACCGGCCACGATGTGGCTCCAAAGCACCGCGAGGCTGTCGCTCTTTTGCAGAGCGATTTCCGAATCGGTCCTCCAGACGTTGTTTTGCAGGTTGGCGTCGAAAAGGACGACATTAAAGGTCGCCACCGTCGAGCAGGGCGTACAGACCACTTTGAGATTTTTCGGCTTGATGACCAGGGTTTTTCCCTCCGGCGGCGGCACCGCCTTCAAGGTCTCCTGCTTGAGAATGGTCACGAACCCGTTGATTTCGCTGGTGTCGGCCAGCGCCTGCAAACCGGTTTCCACTTTCTTTCCAAAAGCGGTCAGGTCGGTCTCATAGAGACGGTCGAGTTCGTTCGGATCGGCGATCGGGCTGCCTGTGTGGCGATTCTTCAGCTTCTTGTAGAAGCTCGGATTGCTGATGTAGTAAATATTAATAGACTCGACGCTCTCGGCGTAACCAGCCCGCTTGGTTGTCGAGATATCCTGCGGAGATGAGCAGCCATAACTTGACAAAGCCAGAAATAATATTGCGACAGACCGAACCATCCTCATTGGTATTGTCTCCTGAATATCCAATGCCTCGTCCGACCGGCCGAATCGCGCACCGCACCACCCGGCCATCGGCCCTTGTCAATGACGGCCCGAGGGTAAGGGAATTCTCCAGGCGGTTCAATTGTTCCAACTTTCCCGCCTCCGATTTCAGGCCAGAAAATCCACCAGCCGGGGTGTCGTCGAGGCGGCGGTTCCGGCGCTGGCGGTGCTGGTCTTGATCGACTTCCAATCGCTGCCGGCCAGTTTGGCGATGGTCGCGGCGGTGGTATCCATGGTCTGAAGACTGCTGTTGGTGGTCGCGGCCACCTCGCGGGAGGCGCGCGAGGTCAGGGCCTTGAGGGTCGGCAGCGAGCCGGCGAGCGAGGTCAGCACCTTGGCGATCTTGCTCTGATAGGATTTCAGGGCAGGATCGGTGCCCGACACGGCGGGAGTGCTCTTGAGGCTGTCGACCACGGAACTCACGGCATCCATCACCTGCTGCGCCTGCTTGGTCATGTCGGCGAGCCGGTCGGCCCGCCCGGTCTTCAGCGCGGTGTCGGTCTGAAGACGCACGGACTCGGCGACCTGGGCCGCGACGGTCAGCTTGTCGCCCGGCTTGGTCGCGGCGTTGACGTCGGCCATGGTGGCGACCATCGGCCGCCCCCGGCTGTCCTTGGCGAAGGAGTAGGACGGCGTGCTGGCGGCGGTGCCGGCGCCGAACCAGGAATTGGCCGTGGTGATGGAACTGGTTAAAAACCCCATTTGCCCGCTCTCCCTCGTTCTCGGCGCCTTGGGCGGCAGGTTTTTCCCGACTTCAGGGCAAAAACTGCCGGATATTCTTTCCGTGGCACCAGTATTCTCCCCCGAAACGCCGGGGATACCTGGAGAACGCAAGATGCGTGCCGGGATTTAGGCCGGCGCTCAGAAAGCCACACGCTCACCCGCCGCTTCGGGACAGCCGGGCATAGGCACTTTTGATGAGGGCGCCGTCATGAAACTGTCACCATGATGTCGTATTATGTTCGCAGGCGCACACTAGGGTCTGGGCGTCCTTGGGGACGAACCACCGAAAGGGATTGACGTGTTCCACAACAAATTCGTCCTGGCGACGGCGATGGTCGCGGCAGGCGTCGCCCTGGCGGCCGGGCCGGTTCAGGCCCAGTCGCGCGAACAGATCCGCATCGTCGGGTCCTCCACCGTGTTTCCGTTTTCGACGCTGGTGGCCGAGACCTTCGGCAAGCTCGGCAAGTTCAAGACGCCGGTGGTCGAGTCAACCGGCACCGGCGGTGGTTTCAAGGCGTTCTGCGCCGGCGTCGGCCCACAATACCCCGATATCTCCAACGCCTCGCGTCCGGTCAAGGACAGCGAGCGCGAGATGTGCAAGGCCAACGGCGTCACCGACATCGCCGAGTTCACCATCGGCTTCGACGGCATCACCGTCGCGATGAACGCCAAGACCAAGCCCTTCCCGGTCACCACCAAGCAGCTGTGGCTGGCGCTGGCGGCCGAGGTTCCGGTCGGTGGCAAGCTGGTCAAGAACCCCCTCACCCTGTGGTCGGAGGTCGACCCGGCCCTGCCCGCGACGAAAATCGAGGTCTTCGGCCCGGCCAAAGTCCACGGCACCCGCGACGCCTTCAACGAGCTGGTGATGGATATCGGCTGCGAAGCCTTCCCCGAGGTCAAGGCGCTGGCCGCCGACGCCAAGAAGAAGGCCTGCCAGACCATCCGCGAAGACGGGGTCTGGATCGATGTCTCCGAGGATTATGCCCTGATCGTCGGCAAGCTGAACTCCAGCCCGAGCGCGGTCGGCGTCTTCACCTTCTTCTATATCGACCAGAACCGGGACAAGGTGCGGGCGCTGCCGGTCAATGGCGTCGAAGCCACCTTCGAGAACATCCTCTCGAAGAAATACCCGGTCTCCCGGCCGCTGTTCTTCTATGTCAAAACCGCCCACGTCAAGGCGATCCCCGGCATGGCCGAGTTCGTCGCCGAGTTCCTGAGCGCGAAGGCGGTGGGCGAGGATGGCTATCTGGTGGCCAAGGGCCTGATCCCCCAGACCGAGGCCGAGCTGAAAAAGCAGCAGGCGCACGCCGCGGCGCTCGCGAAGTAAAGCACAGCCACACCAAAGGCCGGAAGAGCCGAACCCTCTTCCGGCCATTCGCCATTGTCCGGGCAAAACGAACGGGGACCGATGCAAAGCACCATCCTCATCGCGGTCATCATGGGCCTGACGCTCGTGGGGTACCTGCTCGGCCGCAGCCGGGCGGTGGCGGTGGCCGGCGGGCGGCTCTCGCACCTTCATTCGATACCATCCTATCATGGCTTCTTCGTGGCGATCTGGGCCGGCTTGCCGGCCTTTCTGCTGCTCGCGGTCTGGAGCTGCTTCCAGGACCAGCTGATCGCCTCCCTGGCCATGGCGGGCTTGCCCGACACCGTCCGGCAGGCCGACGCCCAGTCGCTGACCCTGATCAAGACCAACATCCTCAACATCGCCCACGGCATCGCCACCGGCAGCGAACCGGAGCCGTCGCTGCGCGAGGCCGCCGCCACCTACAACCAGCTGCAAAGTCTGGCCGGGTTCTGCCTGCTGGCGCTGGGCTCGGCGCTGGCGCTGGCCGGGATCGTCCATGCCCGGCGGCAGATCAGCATGGATATGCGCGCCCGCAACCGGGTCGAGCGGATGCTGAGCATCGGTCTGGTGCTGTGCTCGCTGGTGGCGATCCTGACCACGGTCGGCATCGTGCTGTCGCTGCTGTTCGAGGCCATCCAGTTCTTTTCGCGGGTTCCGATCACCGACTTCCTGTTCGGCCTGCACTGGAACCCCCAGGCGGCGTTTTCCGGCGATGCCGCCGGCTCGTTCGGCGCGGTGCCGCTGTTCACCGGCACCCTGCTGATCACGGTGATCGCGATGCTGGTCGCGGTGCCGATCGGGCTGATGGCCGCGATCTACATGTCGGAATACGCCACCCCGGGCGCCCGCGCCGTCGCCAAGCCGGTGCTGGAAATCCTGGCCGGCATCCCGACCGTGGTCTACGGCTTCTTCGCGGCCCTGACCATGGCGCCGGCCATGCAGGTTCTGGGCTCCGGGCTCGGCTTCGACGTCAGCTCCCAGTCGGCGATGGCCGCCGGACTGGTGATGGGGATCATGATCATTCCCTTCGTCAGTTCGCTCTCCGACGATGTGATCAACGCCGTGCCCCAGGCCCTGCGCGATGGCTCCTACGGGCTGGGCGCCACCAAGTCCGAGACCATCCGGGAAATCGTGCTGCCGGCCGCCCTGCCCGGCATCGTCGGCGCCGTGATGCTGGCCATCAGCCGGGCGATCGGCGAGACCATGATCGTGGCCATGGCCGCCGGTCTGTCGGCCAATCTCACCGCCAATCCCTTCGCCGCCGTGACCACGGTCACGGTTCAGATCGCCTCGACCATCCGCGGCGACCAGGAATTCGACAGTCCCAAGACCCTCTCGGTGTTCGGTCTCGGACTGGTGCTGTTCGTGGTCACGCTCATCCTCAACGTCGTCGCCCTGCGCGTGGTTCAGAAGTATCGGGAAAAATATGACTGACATGACCGGCGAAACCATCCTCAAACGCTCCACCTACCGCTCAGGTGCCTTCGAGGCGCGGCTGCGCCGGCGCTACCGGGCGGAACGCTGGTTTCAGCGCGCCGGTATCGGCGCCATCGTTTTCGCCGGGCTGATGTTGGTGTTCCTGCTCGGCACCATCACCCTCAACGGCTTCACCGCCTTCTGGCAGAGCCACTTCCAGGTCGAGGTCTATTTCGATCCGGCGGCGATCACGCCCTCGGGCTCGCTTGAACAGTCGGCGCTGTCGGCCGGGGACTATCAGGCGCTGGTGCGGGCCGCCCTGCTCAAGCAGATTCCCGCCGCCAGCAGCCGCGACGGCAAGCGGGCGCTGATGGAACTGGTCAGCTCGGCCGCCACCTACAGCCTGCGCGACATGGTGATGGCCGAGCCGGCGCTGGTCGGCACCAGCCGCCCGGTCAGCCTGCTCGCCTCCGACAACACCGACCAGTTCCTCAAGGGCCACATCGCCCGCACCGCCCGGGAAGGCGAGCGCACGCTCACCGACCGCCAGGTCGGCTGGATCGACGAGCTGACGGCCAAGGGCGTGCTGACCCGCAATTTCAGCCTCGACGTCCTGACCCGCGCCAACAGCCGCCAGCCCGAACAGGCCGGCATGTGGGGAGCGCTGATCGGCTCGCTGCTGACCATGCTGGTCACCCTGGCGCTGGCGGTGCCGGTGGGGGTGGCGACGGCGGTCTATCTTGAGGAGTTCGCCCCCAAGAACCGCTGGACCGACCTGATCGAGGTCAACATCAACAATCTGGCGGCGGTGCCCTCGATCGTCTTCGGCCTGCTCGGGCTGGCGATGTTCCTCAACTTCTTCGGCATGCCACGGTCCTCGGCGCTGATCGGCGGCGTCGTGCTGGCGCTGATGACCCTGCCGACCATCATCATCGCCGCCCGCGCGGCGCTGAAATCGGTGCCGCCCTCGATCCGCGAGGCGGCGCTGGGCATCGGCGCCTCGCCCTTGCAGGTGGTGATCCACCATGTGCTGCCGCTGGCGGCGCCGGGCATTCTCACCGGCACCATTCTCGGGCTGGCGCGGGCGCTGGGCGAAACCGCGCCGCTGCTGCTGATCGGCATGGTCGCCTTCGTGGTCGATGTCCCGGGGTCGCTGTCCGCGCCCTCGACGGTGCTGCCGGTGCAGATTTTCATGTGGTCCGACGCGCCGGAACGGGGCTGGATCGAGCGGACCTCGGCCGCGATCATGCTGCTGCTCGGCTTTCTGATCGTGATGAACACGGTCGCGGTCTTCCTGCGCAAAAAATTCGAGAGGCGGTGGTAGGTCATGCGTATCGATCACTCGGACTGGCTTCCCGGCGGCAACGGCCCGCCGGTCAAGATCACCGCCCGCGCGGTCAACGTCTATTACGGCGCCAAGCAGGCGCTCAACGACATCGGCCTGGACATCGAGTCCAACCGCGTCACCGCCCTGATCGGCCCCTCGGGCTGCGGCAAGTCGACGTTTCTGCGCTGCCTCAACCGCATGAACGACACCATCGACATCTGCCGGATCGAAGGCCGGATCGCCCTCGATGGCGAGGACATCTACGACAAAGTCATCGACACCGTGCAGTTGCGGGCGCGGGTCGGCATGGTCTTCCAGAAGCCCAACCCGTTCCCGAAATCGATCTTCGACAACATCGCCTACGGCCCGCGCATCCATGGCCTGGCCCAGCGCGGCCCGGAGATGGACGAGATCGTGCAGTCCTCCCTGGAGCGCGCCGGCCTGTGGAACGAGGTCAAGGACCGGCTCAAGGAGCCCGGCACCGGCCTCTCGGGCGGTCAGCAGCAAAGGCTGTGCATCGCCCGCGCCATCGCGGTCAGTCCCGAGGTGATTCTGATGGACGAGCCGTGCTCGGCACTGGATCCGATCGCCACCGCGCACATCGAGGAACTGATCGACGAATTGCGCGAAAACTATACCATCGTGATCGTCACCCACAACATGCAGCAGGCGGCCCGGGTCTCGCAAAAGACCGCGTTCTTTCACCTGGGCAACATGGTGGAATACAACGACACCGAGGAAATCTTCACCAATCCCCGGGATGAGCGCACCCAGGGCTACATCACCGGCCGGTTCGGCTGAGCGGAAAGACCAGAAACATGGGCAAGGACCATATCGTTCGCTCCTATTCGGAGGAGCTGCGGCGACTGACCACCCTGATCTCCCAGATGGGCGGCATCGCCGAGGCCCAGGTGGAAACCGCGGTGCGGGCGGTGGCCAAGCGCGACGCCGATCTCGCAGCCTCGGTGATCAAATCCGACGAGCGGCTCGACCAGTACGAGCGCGACATCGACGCCGAGGCGATCCGCATGCTGGCCCTGCGCCAGCCGATGGCCGGCGATTTGCGCCAGATCGTGTCGACTCTGAAGATCGCCGCCGATCTGGAGCGGATCGGCGATTACGCCGCCAACATCGCCAAGCGCGCCATGGTGCTGGCGCAGATGCCGGCGGTGCGTCCGGCCAGCGGCATTCCGCGCATGGGCAAGCTGGTCCAGGAAATCATGAAGGACGTGCTCGACGCCTACATCGACCGCGACGTCGAAAAGGCCATCACCGCCTGGCGCCGCGACGAGGAGTTGGACGACCTCTATACCAGTCTGTTCCGCGAGGTCCTGACCTACATGATGGAGGACCCGCGCAACATCACCCCTTGCACCCACCTGCTGTTCATCGCCAAGAACCTGGAGCGGGTGGGCGATCACGCCACCAACATCGCCGAGACCATCCATTTCGTGGTGGTCGGGCAATCCCTGAAGGCGGCCCGGCCCAAGGGCGACACCAGCAGCTTCGCCATGGTCCGTCCGGGCGAAGGCGAGAACGAGGGCGAGCCGGCCGATGTCAGGCGGAAGCCGGACGCGGCCAAGCAGGAGCCAGCCGCTGCCAAGCAGGAGGATGCATGAGTTCAGCGTTGAAACCGCTGGTGCTGATCGTCGAGGACGAGCCCGGCATCGCCGAAATGCTGAAGTACAACCTGGAAAAAGAGGGATTTCGCGCCGTGATCGCCGTCAATGGCGAAGAAGCGATGCTGGTAACCACGGAACAGTCGCCAAACCTGATTCTGCTGGACTGGATGCTACCCCATCTCTCGGGCCTGGAGGTCTGCCGGCAATTGCGCCGCGCCCCCAAGTCCAAGGACATCCCGATCATCATGCTGACCGCGCGCGGTGAGGAGAGCGACCGGGTGCGCGGCCTCAACTCCGGCGCCGACGACTACATCGTCAAGCCCTTCTCGCCCTCCGAACTGGTCGCCCGCGTCCGCGCCGTGCTGCGCCGGACCAGCCCGGCGCTGGCCGAAGAGGTGCTGCGCTTCGCCGACATCGTGATGGACCTCGCCTCGCACCGGGTGCGCCGCGACGGCCACGACATTCATCTCGGCCCGACCGAATTCCGGCTGCTGCGCCACTTCATGCTCCATCCCGGCCGGGTGTTCTCGCGCGAACAGCTGCTGGATCTGGTCTGGGGCCACGATGTCTATGTCGAGCTGCGCACCGTCGACGTCCACATCCGCCGCCTGCGCAAAGCCCTCAACGAGGGCGGCGGCGAGGACCCGATCCGCACCGTCCGCTCCGCCGGCTACGCCATCGACACCAAGCCGTCGTAAGTTTCCAAAGGTCTCCCGGACCTTGGCCGGCGTCAAACGAACAGAACGCTCCCCCCCTCGGCCGCGCCGAGAAAGGTGACGATGCCGCCGACCCGGTGAGGTATGTCGGCGCGCAGGCGGACATCGGCCGGCAGTCCGAGGGCGCGCAGGCCCATTTCGCAGACGATCACCCCAACCTCCAAGGCGGCACAGGCGGTCAGCAATTCCTCGAACCCGGCGACGCCGCGCCCGATCAGCGTGTCATCGCGCCGTGCCGGGGGCGAGCCGTCATCGGCTGCGTCGAGAGCATTCCAGCCCGGCTGTCCGGACTCGCCGGTCTCGATCAGGGCGGGCAGCGCCCGGCCGGTGAACAGCAAAGACACCCGGCGGCCGGTGGCCGCGGCGGCGGCGGCCATGGCGAGGGCGTAGTGCACCCGGTCGAACCCACCGGAAAACACCACAAGCGACAGCGGCGCTCCAACCATTTCAACCTCCGGTCCATTGCAGTTTTCCCTCGCAGCACCTACAATCATACGAGGCTGCCCGTCCAGACTTTTACTGCGAAATGGCGGGCAGCGGACCCTTGGGACCCGAACCATGGTTGGCTCGATCGGTGGGGCAGGTGCCGCGTCTTCGCTGGGTTCGCCGTACCTTTCCGGCGGAGCGGCGGCGTCGCGCGCCAAGTCCAGCAGCACCGGAAGCGGCTCCAGCGCCGATGCCAGCGGCAAGCCGCGCACCGCCTCCGGATCAGACCCTGATCGACAAGCTCAAGACCCGCGACGCCGACGTCAAGGCCCATGAGCAAGCCCACCGTGCCGCCGCCGGCGCCTATGGCGGCTCCCCGACCTACACCTATCAAAAGGGTCCGGACGGCGCCAGTTACGCCATCGGCGGCGAGGTGTCGATCGACACCAGCCCGGTGCCCCGCGACATCAACGCCACCATCGCCAAAGAGCAGCAGGTTCAGCGCGCCGCCCTGGCCCCGGCCGATCCCTCGGGTCAGGACATCAAGGTGGCCGCCGCAGCCGCAGCCGCGATCAGTCAGGCCCTGGCCAGCAGGGCCAAGGCCGGCAACGGATCGAACGGTGAAGCCGACGCCGGACAAAGCATCACCGCCACCGCCGCCGCGGCGCAAAGCGGCGATGGCACCCCCGCCCAATACGCACGCGGCCTCGCGGCCTACGCCGCCGCCGCCGGCACCGCACGCGCCCACCCGGCCGCCGGGGTCTCGGTCCAGGCCTGACTGCGGGGTAATCGGGGGAATGGTGGCGAGGCCGGGAGCGGGGGAGCGCCGCTCCCCCGATTACCCCTGAGGCTGGCCGGGAAAGCCGTTGACACCCGGTGCCGGGCGCCCCTAGCTCTCGGTGAGAAAAAAGGGGGATGGCCGGATGAAAACCGTCGCGCTGCTGCTTGGCTCCAATGTCCTGATGACCCTCGCCTGGTACGGCCATCTGCGCTTTCCCGAGCGCCCCTTGATCATGGCGATCGTGGTGAGTTGGCTGATCGCCTTTTTCGAATACTGTCTGGCCGTACCCGCCAACCGGATCGGCTTTTTCGAAGAAGGCTATTCGGCAGCCCAACTCAAGATCATCCAGGAGGCGGTGACCCTCTCGGTGTTCGCGATCTTCGCGGTGACCGTGCTGGGCGAGAAGCTGCGCTGGAATTATTTCGCCGCTTTCGCCTGCATGCTGGGCGCGGTCTATTTCATGTTCCGGAAGTAGGGCTCAGCCGCCCTTCAGCCTGCGCACCTCTTCCAGCACTCCGGCCATCCGCTCCATGTTCCCGGTGTCGAGCGGGAATTGCAGGCGGGAGCCCGCGCTGTTGCTGCCCGAGACCCGGGCGCGCAATCTGTTCCCGACCCCCTGGATGGACAGTTCCACCTGGGTTCCGACCGGCAGATCCAGCGTCTTGTTGAGCCAGGCGCCGCCGATCGACATCAGGAGGACGGTCCCGGATTCATCGTGCCCGCCGCCGACGCAGCGGGCCGGCAGGTTGACGACCACCCGCTTGAACTTGTGACCGCTGCCCGCGTCCTTGAGCGCGCCGAGGAAGTCGTGAATCTCGACGCTCATCCGCTCGGTCTGCCGGGCCATCGCGGTCGACGAGCCACTGACCGCCGTCGCGGCGCCATTGGTGCGCGAGGCGGAATCCCGAACCTTGCCGATGCTCACGGCGATGTCCTCGGCATTGGAGGACACGAACTGAATATTGCGCGCGATTTCATCGGTGGCGGAATGCTGCTCGGTGACCGCCGCCGCGATCTCGTTGGTGCAGCGGCTGATCTGGGTCACGGTGCCGGCCACCGCCTGAATGGCGTCGACCGTGCCGGCGATCGAGCCCTGAATCTCGGAAATCTGGCCCGAGATGTCGTCGGTGGCCTTGGCGGTCTGATTGGCCAGATTCTTGACCTCGGACGCCACGACGGCGAATCCCTTGCCGGCCTCGCCCGCCCGCGCGGCCTCGATGGTGGCGTTGAGGGCGAGCAGATTGGTCTGAGAGGCGATGCTGGCGATGATCTGGATGATTTCGCCGATTTTGCCCGAGGCTTCGCGCAGCATCATCACCTTGGCCTCGACCTCGCGGGCGTGCTGGGTGCCCTCGTCGGCGATTCGGGCCGAACCATCGATCAGGCGGCTGATCTCGCCGATCGCCGCCGACAATTGCTGGGAAGCCGCCGCCACCGCCTGGGAATTCGAATTGGCCTGCTCGACGGCGCCGGTGACCACATCGACCTCGCGATCGGTCTCCTGGGCGGCGACATGCACGGATTCCGCGGTGCCAGCCATCTCCGAGGACGCCGTGGAGAGGGTCTCGAGCACGCCCGAAATGCCCGAGGCGAACATATCGGTCAGTTCCTCGTTCTCCTCGACCTGCCGCTGCCGGTCGAGCGCCTGCTCTTCGGTGGCCTGCTTCATCCGCAAATTCTCCAGGGCGTTCGCCTTGAACACCTGGAGGGTTTTCGCCATCTCGCCGACCTCGTCCGAACGGCCGACATATATATCCTCGACCTCGAGGTCTCCCTTGGCCAGTTGGAGCATGACCTCGCACAGCCGGGCCAGCGGCCGGGTCACGCCGAACAGCAGGAAGGCGATCAACAGCGCCGCCACCCCGAGCAGCACCGCGCCCGAAATCTCGGAGATCAGCTTGATGGTGCGGCTGCCCGACTGAATGTCGGTAATCGCGCCCTGCAAGCCGCCGAACTCCCGGGCGCTGACCTCGAGCACCACCTTTTCCAGCTTGGCGACACCCTCGTCCATGCCTTCGGCGCTCTTGTCGAACTGGGGCATCATCGAATTGCCGCCCTTGGTGCCCCCCGAAACGTAGGCCTTGGCCATCGCCTCGCCGACATCGTAGTAGGGCTTGAACGCCTTTTCCGCCGCCGCCAGCGCTTCGGACACCTCGGTCAGCTTGAGATCGCTGGCGATCTGCCCCGCGGCGGCGATGTGTTCGTGGAACTCCTTGGCCGCCTTGGCCGCATTCTCGATGCCGTCGCCCAAACCGTCCTCGGCCCGGGTGGCGCCGTAATCGGAGAAAAACTGCTGGACCTCGGCGGCGTCCAGCCTGATCTTGGCAATCAGGCTGTTCAGGGGAATCAAGCGGTTGACCACCACTTCCGCGGCACTGGAAACCGTGGACAGGCCAGCGATCTGCTCCTGAACGTGAGTGAATATCTCAAAGGACGATAGCGATATCGAAAGAATAATTATAAACGCAATAATGTTGGTCTTGGTCTGAATTTTGAAGTTCCCGAGACTCGACATCGCACCACCCAATGGCTCATCTGTTGCGGACCTTGCGGACGGCCGCAAGGCCGAGCCGAAAACCGTAAGGTTCCCACAAAGACGATACAAATTTCCTCAATTTGGTGCAAAGGAAATTCCCACACACCCGGAAGGGATTAAACCCAGCCCCGACAAGGGTTATGCAACATTACCTCGGAAATAGCACAAATTAATGATGCATAGCACGATGAGCGTAAGCAAATAACAACAATAGCCTCTGAAAATATAAATAAATAATTTTGAGATTTTAAGAAGTTGCTTGCAACTTTTTGGCTCTTCGCTGTTTCACGTGGGTAGCTTGAGTTCTAGCTTTCCGGCGACGAGGTAGATTATCGCGGCCAGGTTGCGGGTAGAGCGGTATCCCCGTGCCTTGGCCTTGGCTGCCTGGACCAAGCTGTTGATGCCC
>CAIOBP010000132.1 GCA_903856295.1 uncultured Rhodospirillales bacterium | reverse complement strand
CCAAACCAACCTGCTCGCGCTCAACGCGGCGGTGGAAGCGGCCCGAACCGGCGACGCGGGCAAAGGCTTCGCGGTGGTGGCGCAAGAGGTGCGGGTGCTCGCGCAACGCTCGGCTCAAGCCTCCAAAGAGATTAAAACCCTGATCCTGAACAGCAACAATCAGGTCCAGAACGGCGTTGAACTGTAAGCGTGAAGAGCGCCCCACCTGTTCAAGGTCTGCCCGCGTGAGGGAGACTGCCCCCCGGTTTGAAGACATCGGGGGATAGTATGGGCACTAACGCCATGCTTGATCACATGCTTGAAGACATGGATGAAGCCAGTTCTTATCGTCGGGTTGAGCTGATCATGGGGCGCCGGCAACGGCGCCACTGGACGGCGGATGAGAAGGCGCGGATCGTGGCGGAGAGCTCGTTGCCGGGGGTGAACATTTCCGACGTGGCGCGGCGTCACGGCATGAATCGAGGGCTTTTGTCGGTCTGGCGTCGGCATGCTCGGGACGGTGCGGACGATGGCGGGACTGAAGCGGTGCCCCATTTCGTTCCGGTCGAGGTCAGCGACGAACAGCCGGCCGCTGTTTCGGATCAGCGCCATGGCCCCGGTCGCCCGGCCGGAAGTAACAGCGCAGCGGGGCGGATCGAGTTTGATTTGCGCAGCGGACGACTGGTATTCAGCGGCGGCGTTGATCCCGGCCTTGCCGCGGCGATAGTGGAGGCGGCGCGGAGGGGGCGATGATCGCGCTGAGCCCCGGCCTCAAAGTCGTGGTGGCGGCCCAGCCGGTGGATTTCCGCAAGGGGGTGCATGGCTTGGTCGCCCTGGTTGCCTCGGCTTTGAAGGATGATCCCTACTGCGGCAACGTCTTTATTTTCCGCTCGAAGCGAATGGACCGACTGAAGCTGGTGGTCTGGGATGGCACAGGGATCATCCTGGCGACGAAGTGGCTGGAGGATGGGCGGTTCACTTGGCCCCCGATTCGGGACGGCGCGGTCCAGCTCAGCCCGGCGCAATTCGCGCTGCTGATCGACGGTCTGGACTGGACGAAGACGGCCGTTCGGGCCGTGCGCAGACCGTCGCGAGTTGGGTGATTACCTTGATCCTGCTATGGATTTCAGGGTTTTTCCGTTATACTCCGGGCCATGGCGCAGCCTCCCGAACCCCTTCCCCGCGACCCTGCCGTTCTGGCCCGGATGGTCCTCGATCTCGCGGCCGAGAATGCCCGGCTGCGCGAGACGGTGGCGGCTCTGAAGGCCGCGATCTTCGGCGCGAAGTCGGAGAAGGCGGCGACGATCGATCCCAAGCAGGGCACGCTCGACCTCGGCGATCTGGCCACCGAGGCGACGCCGGTGGCCAACGACAACGGGACCAGCGCCACACCCAAGGCGCCGCGCGCCTGCCGGCCGGCGAAGCGCAATGTCGGCGCGTTACCCCGGCATCTGCCGCGGATCGAGACGACGCTGGAGCCGGCGACGACGGTCTGTTCCTGCTGCGCCGGCCTCCTGCACAAGATCGGCGAGGACATCACCGAGGCGTTGGACGTGATCCCCGCCATCCTGCGTGTGCTGCGGACCATCCGGCCCAAGTACGGCTGCCGGAGCTGCGAAGGGGCCGTCGTCCAGGCCAGGGCTCTGCCGCGCGTGGTGGACGGTG
>CAIOBP010000131.1 GCA_903856295.1 uncultured Rhodospirillales bacterium | reverse complement strand
CTGGGGCCGACGGCCCCAGACCCCGGTTTTTAGCGGCCGCGCCGGCTGTCGACCTTGAACACCGAGACCATGTCGCGCAGGCCCGAGGCTTCTCCGGCCAGGGACTGGGAGGCGGCCGAGGTTTCCTCGACCAGGGCGGCGTTCTTCTGGGTGACCTCGTCCATCTGGGCGACCATCTTGTTGACCTCGTCGAGGGCGACGGTCTGTTCCTTGCTGGCGTGGGCGATGTCGGAAATCAGCGAGGCCACCCGGTTGACATTGGTGACGATGCCGGACAGCGCCTCGCCGGCCTTGCGCACCAGCCCGACGCCCTCGCGCACCTGACCGTCGCTATCGAGAATCAGCGCCTTGATCTCCTTGGAGGCCTGGGCCGAGCGTTGGGCCAGCACCCGCACCTCTTGCGCCACCACGGCGAAACCCTTGCCGGCGTCGCCGGCGCGGGCGGCCTCGACCGCGGCATTGAGGGCGAGCAGATTGGTCTGGAAGGCGATTTCGTCGATGACCCCGATGATGTCGATCACCTTGCGCGACGAGGACTCGATTTTCTGCATCGCCGAAACCGCCGCGCCGGTGATCGAGCCGCCTTGCTCGGCGGCGTTCTGGGCGGTGACCGCGACGTCGCGGGCGTTGGCGGCGGTATCGGAGTTGTTGTGGACGGTGGCGGAAAGCTCCTCCATCGCCGCCGCCGTTTCCTCGAGACTGGCGGCCTGCTGCTCGGTGCGCTCGGCAAGATCGGTGGAGCCGGCGGAGATTTCCGCCGAGGCGGTGCTGATGTCGTTGGCCGAGCTGACGATTCGGCCGACGATGCCGGCGAGGTTCTCGGCGGTGTGGTTGGCGTCGTCGCGAATCTGGGCGAACTTGCCCTGGAAGTCGCCGGAAATGCGCCGGCTGAGATCCCCCTCGGCCAGGGCGTGGAGGAAATCGGCGATCTCGTCGAGGGAGTGGGAGACGGTGTCGGTCAGCTGATTGATGCCCTCGGCCAGCCGGAGCATGAACTCGCGCTTGCCGGCCAAGCCGATGCGCTGGCTGAGATCGCCCTTGATCACGGCGTCGACCAGCCCGCCGACCTCGTCGCGAATCATCAGTTCCTGGGTGACGTCGCGCCACTCGACCACCGTGCCCAGCCGCTCGCCCTTGCCATTGAGCACCGGAGTTGCCACCAGGGAGAAGTGACGGACGCCGACTTGAATCTGGGTGCGGTAGGGCTCGCGTAGCGTGGCCAGCATGTCGCGGATGCGCTTGGGGTTCTTGTGGAAGATATCGATGTTGGCGCCGAGTAGCTTGCCGGCGTCGAAGGCGGGCAACTCGCGCCGCAGATCGGCCTCGGCGGTGCGGAACATGGCGAGCACCGCCTCGTTGAGATAAATGATCCGGCAGTCGGTATCGGCCATCATGGCGTTGGCCGACACATTGTCGAGGGCGGTCTTGATGCGGGTCGCCGAGACTCCGGCCTCGTGAATCGCGGTGATCGCCCGGGCCAGCTCGCCGATCTCGTCCGAGCGCTCGACTCCCGGAACCTCCATCGATGTGTCGCCGGCGGCAATGCGGTTGGTCGCCCCCTTGAGGCCGCCGAGGGTGTGGGCGATCAGCCGCATCACCAGCAGCCCGAGCACCAGGGCCAGCAGCGACGACAGGCCGGCGACCGCCAGAACCGTGGTGAATTGGGCCTTGGCGGTGTCGGCGCGGCTGTGGGCGAGGGTGGTGAGTTCGGCGGCCTCGCCGTCCTCGACGGTTTTCAGGGCGTCGATTCGCGCGGTGGTGGCCTTGAACCAGTCGGCGGCCTTGATGCCCTTGAGTTCGCCCGCGAGTCCGCCTTCATGGGCGGCACGGCGCATCGTCAGCACGGCCTCGGCGTTGACACCCTCCGGGCCCGATTCCAGCCGTTGCACCGCCTCCTGCGACGCGATGCCGCGGAAGATCGAGAAGTAGGTTTGCTGGGCGACGCCCAGGCCGACGAAGCGCTGATACAACTCCTGATCGAACCGGCCGGCGGCAAATCCGGCCGAACCGCTGGCCCGCTCCTGTCCGGCCCGCTCCTTGCCCTGCATCAGGGCGATGTAGCCGAAAATCGCGCCCTTGATCTCGGCATCGTCGGTGACCCGGGCGATTTCATAGGTGGCGTCGAGCATGCCGGTGATGGTGCCGGTAAAGTACTGAAAGGACTGCATGCCGGTGAAGGTCAGCGCGGAAATGCTCTGGCGGGTTTCCTCGATCCGCCCCAGATCCGACGCCGCCCGCCCGACTCGCGACAGGAAGCCGGCGAAGTGCGGATGGGCGCCCAGCTGCTCCATGGTGGCGGTCAGGGCCTTGGCCGCCGCGCTGGTGCGCTCGCGCTGAGCCGGCAGTTCGTCGCGGAATTGCTGGCCCTTGCTGGCGATGAACAGCGCCGAGACGCCGCGCTCCCGCTGGAGTTCGTGCACCAGGGTGCTGACCCGGGTCATGGTTTCGGCGAGATCGATCATCTCGGCGTTCATGCGCATGACGTGCCAGCGTTCGAACACCATGGTGCTGGAAATGCCGATCAGGGCGGTGATCGAGACCAGGATCGCGGCCAGAACCTGCCGACGAATCGGCCATTGCGACAAATGAAGCACGTCTCGAACTCCCAGTGAGCAAGCGTTCCGGCGACAACCGGCGCCCCATGGACCCTACAGAAATTAGCTCCCGCTGTAAATCGTGGGGTCGGTCAGGTTTCGATCTGATGTGTTGCTCGCTGGGGTTGTGCGACGGCAAGGCGATTGACGCTAGTCAAGGCATTTGATATTTGTTTAGCGGGTCGGAAGGTGCGCTCTGACATGAGCTGCCGAGGGTTCCGGTCGGGGCGTGCTCGGGATGGTGTGAAAACCTGGACGAGGGCGTGGCGGCCGGGGGCTCGGGAGCACGGAAGCGGACCGCATGGCCACCCCAATCGCGGGACCGAAAGAAGGCCCGTTCAGATGCAATATTGGAGGAACCTCATGAAGTTTGGGAAATTTTTGGTCGCCGTGGCGCTGCCGTTCGTGCTGCTGACCGCCGCCGGCATGGTCAATGCCGCCGATCGCGGCTCTGCCGCCGAGGCCAAGGCCATGCTCGACAAGGCGGTTGCCGCCGTGAAGGCCGACGAGGCCAAGGCGCTCGCCACCTTTACCGCCGACGCCAAGGCCAAGGATGGCGATTTCTTCAGCAAGGACCTGTACGTCTATTGCGGCGGCGCCGACGGCAATTTCTCCGCCCATCCGACCCTGGTCGGCAAGCCCATGAAGGGGCTGATGGACAAGGGGACCCCGCCCTACGCCGTGGGCGAGGACTTCTACAAGGTCGCCGCCGCCGGCGGTGGCGAAGTCGCCTATCAGTGGCCGCAGCCGGGCGCCACCGAGGCCCAGAAGAAGGTCGCGATCGTCGCCAAGGCCGGCAATCAGGTCTGCGCGGTCGGCTATTATCCCTGATCGGCTCCACGCCTGATCGACTGTGATCGGAAAACCCCGTCGGTGCGAGCCGGCGGGGTTTTTTGTGCCGCCCGCGCTGGCGGATAAAGAAACGGCCCCCCGCCGTTACCGGTCGGGAGGCCGCAGGATAGCCCGGATGGATGAGCTTGGATGGCCAGAGCATAGGGCGAATGATGCCCGGAGCCAAGTAATAAATTGTTAACTGGTTAATGCCCACCGGCCCAGCCGGTCAGGCGGTGGCGCCACCGACCGGCGGCACCGCCGGAAAACTGGCGGTTACCGTGGTTCCGGCGCCGATTTCGCTCTCGATCCGCAGCGTGCCGCCGTGCAGATCCACCAGCCCTTTGACCAGCGCCAGCCCGAGTCCGCTGCCGCCCATGGCGCGGGTATAGCGGTTGTCGCCCTGTTCGAAGGGCTGGAGGACGCGGGCGATCTGGTCCGGGGCGATGCCGGCCCCGGTGTCGCGGACCGCGATTTCGAAGCCGCCCTGCTCGTTGGCGCGAGCCTTGAGGGTGATGCGTCCGCCCGCCGGGGTGAATTTCAGGGCGTTGGAGACCAGGTTGGAGACGATCTGCCGGACCGCCCGCTCGTCGGCGCAGGTGGCGGGCAGCGGCTGGACCAGGGCCAGGGCCAGGGCGACGCCCTGGCTGTCGGCCAGCGCGCGATTCATGCCGAGAATGGCGTTGAGGGTGAGGCGCAGGTCGAAGCGATCGATCTGCACCGACATCCGCCCCGATTCGATCTTTGAAATGTCGAGGATGTTGTTGAGCAGATCGAGCAGGTGCTGGCCGCTGTCGTGGATTTCGGCGGCGTAGCCGGCATAGGCCTCGACGGCGCCGCGGCCGTCGCCATGGCTGCGGGTGGCGATCAGCTCGGCGAAGCCGATGATGGCGTTGAACGGCGTGCGCAATTCGTGGCTCATCTTGGCCAGGAACAGGGACTTGACCTCGCTGGCCCGCTCGGCGGTGATCTTGGCCGTCCGCAATTCGTCCTCGTGGTGCTTGCGCTCGGTGATGTCGGTGTAGGTGGTGACGAAGCCGCCATCGCCGGCCGGTTTGCGCCGCGCCTCGACCACGGTGCCGCGCGGGGTCGTGCGTTCGAAGGTGTAGGGCTGGAGCTGGCGGGCGACCCGCAGGCGCTCGCGCACCAAGCGCTCATCGTCGCCGGGGCCGAAATCGCCGCGCCGGACCGCGTATTGGGCGAAGTCGTCGAAGGGCGTGCCGAGACAGAAATCCTCGGGTGGAAACTCCAGCAGCTGGTAGAAGCGCCGGTTGGCGGCGATCAGCCGGAACTCGCCGTCGAACATGGCGATGCCCTGGTCGACGCTCTCGAGGGTGGCTTCGAGCACTTCGGTCTTCAGGCGCAGCGCGATTTCGACGAGGCGCCGGATCGTGATGTCGGTGTAGGTGGTCAGGCGGCTGCCATCGGGCATCAGCACGCCCAGCACCTCGATGGCGCGGCCGTCGGGCAGCACGCGTTCGTCGACATGATCGTCGAGGGCCGAGATCGCGCTCATGCGCCGGGCCAGGATGGCCTCGGGATCGCCGGGGCCGTAATCGCCGCGCTCGGCGCGCCAGCGCACGATCTCGGTCAGCGGCGTGCCGACCTGGGCGAAATCGCCGGGCAGGCGCAGCAGGTTGGTCCAGTTGCGGTTCCACAGCACCAGCCGGTCTTCGGCATCGAACACGCACAGGCCCTGGGCGATGTTCTCGACCGTGGTCCGCAGCAGCACCTCCTGGCGGGCCAACTCCTGCTGTTTTGCCCTGAGATGGGAAATGTCGGTGCGGATGTGCGCGCGGCCGCCGTCGCGGGTGGGGTAGGTTCGGGCCATCACCCAGCCGCCGTCGCTGGTTTCCTGCTCGACCGGCCGGCCGGTGGGATTGCGGTGCTGCTCGAGGCGGGTTTCGATCCAGGCTTCGGGATCGTCGGCGATCCCGACCAGGAAACCGGATGCGGTCACGGCCCGCAGCAGCTCTTCGTAGGGCATCCCGGGCCGCAGCAGGTCGCCGACCGGACCGCACAGTGCGCGATAGCGGTCATTGAAGAGCACGACCCGCTCGTCCTGGTCGAACAGGATGAAGCCCTCGGTCATGCTTTCGATGGCGTCGGACAATTGGAGCTGGGCGGCGGTGGCCTTGCCCTCGCTGGCCGTCAGATCGCGGGTGGCGGCCTCCAGGCGCTTGACCTGTTTCAGCTGCACCCGGGTGAAGCCGACCAGCGCCAGGTTGGCCATCAGCGCCGCGATCAGCTGGTAGATCAGCTGCTGGTGCCACGAGGCCAGCACCTGACCGCGCCACAGCACCACCATTGCCACCAGCGGATAGTCGGCGAGGGCCTGATAGCTGACGATCATCGCTTCGCCCCGGGCGTCGCGGTCTTCGTAGCTGCCGGCGGCGGCGGCGGCGAGATGGCGCGAGAACGAGGACGAGGCGGCGAGGCGCTGGCCGATGAAGCGGTCGAACTCCGGTTCGCGGGCGAGGATCGTGCCGTCGCGGTTGAACAGCGCGATGTAGCCGTCATCGCCGATCTTCAGGGTCTTGAAGAAGCGCTGGAAATAGGTTGGATCGGCCACGGCGTTGATCACGCCGGCGAACCGTTCGTCGAGATCGTTGAGCCGGCGGCTCATACCGATGAACCAGCGCTGGTCGATCCGGCTGACCAGCGGCGTGTCGATGAACAGGCCGTCCTGCCCGCCGTCGCGGTGGATGGCGAAGTATTTGCGGTCGGCGAGATTGTGCATCCGGTTGTCGGCGTACCGGGAATCATTGATCACGGTGCCGTCGGGGCTGATGATCGTGATCGCCCGGATGTAGAGGCTGAGCCGCACCCGCCGGAGCAGCAGGGAGGTGACGTCCGGATCGCCCGGAATCAGGCGGTGGCTGTCGCTGTGGCGCATATGTTCGCGCAGCACCTCGGCGATCGAGGAGATTTGCCGGTCGGCGCCGCCGATGGTCGAGGTGGCGTGGGCGGCCAGGCTCTGGGCCAGCCCTTCGCCATGTTTGCGCGCCTGATCGAGGGTGTCCTGCCAGTCCGTCCAGAGCGTGGCGGCGAAGAAGCCGTTGATGCCGAGCAGCAGCAGCGCGCTGAAGGCGATCAGGCGGCTTCCGGTCCGTGTGCGCTCGAAATCGCCGTAGGGCATGGCCTGATTCGGAATCCTGAATCCTGAATGGCAGCAACGCCGAACTTAGGATTTTTCCGGGGGGCGCGGCAACAAGGGAATCTGCCGCGGCGCCGGGGCGCGGAGAGGGCGGTCGTTACGAAGCCGTTGGGAAAAAGCCGGCGCGGATGCTATCGTCCGCCCCGGCGTGAGTTTCGCGATTGGGGGGCGTTATGGGGCTGACGAAGGGTTTGCGGATCGGCGTGCGCATCGCCGCGGGGTATGCCACCGTCCTCTTGCTGATGGTCGTGTTGTTCGTGGCCGGGTATCAGGCGTTCACGACGCTGGCCGATCAGCTGCTCGAGGTCCACTCCGCCGGAGATGTCGCGCTCGGGGCTTCGGAGGCTCAGGTGGAGCTGGTGCGGCTGCGCTACGATACCCAGGTGTTCGCCGGCACCGCCGGAGACGCCGCGCTCGCGGCGATCAAGGGCGATATCGAGCGGCTCCAGCAGTTCCTGACCCATTTGGCGCGCGCCAAGCTCGGCGGCGAGAGCGCCCGGGACATTCTGGCCTTCAACGATCTGCTCGACAAGTACCGGACCGAACTGGCGCCGGTGATCAGCGGCCGTCAGAAGCGCGAGCGGGCCTTGCGCGAGGAATTCCGGGTGCTCGGTCCCCAGGCGCGGGCCAAGCTGCTGGAATTGTTCGAGGCCGCCGCCGTCCGCCAGGACCTGTCCTCCACCGCCGGGCTGGCCCGGATCGAGGATGCCTGGATGGGGGCGCGGCTGTCGCTCTCGCGCTTCATGATGGAGCCGGGGGAGAAGGGCTCCGAAGAGGCGCGGCAGCGGCTCGCCGATGCCGACCGGATGCTCAAGGGCTTCATCGTCCAGCAGGCCGACGCCAAGATCAAGCAGCTGGCCACCGAGGTGCTGGCCCTGACCGGACGCTATGCCGACAAGGCCGGTGAGATGATTCCGGTGATCCTGCAAAATCAGCACGTGCTGAGCGAGGTGCTGCCCGAGATCGCGGTGCGGCTGGACAACTCTCTCGAAGTCTTCCAGGAGCGGGCCAAGCATCAGGCCAACGAAACCGAAGGCGCGGCCCAGCAGGGCATTCTTCAGGCCCAGCGCTTCAACATCCTGATCGGCGCCTTCTCGCTGCTGCTCGGACTGGTGCTGGCCTTCCTGGTCGGGCGCAGCGTGCTCGGTACCCTCGGGCAGGCCCTGGCCACCCTCAACGACGCTGCCCGTCAGGTCGCCACCGGTTCCAATCAGGCCAGCGTGGCCATCGGTCAGGTTTCCGAGGGCGCCCGCACCCAGATGAACGCGGTGAAGCAGATCGGCATGGCCATCAAGCAGTCGGCCAACGCCATCGAGGATGTCGCCGGCTCCTCCAGCCAGACCTACAAATTCACCAAGGACGCGGTGGGCATGGTCGACAACGCTCTGGGCAATGTGGCCAATCTCGACCGGCTGGTGAAGACCATCTCGGAAAACAGCCGTAACATCAGCCGCATCACCGCCGTGATCACCCGCATCGCCAACCAGACCAACATGCTGTCGCTCAATGCCGCCATCGAGGCGGCGCGGGCGGGCGAGCATGGCCGCGGCTTCGCGGTGGTCGCCGAGGAGGTGCGCAAGCTCGCCGAGGAGGTGGCCAATTCGGCCCAGGAGATCGCCGAGATCGTCGAGACCGCCAACACCGAGGCCGAGCGCGGCGTCGCGGTCAGCCACGAGGTCGGCACCGACATGGGCAAGATCGGCGACGTCTTCCGCCAGATCGAGCGCATGGCCTCGGTGATCGCCAGCGCCACCACCGAGCAGCAGGCCAGCACCAAGGAGATCGACGCCACCGTGCAGTCGCTGGCCCAGATCAGCGAGAGCAACGCCACCGCCTCCGAGGAAATCCTCGCGACCATGAACGATCTGGTCAAGATCGCCGACAGTGCCCGCAGCGGCGCCGAAAACTTCAAGGCGATGATGTAAGGGGCGGGCGGGGAGCGCCGCCATGATCGTACTCGACGCCGAGCCCGGCGCGGTTCTTCCGGAGGCGATCACGGTGGTGATCGTCGAGGTGGCCGGCGTCACCTTCGCGGTGCCGTCGCGGCTGGTCGAGCGGGTGACGCCGCCCTTGCCGGTGACGCCGTTGCCGCTGGTGCCGGGATTCGTCGACGGGCTGATCGGGCTTGGCGGCGCCATTCTGCCCCAGGTCGATCTCGCCCGCCGTTTGGGCCTGCCCGAGCGGGCGCGTGCCGAAAAGGACGTCTCCGAGGGCGAGATCATGGTGATGGTCGCCGAGGACGGCGACTTCGCGCTCCGGGTCGATCATGTGCTCAGCCTGGCCACCCTCGAGGCCGACACGGTCCAGGTTTTCGACGTTCAGGTTTCGGCGTCGGGGCAATTGCTCGAGGGCGCCTCGGCGGCGATGATCGCGGGCGAGTTTCCCTGGCGCGGCCGGACCGTGCTGCTGCTTCAGTCCGAGCGGGTGGGATTGCCCGAGCTGGGGGGGCGCGAGGGCGGGCCGGCGGCGCCGGGCGACGGCAGGGGCATCGGCTCGCTGGCGCTGGCCTCGCCGCCGGCCGAGCCGCAACTGGTCTATGTGGTGGCCCGGGTCGGATCGGGGCGCTATGCGCTGCCGGTGGAGCAGGTGTCCGAGGTGCTGCCGGCCGGGGAGTTGACGACGGTTCCGGGCGCCTCCCCCGAGGTGCTGGGCATCATCCAGCTGCGCGGACGGCCGCTGCCGGTGCTGGTGCCGTTGGCGCTGGCCGGGGGGGGCGGGGCTCCGGGCGGCGCCGGCATGCTGATGGTGGCCAGCGCCGCCGCCGGGCGTTTCGCGCTCCGGGTCGACGCGGTGATCGGCATTCAGCGCTTTCCGCTGTCGCGCATTCATGCCGGCGCCGAGGCCGGTGGCGGCGTCGAGGGGCGGGCGGGCTACCTGATCGATGCCGGGGACCGGGTGGTCGGCCTGCTGGACGCCGACCGGCTGGTGGCCTCGGCCGGCGCCGCGTCCTGGCGCGCCCTGCTGTCGCCGGCCGAGACCGGGGTGCGGGTCGCGCCGGCCGAGGTGGCGTCGCGCAGCCTGCTGGTGGTGCGCATCGGCAGCGAATGGTGCGCCCTGGAGGCGTCGGCGGTGATGCATCTGACCGGCTGGCGGACACCGATGCCGGTGCCGGCCTCGGAAACGGATCTGGCCGGGGTGGTCGAGATCGGCGCCGAGGTGCTGCCGGTGATCGATCTGCGCGACGTGATGGGGGTTCCGGCTCTGGTCGAGGACGGCACCGCCATGGTGGTGGTCGGTCATGGCGCCAGCCGCTGGGCGCTGGTGGTCGATCGCATCGACCGGTTGGTGACGGTGGCTGAGGATGCGTTCAAACCGGCGGAGGCGCCGCTGCATCCGCTCGCGACCACGGTCCTGCAGGTCGGGGCGCGCCTGATTTCCCTGCTCGATCTTAGCCCTTTGCTCGGAAGAGACTGATTCTTATGCCTTCAGCCCGGCGTATCCGCCTGCTTATCGTCGATGACTCCCGGTTTATCCGCATGGCGCTGCGCGCGATCATCGACCATGATTCCGAGATCGAGGTGGTCGGCGAGGCGCGGGACGGTGCCGACGCCATCGCGCTGGCCCGGGTGCTGCGTCCGGACGTCATCACCATGGACCTGGAGATGCCCGAGGTTGACGGGCTGTCGGCGATCAAGAGCATCATGGCCGAGCGGCCGACGCCGATTCTGGTGCTGTCCGGCCATACCCGCACCGGCGTTTGGACGACCTTTCAGGCGCTGGGCTGCGGCGCGGTGGATTTTCTGGAAAAGCCCGATTCCCTCGAAAACATGGTGACCCGCACCATCGAGCGGGAGTTTCTGAGCAAGATCCATTATTGGGCGCGGCGGCCCCATGGCGCGCCCTGGGGGGCGGTGCCGCCAGCCCCGGCTCCGACCGCCATGCCCGAGCCGCCGGCGGTCGCGGCGCCGCCGGTTTTCGCCCGTCACGCCGCCGCCGGACTCGGGATGCCGGCCGCGGAGTGCGACCTGATGGTGGTGGCGGTGTCCACCGGCGGTCCCAACACCGTGCCGCGCATGCTCACCGCCATGGCCGGGCCGCCGCGCTGTCCGATGGTCATCGCCCAGCACATGCCGAGTCTGTTCACCAGCGGCTTCGCCGAGCATCTCGCCCGCGCCTCGGGCTTCGAGGTGGTGGAGGGCGAGGACAACATGGCGTTGCGTCCCGGCCGGATCGTGATCATTGCCGGCGGCTGCGATGGCGAGGTGCTGCGGACCTCGGCGGGCCTGCGCCTGCGCCAGCGCCGGGCCGGAGAGGACGGCATCCACCCCTCGGGCGACGTCCTGTTCGAGAGCGCGGCCCGGTCGGCGAAAATGCCGGTGGCGGTGGTGCTGACCGGCATCGGCAGCGACGGCACCCATGGCGCCCGCTCCTTCGCGGCCCGCCAGTTTCCGGTGCTGGCCCAGACGCCGGCCAGCGCCGTGGTCTGGGGCATGCCGGCGTCGGTGATCGAGGCCGGCTGCGCCACCCTGGTGCTGGGCGTCGAGGAAATCGGCGTCGAACTCTCGCGCCTCACGGGAGCGGGCAGACAATAGTCCGAACGAATTAGCCCCCACAAGGTATGGTTATTAATCCCCTAAGAACTGCTGGACAAGCACGGGGCGGTGGGCTAGTCTCTGGGTGTTCATTGTCGATATTAGCGCTGTTTGGTGGCGCAGGTATTGTTCGGTGGTGTTTGTGAGATACTTTCATCGAAGGCAGGGTGGTTTTGTCCGATATTTTATCAAAATCCGGACATCGCGACCTGGATAGCCAGCTTGGCGCAAGCGGGGGGAAGCCGATGACCAGTGTGATGATTGTCGATGACTCCGTGATGATGCGGTCGGTTATCGCCGAAATCGTGCAAGCCGACCCGGATTTCAACGTCGTGGGCCGCGCCGGCAATGGCTGCGAGGCGTTGGAAAAGCTGCGCGCCAGCGATTGCGACATCGTGCTGCTCGACATCGAAATGCCGCGCATGGACGGGCTGGAGGCGCTGCGGCACCTGCGGCTGATCAGCAAGGCCAAGGTGATCGTGGTGTCGTCCTCGGCCCATGCCGGATCGCGGACGGCGGTCGAGGCCCGGCGCGAGGGCGCGTTCGCGGTGATTCCCAAGCCTTCGGGTACGGTCAGTCTGGATCTGGGGCAAAAGAAGGGTCACGAAATCCTCGAGGCTTGCCGCAAGGCGGCGGGATTATCCGGCAACGCCTGAGCCTTTTCTTGGCAGGCCCTTCGCCCTTCGCTATCGTTGTCGGGTGACGCGCGGAAGGGGCTCGGGGCATGGCGGTCGATATCTACCAGAGCCTGTGGCAGGAGTTTGCCGTCGAGGCCGGCGAGCATCTCGACCGGCTGGAGCCGCTGCTGGTCGGGATCGAGGCCGGGCCGGCGGCGGGCATCGACGCCACCCTGGTGGCCACGCTGTTCCGGGGCATGCATTCGATCAAGGGCATGGCGGCGGCGCTGACCCTGCGCGGCATGGAGCGGGTGTCCCATCACGCCGAGCATCTGCTCGGGGAGGTGCGCGACGGCCGTTGCGTGCTCGATGCCGCGATGGCCGGGTTGTTGCTCGAAGTGGTGGACGAACTCAAGCGCCTGCGCGAGCAGTCGGTGCGGATTCGCGCCGATGTGCCGGCCTCCGAAGGCCTGATGGCCCGGCTGACCGCGGCGCGGGGCTCCCTGGAGACGGGGAAATCCGGCGGTCCGGGCGCCAAGAGCGCCGGGGAGCCGCTGGAATTCGGGGGCGCCGGCTTCGGCGCGGCGGTGGCGGCGGCCAAGGAGGCGGCGGGCAAGGGGGCGGCGGCCAAGGCTGCGGCAGATGGTGGGGCCGAGTCTCACCCGGTGCATCCCGACCACGCGGCCCTGGGCCGTTATGTCGAGGCGATTCGCCCGCGTTTGCCGGCGCTGGCGAAAATGGTCGGGGCCGAGCTGGAGGCGGTGCCGGTGCGCGCCACCGTGCGTCTGGCTCTTGAGGCGGTGCGCGAGGGCGCGCGCCTGCTCGGCTTCCCCGAGGTGGTCCGGACCACCGAAACCCTGTCGGCGCTGATGCCGCTGGAGGGCGCCCTCGATTACTACGCCCGTGAGCAGGCGATCGACGCCCTGGCGGTGCTGCGGCGCGAGGTGGCCACCCTGGAGGCCGCGACCGGGAGCGATGGCGGCGGTCAGGAGCTGGATGCGGCGCTGAACGCGGCCCTGACCACCGACTACAACGCCCGCCGCCGGGCGCTGCTCGATGTGCTGGCGCGTCATGACCACGAGCCGAAGGCGTTCGCCAAGGGCGGAACGGCGATCCTCCGCGCCACGGCGCTGGCCGGCGACATCTACAATCACTTCGCCTTTCTCTACAACGCCAACGCCGGCCGTCTGCTGCTGATGATCGAGGATGCGCTCGGCCATGCCGCGCGGGGCGATCTGGTGCTGACCCCGGAGCTGATCGGCTTGGTGCGCAAGACCTTGACCGATTTGGCGCCGGCTTCGGGCAAGCCGTTGCGGGACATCGATCCCGCCCGCTCCGCCGAGACGCTGGCGGCCTTCGAGGCGGTGCTGCGCCAGGCCGAGAGCGCGCTGTTTCCCGGGCAGTCGATTGAGGAGGACGATGAGACCCTGGTCGCCGGCCGCCAGTATCTGATCGAGCTGGGGGCGACGCCGGCCATGCTCGATCTGTTGAACAAAAAGCAATTGTGCGAGACCGCCGAGGCGGTGTCGGGCGGTCGCCACCGGCTGTGGGAGATCACGGCGGCGCTGGAGGAGGCCGAAGACAAGGCCGAGCGCTTCGCCATTTGGCTGGAGAAGCACGGCCGGGCGCTGACCAGCCGGGCGACGCCCGGGGTCTCGGCGCTGTCGTTCCAGTTCCTGGTGCTGACCGCCGAGGATGACACGGCGGTGCTGTCCGGTCTGGCCGGCATCGATCCCGAGGGGCGGATGCTGTCGGCCCGGCGTTGCGGTGCGGCGCTGGCCACCGCCAGCGCCCCCCTGCCGGTGGAGCATGCCATCAAGGTGCCGGTGGCGGTTCCGGCTCAGGTGCTGACCGAGGCCCATGGCGCCGGCCAGGGCGCGGCGGCGCCGGTCTCCAGCAATATTCTGCGGGTGCCGGGGGAGGTGGTCGACCACTTCCTGTCGGTGATCGGCGAGATGGTGATGGTTGGCTCGATGCTCGACGACGCGGTGTGGGGCGACGATCACCGTTCGCGCCTGCCCGCCGACCTCCGGCGTCTGGTCAAGGAGATGCGCAGCCATGGCGGCGCGGACCCCGCCCATCTCGAAGCGCTCAACCGTCTCGCCGTCGTCCAGGATCAGCGCAACCGCGACCTGCGCAAGGCGCGCGAGGGCTTGGCCTCGACCCTCGGACGCTTGCAGGACGCGGCGCTGGAACTGCGGGTGGTGCCGGTGGAAACCGTGTTCGCCCGGCTGCCGCGTCTGGCCCGGGATCTGGCGGCCAGCCATGGCAAGCAGGTGCGGGTCGAGGTCGACGGGCGGGGCGTGCGCATCGACAAGGGCATGGTCGATCAATTGCTCGATCCGCTGATTCACATGGTGCGCAACGCCATCGACCATGGCATCGAGCTGCCGGAGGAGCGGGCGGCGGCGGGCAAGGCGGCGGTGGCGACGCTGAGCGTCCGCGCCGGTCAGCGGGAAAACCGGGTGGTGATCGAGGTTGCCGACGATGGCCGCGGTCTCGATGCCGAGGCGATCCGGCGGCGGGCGGTCGAGCGCGGGCTGGTCGGCGACGCCACCAGCCGGCTGTTGCGCGACAGCGATCTCTATCGCTTGATCCTGGCGCCGGGCTTTTCCACCGCCGACACCGTGACCGAAACCTCGGGCCGGGGCGTCGGCATGGATGTCGTCCACACCGGCGTCAACCGTCTCGGCGGCACCATCGATATTCAGTCGGAGCCGGGGCGGGGCGCGGTGATCACCCTGCGCCTGCCGCTGTCGGCGGCGATTCAGGACGTGCTGCTGGTCGATGTCGACGGGCGGCTGCACGCGATTCCGGTGCGTCATCTGCTGGAGTTGACCCGGGCCAAGCCCGATCAGATCCAGCTGGTCCACGGCCAGACCGTGATGCTGCTTCATGGCTCGCTGCTGCCGGTGTTCCGCCTGACCGCGCTGCTCGATGGCGGCGGCGGACCGCTGCCGGGGAGCGAGCTGCCGATCGTGGTGCTCGGCGACGGCCGGCGGCGGCTCGGGCTCCAAGTCGATCGGGTGGTGCGGCGCCAGGAACTGTTCGTGCGCGACATTCACCCCCGGGTGGCGGCGATTCCCGGCATCGGCGGCGCGGCGCTGCTCGGCGACGGCAAGGTGGTGCTGATCATCGATGGCGCCGATCTGTTCCAACTCGCCGAGGACCGCGAGCGCAGCGTTCCCGTCCGCCCGGCGCCCCGGGTTTCGGCGGCGCGGGGGCGGCTCGGGGGCCGGGGCCACGGGAAATCGCCATGATCACCCGGGCGCTGGTCTTCACCCTCGGACCCTACCGACTGCTGGTCGAGGCGGTGCGGGTGTTCGAGGTGCTGGAACGCGGCGTGGCGTCACGGGTGCGCGGCGGCGGTCACATGTCGTGGCGCGGCCGGCTGGTGCCCGAAATCGGCCTGGGAACGCTGCTCGGGCACGCGGAGGCCGGCGGCGAGGGCGCGGTCGACATCGTTTACGGCGATCCCGAAAGCGACGCGGTGGTGATGTTCCGGGCCGACCGGGTGCTGGGCTTGCGCAGCCTCGATCCGGGGCAGGTCCATCGGGTGCCCGCCCTGGCGCCGGAACTGCTGCGCTTGTTTCCGGTGATAGTGCTGGACCCCGCCGATGGTCGGGGCATACTGTGGCTGGAAGCCCGGCCCGAGCTGTTGCTCGGACTGTGGCGCACGCATTGCACTGCGGAGCCGGAGCCGGAGCCGGAGCAGTCCGGGCCGAGACGCGCTTCATGACCACCGATGTCCCGATCATCCCCGATCTCAGCGCGCTTTCCGCCCAGTTGCGGAAGGACGATCAGGCGTTCCGGCGCAGCTTCGCGCTCGGACGCTTCGGGGACGAGGTCGACGTGGTCGTGGATGGCGGCATCCGGCCGGCGGTGGCGGTGGCCGGCGGGCGCGGCGAGGACGTGCGGGCGCGGTTTCTCGCCCTGGTCGAGGGGCGCACCGGGATCGAGATCGGCGGCAGCGTCACCGAGCGGGTCGACCGTCTGCTGGCCTCGATGCCGGCGGCGGCGCTGCCGGGCTGGCTGTCGGCGCTCGAACAGGAGCCCGCCGAGGGCTCGGCCTGGGAATCGCTGATCGATCTCCTGACCGTGCATGAGACCTATTTCTTCCGCGATCCCGATCAGTTGGAGTTTCTGCGCCGCTCGGTGCTGCCGGGGATGATCGCCGCGCGCAAGACCGATTCGCAGGCCCGCCTGGCCGCCTGGTGCGCCGGCTGTTCCAGCGGCGAGGAGGTCTATACTCTGGCCATGCTGATCGTCGAGGCGCTGCGCGATGCCGGCGAGGCCGAGGTGCGCGGCGACGGCCGCATTCTGATTCAGCCGCGCTGGCGGGTTTCGGTGCTGGGCACCGATATCGACCGGGGGGTGCTGCGGCAGGCGCAGGCCGGTTGTTATCCCGACTTTCCCATGGGGCCGTTCCGCTCGCTGCCCGAGGGCTGGGCGGGCTATTTCGAGCACGCCCCCGCCGCGCCCCATGCCGGACCGCCGGTGCGGCTGGTGCGACCGGAAATCCGGGCGCTGACCACCTTCCTGCCCCATAATCTGGCCACCGCCGATCCGCCGAACCTGGATCTGTGCCTGATCCTGTGCCGGAATGTCCTGATCTATCTCAGCGACCGGGCCCGCCATCATGCCCAGGCGCTGTTTCACCGGGCGCTCTCGCGCGATGGCGCGCTGGCGCTGGGGCCGACCGACGTGCTGCGCCGGCCGGAACTGTTCCAGCCGCAATGGGGCGCCTCGACGGTGCTGTATCGCAAGAAATAGGGGGGGGCGGACTTTTGGAGTGCGCTCTGCCGCCGGTCGAACTGGCGGCGCCCGATATCGAGGCGCGGTGCGCCGGCAACACCGGGATCGACCACGTCACCAGCTTCGACAGCGGCGTGCCGGGGCCGCATGTGCTGATCAACGCTCTCTGTCATGGCAACGAGCTGTGCGGCGCGATCGCCATCGACCGGCTGCTGCGCCGGGAGATCCGTCCCTTGCGCGGCCGCTTGACTCTGTGTCTGGCCAATGTCGCGGCGTTCCGGCGCTTCACGCCCGACAAGCCCCAGGCCTCGCGCTGCGTCATCGAGGATTTCAACCGCCTGTGGTCCGAGGAGGTGCTGGCCGGGCCGCGCGACAGTGTCGAGTTGCGCCGCGCCCGGGCGTTGCGTCCGGTGTACGAGCGGGCCGACATTCTGCTCGATCTGCATTCCATGTCCAATGCCGCCGAGCCGCTGGTGCTGTGCGGGCAGACCGGCCGCGCGCGCGCGCTGGCGCTGGCGCTGGGTTTTCCGCGCTGGGTGGTCGCCGATGCCGGCCATGCCGCCGGCCGGCGGCTGATCGACTTCGGCGCCTTCGCCCAACCCGACGCCGTGGCGGGGGAGGGTGGCAAGGTGGCGCTGCTCGCCGAATGCGGGCAGCACTGGGCGGCGGCGACGGCGGAGGTGGCGTTTGCGCTCAGCCTGATGGTGCTGCGGCACGCCGGCCTGATCGCCGCCGAGGTCGCGGCGCACCTGATGCCGCCGTTGGATGTTCAGCCCCAACCGCTGGCCCAGCAGCTGGTCGAGGTGACCGATGTCGTGACCGCCAGCGGCGATGGCTTTGTTTTTGCCGGGGATTTTGTCGACCGGCAGGCGATGCCGCGCGCCGGGACGGTCATCGGCTATGATCAGGGGCGGCCGGTGCGCACGCCTTACGATGAGTGCATCCTGATCATGCCATCCCGCAAGACTGTGCGCGGCCAGACGGTGGTGCGACTGGGGCGGGTGGTCACACGCCGTGACGGCTGAGCCAGTCGAGCAGGCGCCGCCAGCCGTCTTCGGCGGCGTCCTTGCGATAGCTTGGCCGGTAATCGGCATTGAAGCCGTGGGGCGCCTCGGGATAGACCACGATCTCGGCCTCCTTGCCCGCGGCCTTCAGCCTGTCCCGCATGGTTTCGATGGTCTCGAGGGGAATGCTGGGGTCGGCGCCGCCATAAAGGCCGAGCACCGGCGCCGCGAGCAGGGCGGCGACGTCGTGAGGCTGGCGCGGAGTGATGTCGCTGAGCGGGCCGGTCAGGCGGCCGTACCACGCCACCGCCGCCTTGAGCCGCCGGTTGTGCGCGGCGTAGAGCCAAGTGATCCGCCCGCCCCAGCAGAAGCCGGTGATGGCCAGTCGCTCCGGATCGCCGCCCTGGGTGGCGGCCCAGTCGGCGGCCGCGTCGAGGTCGGCGATCACCTGGGCGTCGGGCACCCGGGAGACGATGGTCTGGACGATGGTCGGGATGTCGGGGGCGGTCTTGGGATCGCCCTGGCGGACGTAAAGCTCGGGCGCCAGCGCGAGATAGCCCCGCTTGGCCAGACGGCGGCAGATGTCCCGGATGTGCTCGTGGACTCCGAAGATTTCCTGGACCACCAGCACGACCGGCCAGTTCGTGCCGGCCTCGGGGCGGGCCAGATAGGCGGGCACCTGGATGCCGGCCGAGGGAAAGCCGGTCATGCCTTCGACGATGCCCCGGCCGTCGGTTGAGACGACCTGGGCGCCGACCGGCTGGGCGGCCAGCGCGAAGCCCGCGACCATCGTCGCGCCGGCCAGAAACTCGCGGCGCCCGACGCCCATGGAGTCCAGCAATGTTTTAAGACTCTTGTCCATCATGCTCTCCCTGGTTTTGCTGGCCCTGGTTTTGCCGGGCGTCTTGCCCCGATATGCCGTCATGCCGGCCTGATCGACTGTGACAGCCCACGGGCGTTCCGTCTCCGGGGGGCGGTCGATCCAGCACCCGGCCGCAGGTGGTGCAGATGCCGTCATCCGGCATGCACGCGCCCAGGCACTCGGGATCGTGGGAGTCCATCATGTTTCTCCAGCCTTGGAATGGCCTCACCCCGGCATATTTCACGGCGATCCGTAAAATTGCAAGGCCCTGACCGAGCGAGGCCGCGAGAGCATGAGGGGGGGGATACCGCCGTGTCGCGGCGGATAAGTACAAACACTTATGCGGGTGCAAATAATTGTGCAAGCGCAAATGCTTATGATCGTAATTAATTTGAGGTCCGGGCTGGGGCGTGAGAGGTTTATCTTGATGGTCTCGTGCCTTGCTGTATGGTTGTCCTCTCATAAAGCTGGGTGTGTTGCGTTTATTCCTTTTCTTTGTTATTTTCCGTCACGGATTGTGGTTTTATGCACGACAGCTTTGGAAACCTGATGTCTCCTTCCCCTCCCTCTGGTCTTGCGGTTGTTCGGGTCTTCGTGGACCCAATCCTGTCAACAGAGCGGATTCTCCGGGCCGTCGTCCGCCAGATCGGCTTTGCCCTGGTTGCCGAACCCGGACTGGCGGATGTCTGCATCGCCCCGTCTCCGCGGCCCGGCAGCCTGTCCTGGTGTCCGGGCGCGGGGTTTGGGGTGAGCGGAGCGGTCGGAACCTTTGACGCTGATCTCGTTCACGCGCTGGGCCGATATCAAAGAGGCGCCGGACAGATCGACTATGCGGGGCGCTCTTTCACGGTTTGTGCCGATCAAGGACGAAAAAGCGAGGTTCTGCACTGTTGTATCCGGACGCTGTTTCAACTTCTGTTGTCCAACGGCCAGGATGTTCGGTTTCTGTGGTGGTATCCCGACGCTGCGCGGGGCGCCGTCAATTATCGCGTCGACGTCGATGATAATGTCGGCGATACGTTTCAACAGTTGGCCAAGCTGCTCGAACGTCACATGGGCTGGTGCAGCTTGTACTTCACGACCTCGAGCTTTCGCGACGATCTCGAGAGTATTTGTCGCAGTCGCACTGCCGGGGCCGAGATCGGCTCCCATTGTCACTATCATTATACATTTGAGCGCGATCCGGCAACCAACAAGAAGAACTTGAACGCCTCGGCAGATTTTCTGCGCCAGAATGGCATTGATTTCAGCGGTGCCGTCATGCCGTCCGGAAAGTCATTCCCGGGAATTGGCGGCGTCATGGCCGATGCCGGGCTATCCTACACCTCGAATTTTGGTCTTATTTTCGATGCCCTGCCAATCGAGTTGTCCGATCGGGCCGAACCCCACCTGGAGGTGCCGATTCATCCGGTGGCTCCCGGAAATGTCATAAAGGCCTCGGCATCTCTGGCGGACTTGGACGACTATCTTTTGTTATACTACCTGGACATGGCGGCGCGGCTGAATGAAGCATTTTTGCCTTTGTTCTTCTATGGTCATAATAATGATACCGTCCGCCTTGCGCTTCTTCCCGGTCTTCTGGACCGGCTGGTTGGCGCCTTTCCCGATCATGCTTTTGTTCGGCTCGATCACTACGCGGCCTTTTGGCAAGAGCGGCTTGATCGCCTGATGACGTGGCGCCTCGCCGATGACGGCCACAATGTCGCGGTCATTTCCCATCAGCGCCCCGACCGGGTCAGTGTCCAAGGACGGGAAACGGTGCGGACGTGGCCGGTGTCCGTGGACAGCCTGTTTCGCTCCTCCTTGTCATTCGTTGGCGCGGGCGCGCGCAAGCCCCGCTGGCGGGACCGTCTGGCCGACCGCTATGAACTCGAGACGGTTCTGCCGATCTCCGCGCTGTCTTTGGCCTCGCTTCAGGGGTGGGGGTCGGTGGGATACAAGGTCACACGCGGCCTGATGAGTAGTCTTCTCCGCTGGAGACGTCCAAATCGGGCCTGACGCCGGTCTTTTTGATCCAGATTACGATATTCTCATCCAGTACCGTCGTGCCCATGCCATAAATATTGGCAATGGCGGCATTGCAGAGGTCACGCGCCAGGAATTGCAGGCGCTTGACCAGACCATAAAGAGGGTTTTTCGTATGGAAGACCCGGGCTTGATTGAGAACCTTGATGACGTCCAGGCCCGTGGTGTAGCACAATTGCTCCATCTTTTTCGGCGTGATGACCGAGACGTGGGTGCAGTCGCCATGCTGGGTTCTGCGGCCGAAGGGTGACTGGCCGTTTGGCGCGCGCACAATCAAGACACCGCCACTTTTCAGCAAGTTGTGCGCCGTCGTCAGGGTCTGGCGAATCTGTTCGTGGCTGAGGTGCTCGAAGACATCAAGAGCAACAACCGCATCGAAGCTGTCCAGGTGCTCGGCGATCAGGTCATCCAGACAAGCGCAGGCGGGATAGCCGGCGTTCACGGCCTTGCGGACAAGGTTTTGCTGAATTTCAGTGCCGAATACCATCGCCCCGCGCGCCCGGGCAAACGACAGAAAGCTGCCATTGCCAAAGCCAAGTTCGACAATCTTGCGGCCCGCGGTTGCGACCTCCCGGAATTCGGCCTGGAAGTAGGCTTCATCCTGAGGTGTGCAGGAAAAGTCGACGGACCATCCCTTTTGATCGGAGTAGTGATTGTAGTCACTCATGGGGCTATACCAGGATTTTCAGTCGAGCTTCACGCGCCTTGCTCTCTGGAAGCAAGAAACTCTCTGGCCTCCTGTTCCGCTTCCTCGCGGCGCTCTTGCGGCAGGTGCATCCACATTAGAATTTCATCATAATTATGGCCGCAACCTCGGCACCGGCCGGCCTCCGGGTCGATTTTGCAGTAATGGAAGCATGGATTGGCGGGGCGAGTCTTGATCATGGGCACAATGAATAGGGCCCGGCCACGGCGGCTGTCAACCTCCGCAGAGCCCAGGCTCGCGGCCGCCGCGGGTGCACTGCTGGCGTTGCGCGGACCCGCTCCGCCCGGGCTTAAATGTGCTCGGCGTGGCGTAAGTATTTCTCATAGCCGGGGGGGATTTGTCCAAAGCGGAGGCCATCATGCAACATGATAAAGCTTTGCAGGCGTTCACAGATGCAGGCAACGTTTCTGTTGTTGTCCAGGCCCCGAGGCAGTCCGCCATGATCCAATAAGCATTGAATTGCCGTCTTTTTATAGAAACCCGCACAGCCTTGCAAAAAACCCGGAAAATTTTCCGGCTTCAGGTGGCCAAACCCAAGACCCTCTGCAACGATTGCGTAATCATCGGGGAGATGCTTGGTCGGTGGTGTCACGATGTTGCCAATAACATCGTATTCTGACGTGTGTAGCAGATCATGAAGATATGGAAACCAATTATAATCGGAGAAATGGTGGTCGTAATGCATGAGTATGTATGTGTCGTATCCTTGCGCCCGCTTAATCCCGGCATCAAATGCGCCTTGATCCAAGCCCGTATTCTCACGGAGAACCAGATATTCTGGCGCGAGGTAGTCCTGGATCGTTTGTCCTTCAAGGGCATCTCCGCCATTCACGACGACGCATAGATCAAACTGATCGCGATGATGTCTGAAGGCGGCGTTGAAGCAATACTTTTTCATCATATCCCATGTCTTGGCATGGGCGGCAATGCAGACGACGGAATCGCGTTTGTCGGTCATGATGGTCATCAATTCAAGGGCGGGGGCTGTCATGGCACTCACGATTGCCGGCGCATCCGGACCAGGATCCGCCGCCGTTGCCGATGCTGTCGCGGTTTTCTGCTCACCCAGCGTCACGAAAAATCGAGTCTCCCGCCCCACCCCGATATCGGGTTTTCCAGCGACCCCATCGAGAAGGTTTGGTGCCCCCGGCCAGACTCGAACTGGCACGTCCTCACAGACAACAGATTTTGAGTCTGCCGCGTCTACCGATTCCGCCACAGGGGCTACCGTGACCGGCGGGATAATACTATCATCGCCGGCCCGGTCAATGGCTTTCCGCGCGGCACATGGCATCGGGTTGGAGTCGCGGCTCTCCTGTGCCGCCAGCGCTGCGGGGGCCGGCGCTTGGCCGCCGTTATTGCCCAACGCGGCCGTGCCAAGTGGCGTCGACGGCGGCAATCGGGCCGGCATGGCGGGATTGAGCGTGTCCGGCCCGCTTCTGCGACAATTCGTGATTGGGAAGCGGGGGGGAGCTGTGGCATTAAGGCGGCGCGTTCGCATATAGCCTGGAACCGGGGCATGACACACTCTTCCGTCGCCGCTGTGATCCTTGCCGCCGGCAAGGGCTCCCGCATGAAATCCGATCTGCCCAAGGTGCTGCATCCCCTGGCGGGGCGGCCGATGGTGCGCCACGTGCTCGACGCGGTGGCCAAGCTCAATCCCTCCCGCGTCGCCGTGGTGGTTGGTCCGGGGATGGAGAACGTCGCCGCCGCGGTGGCGCCGGTGCCCGCCGTGGTCCAGACCAAACAGCTCGGCACCGCCGACGCCGTGCGCGCCGCCTTCGGGGTGCTGAAGGGCTTTGAGGGCGATGTGATCGTGCTCTACGGCGACACGCCGCTGATCACCCCCGAAACCATGATGAAGATGGTCGAACGCCAGTGGGAGGGCGACAATCCGGCGGTGGTGGTGCTCGGCTTCCGCCCCGCCGACCCCGGTGCCTATGGCCGCTTGATCGTCAACCCGGCCGGCGGCCTGGAAAAGATCGTCGAGCATCTCGATGCCAGCGCCTCCGAACGCAAGGTCGGGCTGTGCAATGCCGGGCTGATGGTGTTCGACGGCAAGCGGATGTTCGAGTTGCTCGACCATGTCGATTGCAACAACGCCAAGGGCGAATATTATCTCACCGACGCCGTCGGTTTGGCGCGGGCGCGCGGCTACGCCTGCGCCGTGGTCGAGGCTCCCGAGGCCGAGGTGATGGGGGTCAATTGCCGGGCCGAACTGGCCGAGGCGGAAAAGCTGATCCAGCAGCGCCTGCGCCGTGCCGCCATGGACAATGGCGCCACTCTGACCGATCCCGATACCGTGTATTTCTCCCCCGACACCAAACTCGGGCGCGATGTCGTGGTCGGGCCGAGCGTGGTCTTCGGACCCGGTGTCACCGTGGCCGACCGGGTGGAAATCAAGGCGTTCTGTCATCTCGAAGGCGCGACCGTCGCCGAGGGCGCGACCATCGGTCCCTATGCCCGGCTGCGTCCCGGCGCCGAGATCGGCCCCGGCGCCCATGTCGGCAATTTCGTCGAGATCAAGAACGGCAAGCTGGCCCAGGGCGCCAAGGTCAACCACCTGACCTACATCGGCGACGCCACCATCGGCGCCAAGGCCAATGTCGGTGCCGGCACCATCACCTGCAATTACGACGGCTTTTCCAAGAGCCGGACCGAGATCGGCGCCGGGGCCTTCATCGGCTCCAACAGCTCGCTGGTGGCCCCGGTCAAGATCGGCGATGGCGCCATCGTCGGCGCCGGCAGCGTCGTGGTGAAAGACGTCGAGGCCGACGCCCTGACCGTGGCGCGCGGCCGGCAGCAGAATTACGATGGCTGGGCGGCCCGATTCCGCGCCAGCAAGAAAAAGTAAGCCAAGCCCCGGAGAGCGACCACCATGTGCGGCATCATCGGCATCATCGGCAAGAGCGACGCGGCGCCCCGGCTGGTCGAGGGGCTGCGGCGCCTCGAATATCGCGGCTATGACAGCGCCGGGGTGGCCACCCTGCTCGCGGACGGCACCATCGAGCGCCGCCGCGCCGAGGGCAAGCTGGCCAATCTCGACAAGAAGCTCCAGGGCGAGCCGCTGGCCGGGCTGATCGGCATCGGTCACACCCGCTGGGCCACCCATGGCGGTCCGACCGAGACCAATGCCCATCCCCATGCCACCAACAAATGCGCGGTGGTCCATAACGGCATCATCGAGAATTACCGCGAACTCAAGGCCGAGTTGCAGGCCAAGGGCCATGTCTTCGCCACCGAAACCGATACCGAGGTCATCGTTCATCTGGTCACCGATTATCTCGACCAGGGGCTTGACCCGGTTGCCGCCAGCGCCGCCTCGCTCAAGCGCCTTGAAGGCGCCTTTTCCCTGGCGCTGATCTTTGCCGGCGCCCCGGACTTGATGATCGGGGCCCGCCGGGGCACGCCGCAGGCGGTGGGCTATGGCGATGGCGAGATGTATCTCGCCTCCGACGCTTTCGCGCTGGCGCCGCTGACCAACCGTCTGACCTATCTCGAAGAGGGCGATTGGGTCGAACTCCGGCGCTCCGGGGTGGTGATTCACGATGCTTCCGACGCCGTGGTGACGCGCGAAATCCGCCTGTCCTCGGTTTCGGGCGCGCTGATCGGCAAGGAGGGCTATCGCCACTTCATGCTCAAGGAAATCTACGAGCAGCCGCTGGTGATCGGCGACACCCTCAACGCCTTTATTCAGCCCTCCAGCGGCCATGTTTCGCTGCCCGAGTTTCCGTTCGATCTCGCCGCCGTGCCCCGGATCACCATCGTTGCTTGCGGCACTGCCTATTATGCCGGTTGCGTTGCCAAGTATTGGTTTGAACAGATCGCGCGAATTCCGGTCGAGATCGACATCGCGTCCGAATTCCGCTATCGCGAGGCGCCCCTGCCCAAGGGTGGTGTCGCTCTCTTCATCTCCCAGTCGGGCGAGACCCTGGATACTCTCGAGGCACTGCGGTACTGCAAGCGTCAGGGCCAGCATATTCTCTCGATCGTCAATGCTCCCGAGAGCACTATTGCCCGCGAGTCCGACTACGTTCTTTACACTCTCGCCGGCCCCGAGATCGGCGTCGCCTCGACGAAAGCCTTCACCACCCAGCTCACCACCCTGGCCTGCCTCGCGGTCGCCCTTGGCCGGGCCCGTGGCGAAATCACTCAGGAGCGCGAGGCCCAGTTGGCCGAGGCGCTGCGCGAAGTTCCCGCCCGCGCCGCCGACATCCTCGGCCACGACGAAACCCTGCGCCAACTCGCCCACGAAGTCGCCGAAGCCCGCGACGTGCTCTATCTCGGCCGCGGCACCTCTTACCCGCTGGCCCTGGAAGGCGCCTTAAAGCTCAAGGAAATCAGCTACATCCACGCCGAGGGCTACGCCGCCGGCGAACTCAAGCACGGCCCGATCGCCCTGATCGACGAGTCCGTCCCGGTGATCGTGTTGGTGCCCACCGACAGCCTGTTCGACAAGGTGGTCTCCAACGTCCAGGAAGTCTGCGCCCGCTCGGGCAAGGTCTTGCTGATCGCCGACGCCAAAGGCGTCGCCAAACTCGGCGACCGCGTCCGCTGGTCAGTCGAACTCCCGACGGTAGACCCCTTCGTGGCCCCGATCCTCTACGCCATCCCGGTGCAGTTGCTCGCCTATCACACCGCAGTGCTGAAGGGCACCGATGTGGATCAGCCACGGAATTTGGCAAAGTCAGTGACGGTGGAGTGAAAGAGGAAAGCGCCTGTCTGTTGTGTGTTCGCTGATGCTAATGTATCATACTCGACGTCAAAGCATCATACTGGACAATAGAGTTTCATACTAACAGGGCTTGCGTTCGGTCGGGGACGGATCGGTGCATCCTATCGGGTGACACGTCCCCAGAGGCGCCATGGCCCGCCGCCGCTACGACTTCGACGAAGACAAGATCGCCCGCTTCCTGAAGGAAGGGCGAGGGGAAGGTCGCGGTGCCGGCTACAAGCCCTGGTTGACGATCCAGGACGTTCCGGCGAACAGCCGCTGCCATCGCGTCCGCGGCCTGAAGACAGGCCGAATGCATCATCTCCTGTCCGACATCGAGTGCCGGCTATTCCTGATGCTCGATTGGGCTGATGCGGTCGAGGATATCCGCGAACAGTTTTCGCTTGATCGTGCGGTCACGCGGCGCATCGCCGAAGAGATGGGCGTTCGGCACCCCGCCGACGTAGTGACGAAGGTGCCGCTGGTGATGACCACCGATGCCGCGCTTGGCCCAGCGGCGGGTGATTTTCGTCTTCTGGCCGAACCGGGCCTCGTCCTGCCACCACAGCTCCAGAGGCTTGCCGACCGCGACCAGGGCGGCGATCCCATCGAGCAGCATCGGCAGTTTTTTTAAAATTCTCAATGGCGCCAGAAGCCTGGGCATGATGACGCGGCCGGGCCGAAAGCTTGCGGTAGCCCAGAGCCCGCACTTCCCGGCTCAGGGTCTGTTCGCTCGCCGACACCCCGAACCGCTCGAACAGCCATGCCGCCAAGTCCTTCAACCGCCACCGCACCACCCCGTCAACCGCGGGG
>CAIOBP010000130.1 GCA_903856295.1 uncultured Rhodospirillales bacterium | reverse complement strand
GCCCTCGCCAACATCTACAATGCAACCGCCAGTGAGAGGCGGCATGACCAAACTGCCGACCACCGTAGCTGCCCGCGATCAGTCGGAACAGCTGCCCGCCATCGCATCGGTTTGGGTGCCCGCGATCGTCGGAATGCGCACAAGTATGCTTTTCAGGTTCACGGCGTTGACGAAACCGGCCGCACCGTGGTTCGTCGTCAACTTCGGCGGGATTCTGTAGAAGAGTTTTTCGCGGCAGTGCCACCATGTCTGGTTGGGATGGAAGCTTGCGCGACGGCCCATTATTGGGCGCGCCGGCTGATGGCGCTGGGCCATCAGGTCCGATTGATCCCGGCGACCCGGGTCAAGGCTTATGTCCAGCGTGGCAAGAAGAATGATGCGACCGACGCAGCGGCGATCGCCGAGGCGGTTACCCGGCCGCACATGGCGTTCGTACCGGTCAAGAGCGAGGGCCAGCAAGCCGTCCTGATGTTGCACCGGACCCGTGACCTACTGGTGCGGCAGCGCACGATGCTGATCAATGCGCTGCGGGCTCATCTTGCCGAATTCGGGATCATTGCCGGCCAGGGTCGGCGCAAGGCGATGGACTTGATCGCGATTCTGGATGACATGGCCATCCCTGATCTGGCGAAAGCGGCGCTCCGGGAACTGGCCGGCCAGATCGAAAGCGGTGATCGCCGGATCGCGGCGATGGAAAAAGAAATCCTGAGCTGGCACAAGGCCGACGAGCCAAGCTGCAACCTGGCGACGATCCCGGGCATTGGTCCGATCACGGCCTCGATACTTTCGGCCACGGTCCCGGATCCGTCGCTCTTCAAGAATGGCCGGCAGTTTGCTGCCTGGCTTGGCTTGGTGCCGCGCCAGAATTCCAGCGGAGGAAAAGATCGCCTGGGAGGCATCACCAAAGCCGGAGACCGTACGATCCGCCGCTTGTTGGTCAGCGGCGCCACCGCAGTTATTCGCTATGCGCGCACCAAGGCTCCGGGCGAAGCCGGCTGGCTCAAGGCTCTGCTCGACCGCAAACCGGCCAAGGTGGTCACGGTGGCGCTTGCAAACAAGATGGCACGAATCGCCTGGGCGGTGCTGAACCGCGGTGAAGTCTATCGCCTGACCTTCCCGTTGCCGGCAATGTCTTGAGGCTGAAGTCTGCGGGCTCTGCCCGCACCCGCTGGGGCCCCGAGGCCCCAGACCCCGAAACTTGAGACGTGCGAGGGTGAAAGGCGTATGATGGCACAATTCGGTCGAGCCGAAGAATAGGAAGACCCGATGTCACCGCTGCGCGTCAAGCGCGTTACTGTGATTGGGACCTGTTCTGCGGATTTCATCATGGCCCGCGGTCACAAGCGCCGCACCTTCCGAGGCCGGACACATGACCGCACCCGACCATGTTGCGCATCATCAAAATTTCTCCTTGCGCTCAGGCGGCCGTCCACACATGGTGGCAGGACGAGGCCCGGTTCGGCCAGAAGACGAAAATCACCCGCCGCTGGGCCAAGCGCGGCAGCCGCCCTTCGGCTCCGCTTGATCAGAGGACCAAGTCGGCCTGGCTGTTCGGCGCCATCTGCCCCGCCGAGGGCAAAGCCGCCGGGTTGGTCCTGCCGAAATGCGACACCGCCGCGATGTCGCTGCATCTCGCGGAAATCTCCCAGGCGGTCGCGCCGGGCGCCCACGCGGTGGTCATGCTCGATCAAGCCGGTTGGCATATGTCCAAAAAACTCAAGGTCCCCGACAACATAACCTTGCTACTCTTGCCGCCGAAGTGCCCGGAACTCAATCCAACCGAAAACATCTGGCAATACATGCGGGAAAACTGGCTCTCGAACCGAATTTTCAGCTCCTACAAGGACATCGTCGATCACTGCTGCGACGCCTGGAAGACCCTCACCAGCCGCCCTTGGCTGATCATGTCCATCGGAATGCGCGATTGGGCAAATGGGTTCTGATCAATGGGAGTTGGTATAAGAAACAGGAACTATTGGCGTTTTCGGCTTGCGAAGTTCAGTTAACCGGACAGCAATGATATCCTCTCGGGTCTCCGGCCACAGCGGTTCGGCAAAGCAAACACCCATCGTATTGAGCCTTCCCTTGCCGGCGGCACGCGGTCTACGATCAAGCCGCTCCGGAGCGCTCCGGGGCGGCGCCGTGATCGCCGGCCGCAAGCCCGATCCTGTCCCGCCGTGACCAAGGGGACCGAACGCTGATGCTCAAGAACGCAAATATCCTGGTGGCCGGGGGAACCGGCTTTCTCGGCGGGGCTCTGATCATCCGCCTGCTGGCCGAGGGCGCCCAGGTGCGCGCCACCTGCTATCAGCGCGATCCCAACCGGCAGCACGAGCGCCTGGAGTGGCAGCGCGCCGACCTGCGCGAGCCCGCCGCCTGCGCCGCCGCGGTCGCGGGCATGGACTATGTCTTCCTGTCGGCAGCCAACACCGCCGGCGCCGCGGTGATGGTCGAGACGCCGCTGGTCCACGTCACCCCCAACGTGGTGATGAACGCCCATCTGCTGGAAGCCGCCTATCAGGCCCAGGTCAAGAAGTTCCTGTTCTTCAGCAGCGGCGCCGCCTATCCCGACCTGGGCGAAGAGCACCGGCTGGCCGAGGGCGACATGTTCAAGGGCGAGCCGCCCGAGGTCTATTATCCGGCCGGCTGGATGAAGCGCTACACCGAGATTCTCTGCCGCACCTACGCCGAGAAGATCAAGCGGCCGATGCCGACCGTGGTCATCCGCCCCTCCAACGTCTATGGCCCGGGCGACAAGTTCGATTTCGCCAAGTCCCACGTCACCGCCGCCCAGATGCGCCGGGTGATCGACCGCCAGCGGCCGATCCTGGTCTGGGGCACCGGCGACGACGTCCGCGACCTGATCTATGTCGATGATTTCATCGAGGGCGTGATCCGCGCCTTCACCCGGGAGAGCGATTTCCTGACCATCAACATCGCCTCAGGCACCGCCCACTCGGTGAAAGAGGTGGTCAGCACCGCGATCAAGGCCGACGGCTTCGACGATGCCGAAGTGGTGTTCGATCCGACCAAGCCGCGCACCATCGGCAAGCGGCTGTTCGACGTCTCCTATGCCAGAGAGCTGCTCGGATTCGAGGCCAAGACCAGTCTCGAGGACGGCTTCCGGCGCACCATCTCCTGGTACCGCGAGACCTTCAAGCCGTAACCGCGCCCATACAAGCAGTTGCCCGCTTTGCAGAACGCCTTGCTTGCCATTCAGGCAAAGCGGTCGGCACCAGCGGCTAACGATGCCGCTCTTGCAGACGCCCGTCAGGCAGCGTAGAACGTGATGGGCAGCGTTCACCAATTTGCTACACGACTCGGGACATCCCCGGTGGTCCCTGGGCCGGTCGAACCAAGTTGGTGACTCCGCGAAGCGGGCGATGCCGCAGGAAAGGGTATGCCCAAAACGATTGCCAAGGAAGCCCCGGCAGCGGCCGGGACCGCGCTCACAGCGCGCCGTCGCTGGGATCGGCCCAGGGATCGTACGCGACCAGACCGGGTTCCGTCTCGCAGGCCCGCATGAACAGGCGCGCCCGCTTGTTCAGCAGCGCCGCGGTATAGGAAAACGAACTGTTGGCGGTGGCGAGAATATCGGCGTCGATCAGGACGGCGTAATCGACCAGGAATTCGACCCCG
>CAIOBP010000129.1 GCA_903856295.1 uncultured Rhodospirillales bacterium | reverse complement strand
CGCGGGATCGCCACCAAGTACCTGTCCAATTATCTCGGCTGGCGCCGGATGGTCGAGCGGCAGGGCGACGAGGTGTCTCCGTTTCAGGTCATGGCCGCAGCGCTGGCCTGACCGTCAACAACCAACGCCGTCAGAGCCTTTATTTTCGACAAATGCCGGCAATGCCCCCGACGGCGAAAGCCGGTTGAGTCGCCCCAGAGACCACGCGGCCAGAGACCACGCGGCCGGAGAGCGCGCGGCCGGAGACCTTGCGACCGGGGACCGTGCGGAACGAGGCGGCGGCTCAGCGCCGGCCCTCGGCCTTCCACTGCTGGAGCTTGCGGTAAATGGTCGAGGGGCTGATCTCGAGCAAGGCGGCGGCCTTGGGCACGTCGTCGCCGCACTGGCGCAAGGCGAGTTGGATCAGTTCCTTCTCGACCAGCCACAGCGGCCGGACGGTCACCGGCTGGGGAGCGTCGACGGCAAGGACGGTGGCATTCACCGCCTCCCGCCTGGAAACCGCCGGCGGCAGCACCGCCCCCTCCGTCACCCGTGACTTCAGCGGCTCGGGCAGCATGCCCGGCTCGACCAGCAGGCCATCGTGAAGCACCACGATGTTGCGCACCACGTTCTGAAGCTGACGGACATTGCCCGGCCAGTCATAGGCCCGGAACACCGCCTCGACCTCGGGCAGGAAGCCGGTGAAGCCGCGCCCCTCTTCGGCCGAATAATCCTTGAGGAAATGACGGGCGATCAGCACCGCGTCGTCCTCGCGGTCGCGCAGCGCCGGCAAGTGCAGCGGCACCACATGCAGGCGGTAGTACAAATCCTCGCGGAAGCGCCCGGCCTCGACCTCGGCCAGCGGGTCCCGATTCGTTGCGCAGACGAACCGCACGTCGACCCGCTCGGCCTTCGAGCCGCCCACCGCCTGTACCGTGCCGGTCTGGATGAAGCGCAGCAGCTTGACCTGGACATCGAGCGGCATCTCGCACAACTCGTCGAGAAACAGCGTGCCGCCGTCGGCGCTCATGGCCGCGCCGGCCCGGTCGGCGGTGGCGCCGGTGAACGCGCCCTTGACGTGGCCGAAAATCTCGCTTTCCAGCAGGTCTTTCGGGATCGCCGCGCAATTGAGCGCGATGAACGGACGGCCGCGCCGCGGGCTGGCCCGGTGAATGGCGTCGGCGGCCAGTTCCTTGCCCGTCCCCGATTCGCCGGTGATGAAAACGCTGGCCTTGCTCGCGGCCACGCTCTCGATGGTCCGGTACACCGCCTGCATCTCGCTGCCGGCGCCGATGAAATCGTAAAAGCGGTCGCGGTCCAGGTTCTTGCGGTAGACCTCGACGATCCGGGCCAGTTTCTTGCGCTCGAGGGCGTTGCGCAGGGTGACGTTGAGCCGGGCGGCGTTGAACGGCTTGACGATGAAGTCGAACGCGCCCTGGCGCATGGCGTCGACCGCGCTGTTGACCGAGCCGTGCGCCGTGATCACCACCACCGAGGTATCGGGCGCCCGCTCGCGGAAGTGCCGCAGCACATCCAGGCCGTCCATGTCGGGCAGCTTGAGGTCCAGCACCACCGCGTCGGGAACCTCCTGGCTCAGCGCCTCCAGCGCCGCCCGCCCGGTTTCGACGTGACTCACGTGGTACGATTCGGCGCGCATGTACTCGACGTAGACCCGGGCCAGCGGCACCGTGTCTTCGATCAGAAGGATGTTCTTGGTTTCCGCGCCGGCCATGGGGTGATTCCGAACCTCGGGTGCGCCGGCCTGCCCCGCCCGATGAGCCCCGGCACCCAGCCCACCGTCGCTTATGATAGGCGATCCGGCGCAAGGCTTGAACTTCTAATTGCCGCCGCCCGCTGCCCGGCCACAGTAAGGGCCAGTCGCGACAGCCAGCGATCGGAAAACAGCGCCGCCGCCGTCAGCCCCCGCCGCCGCCGGGCCGCGCCGTCGCGCGCCGCCGCCGCCAGCCTCTGATGCAATGCGTGCAACCCCTCGAGCCGGCCGCGCCGGCATGCGGGCGTCTCCGGCAGGTCATCGGCCGGCAGCGGCCCGTCGTAACGGCGCTCCCACTCCGCGAACAGGATCAAACGGTGGGGCGAATCGGCGGCCATGGCGCGGGCTCCTCTGACATCGGCGGCGCCCGTTGTATTAGGAATTATGTCTTAAGTCAAGCCGGGGCAGACAGTCAGGACTTCCCGCCTACTGGCTGGCCCAAATGATCCGCGCCATCCAGGAGACGTCGTCCTTGAGAAAGGTGCGGTCGGGATGGGCCGGGTTGATTGATTTCAGCTCGATCCGAGTCGCGGTCTCGCGCAGCAACTGCTTGGCCAGCACCTCGCCCGAGCGGCTCTTGACCACCACCCGGTCGCCGCGGCGGATGCTCGCGGTCGGGGAAACGATCAGCCGGTCGCCGTCGCGATAGGCCGGCTCCATGCTGTCGCCGCTGACCTCAAGGGCGTAGGCGTGGGGATCGCCGACATTGGGAAACACCAGCTCGTCCCAGCCCGCGCCCACCGGATAGCCGGCATCATCGAAATAGCCCGAGTCGCCGGCCTGGGCGTAGCCGATCACCGGCACCCGCTGCACCGCGCCCTGGCCGCTGGTCTCGCCGATCAGCCCGACGAACTCGCCGAGCGAGGTTCCGGTCGCCTCCAGCACCTTGGCGATGCTCTCGGTCGACGGCCAGCGCAGCTTGCCATCGTCGTTGGACCGCTTGGAGCGGTTGAAGGTGGTGGGGTCGAGACCGGCGTTTTTGGCCAGCCCCGAGGCCGACAGGCTCTTGGCCGCAGCAAGACGGTCGATGGCCCGCCAGATGTCTCCGTGCTTCAGCATGGGAGCATGGTCTCACGGGGCGCAGAAAAAGTCCCTAGGAAGATATTCGTATTTCGCTTGACATCGGGATTATAGTCGGAACATAACCAGAACAACGACCGCCGCCCGACAGGAGCCCGCCCGATGTCCCGAGACCGTTTCACCCCCCGTCCCACCAGCGCCGCCGAGGGCCAGCCGTTCGGCTCTCACGAGGAGGCGTGGTTCTGGTTCGTCCAGGCCCACGACGCCCGCGCCGCCGGCGCCCGCATCACCGCCTCCCAGGGGTTGATCCAGCGCCCGTGCGAGCCGGTGGACGTGATGCGGGTGGTTGACCGGCTGTATCGCCAGCGCCGCCTGCTGCGCGACCACCTCGCCGTGCTGGTCCATTACGGCCGGCGGCTGATGGCGCCCGACCCGTCGCGGCGCCTGGAGATGCGCGCCTCGAGCCTGTGGGCCGAAGCGTTCGCGGCCCTGACCCCGGCCCTGCGCACCAAGGGAATCGTGGCATGAGCGCCCCGGCCACGGTCACTGCCATCACCGGCACAGCCCCCGCTGGCACCACCCCCGCCCCCGCCGCCCCGCGCGCCTGGGTGGTGTTTTGCGACAACACCGAGCTGGCGTGGCTGCGGCTGCTGCGCCCGGGCTTCCGCCATTGCTTCGTGGTGCTTCACGACGGCAGCCACTGGATCGCCATCGATCCGCTGGCGCCGCTGCTGGAAGTCACGGTGCCGCCGGTCACCGCCGACTTCGACCTGCCGGGCTGGTTCGCCGCCAACGGCCACACCGTCGCCCCGGCGACCGTGCGCACCGGGCTGCGCAAGCCGGCGCCCTGGGGGCCGTTCACCTGCGTTGAGACCTGCAAACGCCTACTCGGATTACACGACCAGTTTGTTCTAACGCCTTGGCAGTTATATCGCCATCTCGTTAGACACGACGTGTTTAGCGCCGCCCCGGCGCTCTGCCACACCCCGCTCGGCTTTATCGCCGCCAACCCCTGATCAGGAGACCGGTCATGTCCAGCCTGTTTTCCGTGCCCAAACTGCCCGACCCCGCGCCAGTCGTCGTGACGCCCGAGCCACCGCCACCGCCGCCGGCCCCGCTGCCGCCGGCGCCACCGCCGCCGCTGCCCACCCCGGCCATCGCCCCGATTCCCGCCGCCACCGTCCAGAGCGACCCGGCGCTGGCCGCGCAGATCGACCCCGCCGTGGCCTCGGCCAACGCCCTGGCCATGCGCAGCCGGGGCCTTCAGGGCACCATCGCCACCTCTTTCGTCGGGGTGCCGGCCGCCGCCGCCTCGCTGGCCGGCAACGACTTCAGTCCCAACGCGCTGCTGCCCCAGCGCAAGACCCTGCTCGGAGAGTGACCGCCCATGACCGGCCCCGATCCCCTGGTTTCGCAGCCCGATGACGACGCCCGCGCCGTTCTCGAGCTGTACGCCGCCGCCCGCGCCCGCCGCGCCCCCTGGGAGAGCTTCTGGCAGGACTGCTACGATTTCGCCCTGCCGCTCGGCCACACCGTCACCCGGCCGGCGATGGCCGCCGACCGCCGGGGCGACCGGCTGTTCGACGGCACCGCCGTCGACGCCGTCGATCAGCTCGCCGCCAGCCTGCTCTCGGAGCTGACGCCGCCCTGGTCGCGCTGGTTCGGGCTGGTGCCCGGCCCCGATCTGCCGGCCGCCGAGCGCGATGGCGCGACGCCGCTGTTCGACCGGGTGGCCGCCGTTGCTCAATCTCACCTTGACCGTTCTAATTTCGCTATCGAAATGCACCAGTGTTTCCTTGATCTGGTGACCGTCGGCACCGCCACCATGCTGCTGGAGGAAAACCCGCCGGGCGAGCCCTCGGCCCTACGCTTCACCGCCGTGCCGCTCGCCGACGCCGTGCTTGAGGAGGGGCCGACCGGCCGGCTCGACGTCACCTATCGCCGCTCGGAATTGACCCTCGACGAGCTGCGCCGCCGCTTTCCCACCGGAGCCCTGCCCACCGCCATCCGCGCCGAGGGCAGCCGCCATGCCGACCGGCGGTACGGCGTGGTCGAAGCGGTGCTGCCCGACGGCCCGGCCTATCGCTACGCCGTAGTGCTCGAGGATGGCGGCGCGGGGCCGCTGACCCTGACCCAGGGCCGGTTCGGCCAATCGCCCTTCATCTCTTTCCGCTGGCTGAAGGCGCCCGGCGAAAGCTACGGCCGCTCGCCGGTCATGAAGGCGCTGCCCGACATCAAGACCGCCAACAAGGTGGTCGAACTCACCCTCAAGAACGCCTCGATGGCGGTCACCGGCATGTGGCAGGCCGACGACGACGGCGTGCTCAATCCCGCCACCATTCGTCTCGTACCCGGAACGATTATTCCCAAGGCGGTGGGCTCGGCCGGGCTGACGCCGCTGGCCACTCCCGGCCGCTTCGACATCTCGCAACTGGTGCTCTCGGACCTGCGCCAGCGCATCCGTCACAGCCTGCTGGTCGACCAGCTCGGACCGGTGAGCGACAGCCGCATGACCGCCACCGAGGTCCTGCAACGCTCCGCGGAAATGGCCCGGCTGCTCGGCGCCACCTACGGCCGGCTGCAATCGGAGCTGCTGACGCCGCTGGTTCACCGGGTGCTGGCCATTCTGCGGCGGCGCGGCGAAATCCCCGACCTCGCGGTCGACGGCCGGCTGATCGAGCTGCAATACCGCTCGCCGCTCGCGCAAGCGCAAGCGAACCGCGACGTCCAGGCGACGCTGCTCTGGCTGCAGGCGGCGGCCAGCCTCGGACCGGCGGCCCTGGCCACCGTCAATGTCGAGGCGGCGGCACACTGGCTCGGCAACGCGTTCGGCGTGCCCGGCCATCTGATGCGCGCGACGCCGGCCGCTCCCTCGCAGGGGGACGGCGGCGGCGCGAGTGGGGCGGCGGCGGCTCCGGCCCTGGCGCGGGAGGTGAATCATGGGTGAGTCCCGCTCCCCCGGCACCCCCGGCTGGGCCTGGCTGTCCGCCGCCCCGACGGTCGCGGGTGGCGATGACCTCGCCGCCGCCTTCGCCCGCTGCTTCTCCGGCGCCGATGGCATCCGTGTGCTGACCCATCTGCGCGCCGTCACCACCGAGCGCAGCCTCGGCCCCGACGCTCCGGACACCGCGCTGCGCCACCTCGAAGGCCAGCGCCAACTGGTCCAGGCGATTCACGCCCTGATCGCCCGGGGCCGCGCCGGCCCCGCCGTTCAACCCTCCCCCGGCTCCGCCGTTCAACCCTCCCACTGAGCCTCTGCCCAAACCCAGGAGACCCAACCCATGGCCCAAGACCTGCTGACCCCGCCCGCCGCCGACCCCGCCGTCGCCACCCCCGCCGTCGCCGATGACGACGCGACGGAAACCAGCGCCGGCGATACCGCGACCCCGGACGCCGCGAGCGCCGCGCCCGCCGCCCGCCCGGCCCACATTCCGGAAAAATTCTGGGATGCCAAGAGCGGTCAGGTGCGCACCGACACGCTGGCGAAATCCTATCAGGAGCTGGAGCGCCGGCTCTCGGCCCTGACCCGTCCGGCCGCCGCCGGCTCGGCCCAGCCCGCCGACCGCGCGGCGCTGCTCAAGGCGCTCGGCGTTCCCGACCAGCCCCAGGACTATCAGGTCAACACCGATCACGGCCTGTTCGAAACCGACCCGGTGGTCAATCAGCGCCTGCACGCCGCCGGCCTGACTCCCGAGCAGGTTCAGGCGGTCTACGACCTCGCCGCCGAACGCTTCGTGCCGCTGGTCCGCGAAGTCGCCGCCCATTACGAGGCCGAACAGCAGCTCCGCCGCCTTCAGGACCATTTCGGCGGCACCGACAAATGGCGGGAAGCCTCGCGCCAGATGCTCGCCTGGGGCAAGAAAAACCTGCCCGGCAGCGCCCTCGAGGCCCTCTCCACCACGGCGGACGGCGTGATGGCCATCCACAAGCTGATGACCGCCGGCGAACCCACCACCCTGCGCGGCGCCGCCCCCGCAGCCACCGGCGACGCCGCCAACCTCCACGCCCTGATGCGCGACCCCCGCTACTGGCGCGACCGCAACCCCGACATGATCGCCAAGGTCACCGAGGGCTTCCAGCGGCTCTATCCCCACGGATAAGGCGTCGCCCTAAAACTTTCTCTGTTTGTTGAGCGTCATGGCCGGGCTTGACCCGGCCATACACGCGGAGATTGCGCGGGTCAGGCCCGCGCATGACGGTCTCTATCTGAATTTCAGTCAGCGTTGTCGGAGGAGAAAGGCACGACCAACCAGCTCACCCGATCAGCCGTTCATCGATCGCGGCGTTCTTGATCGATTTCTGGAGTTTCTCGAAGGCCCGGACTTCGATCTGGCGCACGCGCTCGCGGCTGATGCCGTAGTGCCCGGACAGCTCCTCGAGGGTGGCGGGAACGTCGCGCAGGCGGCGTTCGATCAGGATATGCCGTTCGCGCTCGTTGAGATGCTCCATGGCCCGGCGCAGCAGGCGCTGCCGCTTGGTCAGCTCCTCGCGTTCGGCGAGGCGGATTTCCTGGCTGTCGGTTTCGTCGACCAGCCAGTCCTGCCATTCGCCCTCGCTGTCGGCGCGCATCGGGGCGTTGAGCGAGGAATCGGGGCTGGCCAGCCGACGGTTCATGCTGACGACGTCGGCCTCGGGCACCTCGAGCTTCTCGGCGATCAGGCGCACCCGCTCGGCCGAGAGATCGCCCTCGTCGATCGCCTGCATCTGGCCCTTGAGCTTGCGCAGATTGAAGAACAGCTTCTTCTGGGCGGCGGTGGTGCCCATTTTGACCAGCGACCAGGAATGCAGGATATATTCCTGGATCGCGGCGCGAATCCACCACATGGCGTAGGTGGCGAGCCGGAAGCCCCGATCGGGATCGAAGCGCTTGACCGCCTGCATCATGCCGACATTGCCCTCGGAGATCAGTTCCGAGAGCGGCAGGCCGTAGCCGCGATAGCCCATGGCGATCTTGGCCACCAGGCGGAGATGGCTGGTGACCAGCCGGTGCGCCGCCTCGCTATCGCCATGCTCGCGCCAGGACTTGGCCAGCATGAATTCCTCCCCGGCCTCCAGCATCGGGAATTTTCGGATTTCCTGAAGATAGCGCGCGAGATTGCTCTCGTTGCTCATCACCGGGAGGCTGGAAACGCTCGACATCTCACCAAATCCTCTGCCGCACACGCCGCGAACCCGGCCGGATATATTCAGTCTACCCCGGCTGTTAAAGAGGGAGGACTCCTAAATTTCGCTCAAAGCCCCGATCAGCGCCTGAATATCCGCCGCCAGCCCGACCTCGAAGGCCAGCGGACGGCCATCGGCGGGATGGAGGAATTCCAGCCGCCGCGCGTGCAGCGCCTGCCGGGTGAAGGCCGCGAACACCGGCTTCAGCGCCGCTGGCAACCGTTTGGCCCGGGCCGGGGTCAGGCCGCCGCCATAAACCGGATCGCCGACCACCGGATGACCGATCGAGGCGAGATGGACGCGGATCTGGTGGGTGCGGCCGGTTTCCAGCCGGCATTCCACCAGCGCCGCCGCCAAGCCGAATCCGCGCAGCCGCTGGTAGTGCGTGACCGCCGCTTTGCCGCCCCGGGTCACCACCGCCATCTTCTTGCGATCGGTGGCACTGCGGCCGATGGCGCCGCTGATGGTGCCGCTGGCCGGACTGGGCAGGCCCCAGACCAGCGCCGCGTAGGTGCGGCGAATCGTCCGGTCGCCGAACTGCCCGGACAGCCCGGCATGGGCGCGGTCGGTCTTGGCCACCACCAGCAGGCCGGAGGTGTCCTTGTCGAGCCTGTGCACGATGCCCGGCCGGCAGACGCCGCCGATGCCCGACAGGCTGTCGCCGCAATGGGCGAGCAGGGCGTTGACCAGGGTGAAATCGGGATTCCCCGGCGCCGGATGAACCACCATCCCCGCCGGCTTGTCGATCACCAACACATCCGCATCCTCGTAGACCACGGTCAAGGGCATGGACTGGGGCTCGGGAGTCGCCGGCTCGGCCGGAGGCACCACCAGCTCGAACACCTGACCGGGTTTGACCCGGTGCGACGGGTCGGTTATGGTCCGGCCACCGGTGCCGACATGGCCCTGTTCGAGCAGCACGCGCAAGCGCGACCTCGACAGGTCTTTGAAGGCGGCTGCCAGGAGCTTGTCGAGCCGCTCTCCCCCCGCCTCGTCCGGCACGACGCAGGTGAGCGCGGCCGCCGCACCCGCCTTGCCGTCCTCGGGGTTTCCGGTCATGATTCGTCCACTCCGTGTCTTCTGATAGGATCCAGACGTGAATGCGATAAAAAAAGCGATCGTGATCATGGGCGTACTGATCATCGTCGGCGTGATATTCCTGTCCTATGTTCTGTATCAGCGGATCACCGGCGTCGGGCACTTCGCTAAAAGCCACACCGACACCCTGCAAACCGAGCTGAGCACCCTCACCCAGGCCGTTCAGGCCAGTCGTCCGGCGGCGGTGGCGCTGCATCTGGGCAACGACGCCCAGGTGGTGGCGATTCACGACTTCAACAACCGGGTCCTGCTGCTGATCCGCCAGCCCAAGGTCGGCGACCGTCTCTATCTGGTCGACCCCCGGACCGGCGCCGTGGCCTCGGCGGTCGGCATCGGCGACTCCGTGCCGCCGGTCCCCGAGGCCGCGCCCGTCAGCCCGCCCGCCGCGAGCGCCCCAGCCGTGCCAGTTCCGGCCGTGCCCACCCCGGCGGCACCCGCCGCCGCGACCGGTCAGACCCAACTCGTTCCGGCAACAAAACCATCGGCTCCGGGCAGTCAGCCGGCGATCGTTCCGGCGACGAAACCTTCGACCCGCTGAGCCGTTCCGGGCCGCTGACGCTCCGCCGCCTTGGCGGCGGAGCGTCGCCCCCTTACTTGGTTCCGAACAAGCGGTCGCTGGCGTCGCCCAAGCCGGGGACGATGTAGGCGTCCTCGTCGAGATGGCTGTCGAGGGCCGCGACATAAACCGGAATCCGCGGATGCGCCCCGTGGAACCGGCGCACGCCCTCGGGAGCCGCGACCAGCGACAGCAGGCGAATCTGCGCGTCCTCGACACCGTGGCGATTGAGAACGTCGGCGGCATGAACCACCGAGTTACCGGTGGCCAGCATCGGATCGACCAGAATGAACATCCGCCCTTCGGGGTCCGGCAGCTTGACCAGATATTCCACCGGCGTCTTGGTCCGCTCGTCGCGATAAAGACCGATGTGGCCCTCGCGCGCCGACGGCAACAGATCGTGCAGCCCCTGGGCCATGCCGAGTCCGGCGCGCAAAATCGGCACGATGGCCAGCTTTCTGCCGGCCAGCACCGGGGCGTCGAAGCGCGCCAGCGGCGTCTCCAGGCGCTCGGTGGTCAGCGGCAGATCCCGGGTCAGCTCGAAGCCCATCAGCAGCGAAATTTCTTTCAGCAGCTGACGAAACCCCATGGTCGACCGGCTCTCGTCGCGCATCAGGCTGAGCTTGTGCTGAATCAACGGGTGGTCGAGGATGAAGAGGTTGGGAAAATCGGGTTGAGTGTGCATGGGGCAACCTCCGGCAGAACGGGGAGCGCCAACCATACCCCCTCCCGCCGCCGCGGCCAAGCCGCTTGTATCTCCTGACCGATCGCCCGGAAAAAGCTGCCGGGCCAAGCGGCAGGAAGCGCGCCTCAGTCACCGGCAAAGCCCGGTCCCGAGCCCGCCGACCCTGGCCCGAAACTTGCTTGGCCCCGTCCCGAGTCAACGGGGACAATCGAACCATGGGCCTGTTCGGAGCCATCGCCTCAGTCGCCAACGGGTTTCAACTGGTGCCCCCCGGCAGCCAGGGCGGGGCCGACCCCGCACCGGCGCCCGCCGCCGGCAGCGCCGCCCAACCGTCCGCCCCGAACGCCACCGCCCCGCTCTCGCCGCTCTCCGGGGCCTTGCGCGGTCAGATCAGCGAGATTTCCGCACGGCAGAACTCAACCTCGGTGCGCGATGGCTACCTCGCGGAGTTGGGGGCGCTGTTCGCTCCCAACGACACCTCGCCCGGCATCGGCGCCAGCTTCGAGGCCTTCGTCAAAGCCTGCCGCGGCCTAGCCGCCGCGCCCGGCGACCCCGCCCTGGCCCAGAACGCGATCAAGCAGGGCGACACCCTGGCCGGCACCGTGCGCACGCTTGCCCAGGGCGTGGAAAAACTTGCCGTGCGCATGAACGACGACGCCTCGTCCGGACTTCAGGACCTCAACCAGACCCTGGTCGCCATTCACCGCGAAAACCGCACCATCGCCACCCAGGCGGCGCTCAACCGTCCGAGCGACGAGGACGAGGCCCGGCGCGACGTCCTGGTCGCCAAAGTGGTCGATATGACCGGCGCCAACGTCTTTCCGCGCGAGAACCGGGGCGTCGCGCTTTACACCGCCAGCGGCCAACCCCTGCTCGACGGCCGGCCTTTCCAGTTTTCCAGCACCGCCGCCACCGGCCCGGCGCCGGCCGGCGCGGTTTCGGCCGATGGCAGCATCACCGACGGTCGTCTCGGCGCCCTGCTGCGCCTTGGCGCCGACGGCTCGCGCGCGACGCCGGCCCGCCCGGCCGATACCGCGCCCGACGCCGAAATCCTGCGCAAGCTGCGCTCCCAGCTCGATGCCGTGGCCGGGGCGCTGCTCGGCCGCACCCGCCCCAAGCAGCCGACCACCCTGGCCGACGCCTATGACATGGCGCCGCCGGCCAGCGCCTCCGAGCTTGGCTTCGGCTTGTTCATCGGCGGCAATCGCGGCACCCTTCAGGTCAATCCCGACCTGCTGTCGGGGGCCAAATCCTTGAAACCCGGCGCCATGGCCGCCGTGGCCAACAGTCTCAGCGCCGGCGGACGCCAGTTCAACGCCGATGGCCTGACCTTGACCGGCGCCAGCTACGGCCAGTTCGCCACCCGGGTTTCCGATGCCTGGAACTGGCTCAGCGCCAGTTCGACCCGCGAAACCAAGGTCGCCGACACCGCCAGCACCCTGATGAACGGCTACCGGCAAAACGGCGGCGCCATCAACTTTCAGAGCGAGGTCTCGGGGCTGGCCACGGTCCAGGACGCGCTGGCCACCAGCCGCCGCATCGCCCACGCCCTCGGCGACTTCCTGCGCACGCTCGATCAGGTCGCGGCCTGACCCTCATCCCTTGGCCAGTATGAACACCAGCCCCGGCACCGGCTGGCGTTTTTCCGTGCGCAGGGTTTCCGGACCGAGCCGGCCGAGCGTCAGCCCGGCGGCCTCGGCGCAGGCGCGCAGGTGCCCGGCGCCGTGGCGAACCCTGCGGCTGGGCATGATCTCGAAGCCATCGAGACCGGGCGCGCTTTCCACGGTGGCCACCAGCCGGCCGCCGGGACGCAGCGCCGCCGCGACCGCCCGCGTCACCGGCCCGAGATCGCCGAGATAGGTAAAGACATCGGCGGCGAGAATCAGGTCCCAGCGTGCCGCCGCGCGTCCCAGGCAAACCAGCAGGTCTTCCACATATAACTCTTGATAGAGTCCGCGCCGGCGCGCCTGCTCGACCATCCGGGGCGCGAGGTCGACGCCGGCCAGATGCCGGGCCAGACTGGCGAAGGCCACCCCGGCCAGACCGGTGCCGCAGCCCAAATCGAGAATATCCAGCCCGCCCGGCGAGGCTCCCAGCGCCTCCCGCAGCAATTGCGGCGCGCGGTAGCCCAGCTTTTCCAGCAAATCGGCGTCGAATCGCTCGGCATAGCGATCGAACAGCGCGCGGACATAGGCGGCGCCGGGTTCGGCTTCCGCCGCGCCGTCATGGATAAGAGAGTGCAGCGCCGCCTGAGCGCCAGCGTCGTCCGGGTCGAGCGCAAGACCGCGCCGGAACGCCGCCGCAGCCTTCTCCCGCTCTCCCAGCGCCCGCCAGCCGCAGCCGAGAGCGACCTGCAACCGCGGATGGCCGGGATTGCGCCGCACAGCCGGCTGTGCCAGTTCCAAAGCCTCCAGGGGCTCGCCGAGGTCCGTGAGCACCTGACACAGCTTGGCGGCGATATCGGCATCCTCGGGCGCCAGCAGCGCCGCCTCGCGCAACGGCCCGGCGGCGGCGGCGGCATCGCCCAGGGCCAGCAGCGCCTCGGCATGGGCCAGCAGCGCCGGCACGCTGTCGGGACGAATCGCGACCCGGCGCCGGCACGCTTCGGCCGCCGCGCCGAACTCTCCGGCCGCCAGCAGGGCCTCGGCCAGCGCCGCCAGCCGATGGGGCCGCGCGGGCTCCAGGGACTCCGCCGCGCACAGCGCGACCGCCGCCTCGGCGAACCGACCGAGGGCCATCAGGGTATCGCCGAGCGCGCCCTGGGCGTCGGCCTCTCCGGGCGCGGCGTCGACGGCGAGTCGGAACGCCCGCTCGGCACCGGCAAGATCGCCGGCATCGCGGCGTTCGTAACCGGCGGCCAGGGCTGCGGCCAGGGCTGCCAAGGCGGAATTTTCCGTGGTTTCGTCCATCGCCGGTTTATGCTCGCACTCGCAGCGGCGGGCAAGGGCGGGGGCGAGACTCAGCCATCCCGAATCGAAATATTAATAGGGTGTAAACCAAATTTTGGCGCCGCAGACCAATCGATCGGGCCATTTTCGGACGCGAGAATTGGTAAACGCAGCACCGCGGGAGCCGATGCGATCATCTGGAGCCTGGGGCAGTATATGCCCGTGAATGCTGGATTTCTCCACAGGATATAGGGCGGCGGCCGATCCGGGAATTCGTTAACGCCGGCCTGTTCTCGGGCAATTCGGGAAAAACTCTGCAAAATGTGCTTGACCCCCCTGCGACATTTTGTCATTGCTGCCCTCGGCGTTCGCTTATGCAGCGCCTTGGTCCTTTGGGGAGGCGGTGACGGCGACAGAGCCGGGTACCGGTGATTCAAGGGCGTGCCTCCCGGCACCCACCCGCCCGCAAGCGGGGTAACGACAGCCTCTCATGGGAGGGGCGGAAGACAGGGAGAATGGTGATGACGGTATCAGCGCAACGGGCTCGGCGGTTGGTCGGCGGATTTGCGGCCATGGTTTTCGGACTCGGACTTGGGCTATCGCTGGATCGTCCCGCCCACGCAGGCGAGAACGACTGCCACACCAACACCTCGATCGTCGAGAACCAGCTGCACATCCCGAAAGGGCTGCTGCTCGCGATCTCGCTGGTCGAAAGCGGTGAAGACGGCGTGCCTCAGCCCAACGCCCTGTCGCTCGGCTATCGCACCGTGCACACCCACAGCCGCGCCGACGCCCTGCGTCACATTCAGGGCCGCAACGGCGCCCGTCACGACGCCTTCGTCGGTTGCATGCAGCTCTCGGTCAAGCATCACCGCGCCGCCTTCCATTCACTGGAATCGATGCTCGAGCCGAAGTCGAACATCTGGTACGCCGGTCACATGCTGGTCCGCCTGCACAACGACACCGGCAGCTGGTCGCGTGCCGTGGCCCGTTACCAGGGTGGCTCCAGCCGTCAGTCCCACGCTTATGTCTGCCGGGTTTGGAATCATCTGGCCGAGTTGGACTGGAAGAGCGCCAAGACCCTGGAGCCCCGCCGCTGCGGCGAAATGAACCCGCCGGAAATCGCCCCCAAGACCCGCAAGGCCTTCCTCCAGGCCCAGGTCGCGGCCAATCCGGAATAAGGGTAACGGTTCTCCGCCTCCAGCACGAACACCGGGGCCGCCAGCGCGCGGCCCCTTTCTATTTTGTGGAAATCCCATAGCCGGCCCGGTATCGTCTCGCTCTTGCGGGAGGGCCGGCGCAGGCTGGGCTCCCGGTGTTTCACTTGAGCCACCCACGTGAGCCATTCCTGGAGCCTTGCCGGCCATGAAAGCCTCTGACATCCGCACCCGGTTTCTCGATTTCTTTCAGGCGCGCGGGCACACGGTGGTGAGGCCCGGCAACATCATTCCCGGCAACGATCCGACGCTGCTGTTCACCAACGCCGGCATGAATCAGTTCAAGGACGCGCTGCTCGGCCGCGAGACCCGGTCCTACACCCGCGCCGCCGATTGCCAGCCCTGCATGCGGGTCGGCGGCAAGCACAACGATCTCGATGCCGTGGGCAAGGACGGCCGTCACCACACCTGGTTCGAGATGCTCGGCAACTGGTCGTTCGGCGACTATTACAAAGAGGACGCCAT